>CACPDA010000007.1 GCA_902632515.1 uncultured Pelagibacteraceae bacterium
AAAATTAATAGTGTGGAAATTTCAGGAAATGAGAGAATTTCAAGTGATACTATTTTAATGTTTTCAAATGTTAACGTTGGAGACGATATTGACCAAAGAGATATAAATGAAATATTGAAAAATATCTATGATACTAACTTTTTTAAAGATGTTCAGATTTCATTACAAAATGATAAGTTAATTATTCAAGTAGAAGAAAATCCGATTGTGGAAAACGTTTCATTTAACGGAATTAAAGCAAAAAAAATAATAAAAATATTAAATCAAAATTTAAAAATAAAATCTAGAAGTTCATACAATGAGTTATTGGTTAATAAAGATGTAAATCAAATTTTAAATGAATTAAAAAAATTAGGCTATTATTTTTCAACAGCAAATGCAAAAATTGAAGATCTAGGTGATAACAAAGTTAATGTTATTTATGATATTGAAATGGGTGAAAAAGCAAAAATTAGAAAAATCTCTTTTATTGGTGATAAAATTTATAAAGATAAGAAATTAAAAGGTGTAATTATTAGCGAAGAATATAAATTTTGGAAATTTTTGTCCGGAAAAAAGTATCTAAATCAAGAAATTTTAGAATTAGACTCTAGATTATTAAAAAACTTTTATTTGAATAAAGGATATTACGATGTACAAATAAATTCGTCTTTTGCAAAATTAATAAATGAAAATGAATTTGAGTTAGTTTATAATATAAATGCTAACAAAAAATTTTCTTTTAATAACATATCTCTAGAATTACCTGTTGATTTTGAGGCTGATAATTTTGATAATTTAAATAAATTATTTAATAAAATTAAAGGTAAGCCTTACTCTATTAATATAATTTCTAATATTTTAGAAGAAATAGACAATATTATTCTATTAGAAGAATTTAAATCGATCGAGTCAAGTGTAGAAGAAATTGTTGTTGATAATAAGATAGATTTGATATTCAAAATTTTAGAAAGTGAAAAATTTATCGTTGAAAGAATAAATATTTTTGGAAACAATATTACAGCTGAAAATGTAATAAGAAATCAATTATTAATTGATGAAGGAGATGAATTTAATACAATTCTTGCAAATAAATCAATTAATAATATTAAAAGTTTAAATATATTCAAATCTGTAATTAGTGATATTAAAGACTCTCAAACAGATGGAAATAAGATTATAGACATCAATATAGAAGAAAAAGCTACTGGAGAAATAGTTGCTGGAGCCGGAGTTGGTACAGATGGAAGCACTTTAACTTTTGGTGTTAAAGAAAATAATTTTTTAGGAAGAGGTGTCAGATTAAATAGTAATTTAACTATATCCACAGAAACAATAAAAGGATTATTTTCCGTGAGTAACCCAAATTATAAGAACTCTGATAAAAGAGTTTATGCTGATATTCAAGCTTTAGAGACGGATAAGTTAACTGAGTCAGGCTATAAAAGTAATAAAACTGGTTTTGGTTTTGGAACAAAATTTGAGTATCAAGATGATTTATTTTTAGGTTTAGGTCAAAGTTCTTATTATGAAAAGATAGAAACTAATTCAAGTGCGTCAGCAAGACAAAAAGCTCAAAAAGGAAATTATTGGGACACATTTATAACTATTGATCTTGATTATGATAAAAGAAATCAAAAGTTTAAAACTACAGATGGATTAAGAAGTGTTTATTCTGTAGACGTTCCTATTGTCAGTGAAAACAATACTTTAACTAATATGTATAGAGTTAGCTATTATAACGAGTTATTTGAGGAAAATGTTTCAAAAGTCTCATTGTTTCTAAAAGGAACTACTTCTTTAACTAATGATGATGTTAAACTATCAGAAAGAATATACATACCCCCAAGCATGCTGAGAGGGTTTGTTGGTGGTAAGGTTGGACCAAAAGATGGAAATGACTTTATTGGAGGAAATTATGCAGCAGCATTAAACGTATCTACAACTCTACCCCAAATATTGCCTAATGCTCAAAATGTTGATGTATTGATGTTTATGGATGTTGCTAATTTGTGGGGTGTTGATTATGACGGATCATTAAATGATTCTGACACAATTCGATCATCTGTAGGAGTTGGAGTTGATTGGTTTACTGTTATCGGTCCTTTAAATTTTTCAGTAGCTTTACCAGTTTCAAAAGCTAATACAGATAAAACAGAAACTTTTAAATTCAATTTAGGTACCTCATTTTAATGCTAAAGAAGATTTTATTTATAAATTTTTTTTTTTTATTATTTAATCTTACACTAAGTTATAGTGCAGAAAAAATAGTTTATTTAGACATTGATTTTATTTTAAATCAAAGTAAACCCGCAAAATCTATTATCATAAAAATTGAAAAAGCTGAAAAAAAAGAAATTTTAAGACTAAAATCTATTGAAAAAGATTTAAAAAAAGAAAATGAAGAAATAAAAAAAACAAAAAATTTAATTTCTGAAGAAGAATTTGTAAAAAAAGTCAATGATTTCAAAAAAAAACTTTCAGATTATGAAAATAATAAAAAAAAAGTTGTTTTATCTTTAAATGAAAAAAAAAAGGAAGAGTTAAATAAATTATTAGATTTAATTAATCCTATCATTCAAAAATATATGGATAAAAATTCAATCGATGTAATAATTGATAAAAAAAATGTTTATATGGCAAAAAAAAATTACGATATAACAAATGAAATTTTACAATTAGTTAATAAAGAAATTAAATAAGATGGAAAAATTAAACAGAAAACAAATTGAAGAATTATTACCTCATAGAGATCCAATGCTCTTAATTGATGAATTATATGATATTAAAAAATTAGAATCTGCTACAGCTATTTTAAATGTTAAAAAAGATAGTTTTTTTGTTAATGGTCATTTTCCTGGTCAACCAGTTATGCCAGGAGTTTTGATAGTTGAATCCTTTGGTCAAGCTGCAGCAGCTTTAACAGCACATGGTTTAGATAAATCTACTTATGAAAATAAGTTAGTTTTTTTAATGAGTGTCGAAAAAGCTAGATTTAGAAGTCCTGTCATTCCTGACTGTAAACTTAAGTTAAAGATAGAGGCGGTTAGATCTCACGGTCGTGTATGGAAATACAAAGGTGAAGCATTTGTTGACGATAAAAAGATGGCTGATGCTATGTGGTCAGCTACCATTGTAGATAGGAAATAATTAGCAATATTTTTTTACTATTAAAGATTTTTTGCTTTGATAAAAGCAATCATGTCTCATCCTTTTTTTACTTATCAAGGTCCTATATCTATCGATGAAATTTCAAAATTATTGAAAATTAAGATTGATTTCTCAAAAAATTCTAAAATTATGGATATTAAAGATTTATTTAGTGCAGATAAAGATTCCTTAACATTTTTACACTCTAAGAGATACAAAGATTTAGCTAAATCCACAAAAGCTTTATATTGTTTAACAACAGATTTATTAAAAGACTGTTTACCAAAAACATGTAAACCAATAATTGTTGAGAACGTTCTTATTGCTACTTCAATTGTTACTTCAAAGATTTATCCAAATTCTATTGAAGATGAATTTGATACAAAAGTCAAAAATATAGAACAAGTAAACTTAAAAAATAAAGTTGAATATGGAAAGAATGTTTTAATTGGTGAAAATGTTGATATTGGTTCAGACTGTTTGATTGGACACAATACAATAATAGAAAAGAATGTTAAAATTGGTAATAATTGTAAAATTGGTTCCAATACAATAATTAGAAACGCATACGTTAAAGACAATGTATCTATTCTCGATAATTGTGTTGTTGGAAAAAAAGGTTTTGGTTTTTTCCCTAAAAAATCACAAAATCTTCGTTATCCACACATTGGAATAGTGATCATTAATGAAAATTGTGAAATTGGTTGTGGCGCAACAATCGATCGTGGTTCAATGTCTAACACTGAAATTGGAAAAAATACTTTTTTAGATAATCAAGTTCACATTGCTCATAATGTAAAGATTGGTGAAAATACCATAATTGCTGGTCAAGTTGGTATTGCGGGAAGTTCGTCAATTGGTAGTAATGTTAGAATAGGAGGTCAAGCGGGTATTTCTGGACATTTAAAAATAGGAGATAACGTTGATATAGCTGGAGGGAGTGGTGTAATAAAAGATATTCCTAATAATACAAAAGTAATGGGATATCCAGCTAAAAATATTCGTGAATTTTTAAGAGAAAATAAATAATGATACATAAAACTGCCATAATAGATTCCAAAGCAAAAATAAGTTCTGATGTAAAAATTGGAGCATATTGTGAAATTGGCCCAAATGTAGAGATAGGAAAAAATTCAATTATCCAATCTCATGTAAGTATTTTAGGCAATACCAAAATTGGGGAGAATAATAACATATACCCATTTGCCTCTATTGGTAATGATCCACAAGATTTAAAATATAAAGGGGAAAAAACTCAACTAGAAATAGGTAATAATAATAAAATAAGAGAATATGTAACTATAAATAAAGGTACAGATGGAGGAGGGGGACTAACCAAAGTTGGAAATAATTGTTTGTTTATGGTCTCATCTCATATTGCTCATGATTGTTTAGTTGAGGACAATGTAATTTTAGCAAATAATGTTCCATTAGGAGGTCATGCTCATATTGAGAACAATGTAATAATTGGAGGTAATTCAGCTGTTCAACAATTTACTAGAGTTGGAAAATTTGCAATGATCGGAGGAATGTGTGGTGTTGTAAGAGATGTAATTCCTTATGGAATTGCTCATGGAAACAGAAGTGTTCTTCAAGGATTAAATTTAATTGGTTTAAGAAGAAGAAATATACCTAATAAAGAAATTCTTACATTAAGTGAGGCATATAAAGAAATATTCAAAAATGAAAATTTAACAGAAAACTTAAAAAATTTAGACTCAAATCTTAAAGAAAACGAATTAGTTAAAGATGTAGTAGAATTTTTAGAAAAAGATAAAAAAAGGCCAATATGCACACCTTTTTCAAAATAAGATGATAGGATTATTCTTAGGAGATACAGACTTTTCAAATATTGTACTTAATAAAATTAAAAGAAAAAAAAAGAAATATTTCATAATTGATTTCTCTAAAAAAGGTAAGTTTAAAAAAGATAAAAACTCACATAGAATTAGTATTGGTAAATTTGGAGAAATTATCAATCTAATTAAAGAAAAAAAATCTAATAAAGTACTTTTTGCTGGAAAAATTGCTAAGCCAAAATTTTCGTCCCTAAGATTAGATTTAAAAGGTATCTATTACATGCCAAGTGTCATTAAAGCAGCAAAATTGGGTGATGCAGCTATAATTAAAGCAATAATTAAAATTCTTAATAATGAAAAAATTAAAGTATTAAGTTCAATTTATTTCAATCCTGAATTAGCAGGTAAAAAAGGAAATTTTACGAAATTAAAACCTTCACAAATTGATAATAAATCTATTAATCAAGGTATAAAGTATTTAAGCAAATCTAATACCTTAGATCATGTCCAAGCATTAGTGGTTAAGGACAATAACATTATCGCAAAAGAAGGTAATCAAGGAACTAAAAAAATGTTATTTAAATTAAAAAGAAATTCAGGAGGTATATTAATAAAAATTCCAAAAAAAAGACAAGATTTAAGAATGGATTTACCCACAATAGGACTTCGAACGCTTAAGGACTGTAAAAAATATGGTTTGAAAGGAATAGTTTTAAAATCAAAAAAGAATATTTTTTTAGACAAAATTAAATGTATACAATTTGCTAATAAGAACAAAATTTTTATTTCTATTAAATGAAAAAAATATTTGTATTAACAGGGGAGCCATCTGGAGATAAACTAGCTTCAACTGTAATTTCTAAACTCCAAAGAGAGAATAATAATATTGAATATTTATCAGTAGGTGGTTCAAATTTAAAAAACCTAGGTATTAAATCTATTTATGAATTAAAAGAAATTACTTATTTAGGTTTTACAAGTGTCTTACTAAATATTTTTAAGATAAAAAAAAAGATCAATCAAACGGTCGATGAAATCTTAAAATTTAATCCAGATATTTTATTTAGTGTAGATAGTCCAGATTTTACATTAAGAGTTGCTGAATTAGTGAAAAAAAGAAATCAAAAAATAAAAACAATACATTATGTTGCTCCTCAAGTATGGATTTGGCGAAAAAATAGAGTAAAAAAGATGAAAAAATTTATTGATCACATTCTTTTATTATTTGATTTTGAAAAAAAATATTTTGATGACGAAAGTATAAGAAATACATTTGTTGGGCATCCATTGATCGAAGATACAGATTCTAATAAGACTGATATTAATAATCTAATATCTAAAGATAAAAAAATTATATCTATTTTTCCAGGTAGTCGAAAGTCAGAAACAAGTGTTCTCTTACCTATATTAATTGAATTTATAGATATGATGAATACGAAAGACTCAGATTACAGTTTTGTTTTCCATGCAACAGAAGAAAATAAAAATTATATAGTTGAATTTGTAAAAGATAAAAAATTGCAAAATACAGATGTTATTTCTAATGAAAATATGAAAAAACAAATATTATCTCATTCTATTTTCGCTGTATGTAAATCTGGAACTGTATCCTTACAAGTTTGTAATTCAAATATTCCTTCAATAATTATTTACAAATTAAGTTTCATAAATTTTATGATTTTTAAATTATTAGTAAATGTTAAGTTTGCAAATATTATTAATATTATTAATAATAAAGAGATAATTCCTGAATTATTACAAAATGAATGTAATGCAAAAGAAATTTATAATTCAGTAAGATATATTCTTAAAAATCCAAGTATTGCAAAAAAACAATTGGAAGAATGCAAAAGAACTCTAGATGGTATTAAATCAAAATCTTCCTCATCAAATGAAGCTGCCTTAATCTTAAGAAAAAACCTTGTTAGTTAATCTTTTTTCCACGTCATCTTTACCAAGTGATATAATTATATCATAAATACCAGGTCCGAATTTTGATCCCGTTAAAGCTATTCTTAATGGTTGCCCAACTCCTTTAAAATTTGTTTCATTAGATTTTATTAAATTTTGAACTATTGGTTCTAAATTATCTCTATTCAATTCATTAATTTCTTTAAACTTGTTGTAAAATTCTGTGATTATTTTTTTTGATTTATTATCTATTAATGCCAAATCCTCTTTATTAAATTTCACTTCATCATTTAAAATATATTGGCAATTATTATATATATCTTCTAATGTTTTGGCTTTATTTTTAAGAATTGTTAAAGATTTTTTGATTTTTTCAATTTTATCTTTTTTAATTTCACTTTTAAATATTTGGCAATAATAAATAAATTGATCTAATAAATCTTTTTCATCTATATTTTTTATATAATGCTCATTCATTGATAAAATTCGACTCATATCTAATTTAGACGGTGATTTGCCTACACCCTCAAGATTAAAATATTTAATACTTTCTTCTAATGTAAAAATTTCTTTGTCTTTAAATGACCATCCTAATCTAAGAAGATAGTTCCTTAACGCATCCGGCATTATACCAATACTTGAATAATCATGTAATGTTGATGCTTTATCTCTTTTAGACAATTTTTTACCTTCAATAGTATGTATTAAAGGGATATGAGCAAAAGTGGGAATTTCCCATTTCATAGCTTCATAAATTTGTATTTGTTTAAATGTATTTATTTTATGATCATCTCCTCTAATAATATGAGTCATATTCATTTGATGATCATCTACAGATGCAGACAAATTATACGTTGGAGTTCCATCATTCCTCAAAATGACAAAGTCTTCTATGGTATTATTTTCTATTTTGACATCTCCTTGAACTAAGTCTTTTAATATTGAGGTACCTTCTATTTTACTTTTAAATCTTAAAACTGGTTTAATATCTTTTGGAGCTTCTTTTTCATCTTTCTCTCTCCATTTTCTATCATAAACATAAGGTATTTTTTTCTGTTTTGCTCTTTTTTTTTGCTCTTCAATTTCTTCATTTGAACAATAACATTTATAAGCAAAACCATTTTTTAATAAATCGTTAGCAACTTTTATATGATCTTCTATCTTTTTTGATTGAATATATTCTTCTCCATCATGATTTACACCTATCCATTTAAGAGACTCAATGATTTGTTTTTTGTATTCATCTTTCGATCTTTCTTTATCAGTATCTTCGATTCTTAAAAAAAAATTACCTTTTTGATTTTTGGCATACAACCAATTAAATAAAGCTGTCCGTACCCCACCGATATGTAAGGGACCTGTTGGAGAAGGAGCAAATCTAGTTGCTACTTTTTTCATTCTATTTATTTAGACTATTTTTTTAGAAGTTTCTATATAAAGATACTAATACACCCTGAACTTTTACTCTGTCTGGTCCAAAAATTTTTGTTTCGTAGTTTTTATTTGCACTTTCTAAGGCTACAACTTTTCCTTTTTTTCTAATTCTTTTCAACATTGCTTCATGTTCATCAATTAAAGCGACAACAATTTTTCCATTATCTGCTGTATCAGTCCTTTTGATTATAACTGTATCACCCTCATGAATTCCTGCTTCAATCATTGAATCTCCTTGAACTTTAAGACCAAAATAATCACCATTTTTTTCTAAATTACTTGGCAAAGGTATTCTCGAAACTTCATTTTGAATAGCTTCGACTGGAGTTCCAGCTGCAATTTTACCTAAAACAGGAACTTCATTTTCATCAGAAAATGGCTTTTCGTCATCTAGCCCACCTTTAATAACACTAGGTGAGAAATTGTTATAAATATCATTTGCTGATGCAGTTTCTGGCAATTTAACAACCTCAAGAGCTCTTGCTTTATGAGCTAATCTTTTAATAAATCCTCTTTCTTCTAATGCGCTTATTAATCTATGAATTCCAGATTTTGATTTTAAGTTTAATGACTGTTTCATTTCCTCATAAGAAGGAGAAACACCAGAGCTTCTCAACTTCTTGTTGATAAATAAAAGCAGGTTTTTTTGTTTTTTTGTTAGCATAAGAACAAATATCGTACAAAATCTGTTCTACAAAAGTTCTCTACAATTCACAATAGTAAAAAAAGCTAATAAAATAGGGAGTTATTTGACTACAGAACTGAAAAAATAGAATTATTATCAAGATCTTTCAAAAGTGATTCACCAATTAAAAAAGTTTTAATAGATGTTTTGTTTGAGAGTTCCAAAAGCTCTTCTTTTGTTTTAATTCCACTCTCAGAAATTAATGGACTAGGGTGATTAACTAAAACATCATGAATACCAAAAGTTGTATTTATGTCGGTTTTTAAAGTTTTTAAATTTCTATTATTTACTCCAATTAAAGCATCTTTATATCTTAAGGCACTCTTTGCTTCTTCAATAGTATGAACTTCAACAATTACTGACATGTTTAACTTAAGTGCTTCATTATATAAATCATCTGCAAGTTTATCACTAACACCAGCTAATATAATTAATATTGCATCAGCTCCGTAACTTTTTGCCAAAGGTACTTGAAACTTATCTACAAAAAAATCTTTACATAAAATTGGCAAATTAATTTTTTCTTTAATCTTACTAATATGTACAAGGTTTCCTAAAAAAAAATCTTCCTCGGTCAAAACCGATAAACAAGTGGCTTTATTAGTATTATATATATTAGCTATTTTGACAGGATCATAATCTTTGATAATAACACCTGCAGAAGGGCTTGCTTTTTTAATTTCAGCAATAACAGAGTACTTGTCTTCTTTAATATTATTTTCAATTTTTTTTTTAAAATTAACAAAAGTTTTATTTGTATTAATCAATTCATCTAATGATTCCAGTGAAATAGTTTTTTTTAAATTTACTATTTTTTCAATTTTTTTATTAATTATTTTTTCAAGAACGTTTTCAGCCATTTTGAATTTTTTCTAAATGTTTGATAACTTTAATAGATAAAATATGTTCTCTTGCATTATTATATGCATCAGAAAAATTTTGATGAGTTTCATTTACTATTAATCCTGCCGCAGCGTTTAAGCAAACAGCTTTTGAAAAATCATTATCTTCACCTTTGAATATACTAATCATTTTATTCGCATTGAATTTTGCATCATCACCAACAAGATTTTCAAATTTATCCGCATTTATATTTAATTCTTTAGGATCAATTATAATTTCAGAAATCTTTCCATCCTTTAATTGAATTACATTTGTTTTAGCATATGGAGAAATTTCATCTAAGCCATCTTCGCTATTTACAATCCAAGCAAATTTAATATCTAAGTTTTTTAGAGCATTTGCAAATATTTTTAAAAGATTTTTATCAAAAACACCAACCACCTGTTTTTTTACTAAGGCAGGGCTGCTTAATGGTCCGATCATATTAAATATTGTTCTTTTTCCAATTTTTTTTCTAGTTGGACCAACAAACCTCATAGCACTATGATAATTAGGTGCAAACATAAAACCAAAATTATTTTTATTTATTTGAGTTTCTATATCATCTGGTTCTAAATCAATTTTTATATTTAAAGCCTCTAATACATCGCCAGATCCACATTTGGATGAAACTGCCTTATTACCATGTTTGGCTACTTTAACACCCATACTTGCAAGCAACAATGCAGAAGCTGTTGATATATTTAGTGTGTTCATACCGTCCCCACCAGTACCACAAGTATCAACACAATTTTCAACATTAACTCTTTTAGATTTTTTTCTTAAAACGTAAACACCGCCAGCTATTTCATTTGAAGTTTCACCTTTGATTGATAAAAGTGTTAAAAAATCGAATATTTCTTGGTCGTTTGCTCTACCTTCCATTAATAAATCAAAAGCTTTTTTACTTTCTTCGAAAGTTAAATCTTGTTTATTTTTAATTTTATCTATGAACTGTTCCATATATCTTAAATTCTAATGAAATTTTTTAAAATTTTAATACCCAATTTTGTTTTAATACTTTCAGGATGAAATTGCACTCCATGAACATTATATTTTTTATGTTGTACACCCATAATTAACCCATCTTTAGTTTCTGCAGTAATTTCAAGATCTTGAGACAATGATTTTTTATCAATAATCAAACTATGATATCGAGTTGCCTCAAAAATTTTAGGAAGATTTTTTAATATACCCTTTTTTTTTGATATTATTTTGCTTGTTTTTCCATGCATTAACTTTCTAGCGGGGATTATTTTTGATCCAAAAACTTGTCCTATTATCTGGTGACCTAAGCATACCCCAAGAATTGGTATTTTTTTATGTAAAGATTTTACAATTTTAAGACAATTACCTGATTGATTAGGATTTCCAGGTCCTGGTGAGATAACAATTTTAATATATTTTTTTTTAAGTATTTCATTTGAAGTAATTTTATCATTCCTAATAACATCAACATTTACTCTCAATGAAGATAAATAATGATAGAGATTAAAAGTAAAACTATCATAATTGTCGATTAAAATTATTTTTTTCATTTTAGCGCATTAATTAAAGCTTTAGCTTTGTTTACTGTTTCTTCATATTCTTTTAATGGTTTACTGTCAGCCACAATACCAGCTCCAGCCTGAACATAGAATTTATCTTTTTTAGCAACTGCTGTTCTTAAAGCTATACATGTATCAAATTCACCATTTGCAGAAAAATATCCGATTCCTCCAGCATAAACTTTTCTTTTTGTTGTTTCTAACTCATCAATGATTTCCATTGCTCTAATTTTAGGGGCACCAGAAACAGTTCCCGCAGGAAAACCAGCCAATAATGATTTAAACTTTGAAAATTTTTTATTATATTTTCCAACAACATTTGAAACAATATGCATCACATGAGAGTACCTCTCAATTATGAAACTTTCAGTTACTTTAACTGAATTTATTTTTGAGACTTTACCAGCATCATTTCTTCCTAAATCTAACAGCATCAAATGTTCAGAAAGTTCTTTTTTATCTTTAAGAAGATCTTTTTCGTAAAACATATCTTCTTTAGACGTTTTTCCTCTTGGTCTTGTTCCCGCTATTGGACGTACTGTAATTTTGTTGTCTCTCAGTCTAACTAATATTTCTGGACTTGCTCCAATAATTTGAAAATCACTAAAATTAAAAAAAAACATAAAAGGAGAAGGATTAGTTACCCTTAGTTTTTTATAAATATCGATCGGTTTTTTTGTTAATTTAGCTTCAAATCTTTGACTTAAAACAACCTGAAAAATATCTCCCAGTTTAATATATTTTTTTGCTTTATTAACCATACTTAAAAATTTATTTTTGGATGTATTTGATCTAATAACGAAATTTTTAGGTTTATTGTGATTTTTGTTACCGATATTTCTGATAGATGATTGAAAAATTAATTTATAAAGATCTGATTTAACTTCTTCATATTTTTTTTGGTAGTTTATAATTTTTTCATCTTTGTATATATTGTTAATGTAAAATATTTCTTTTTTAAAATTATCGTGAATTACTAGCGTTCTTGGCCTTAAAAGCCTTACATCTGGTAAATTTAGATCGTTTTTACAATTATCAGAAATTTTTTCTATATATCTAATTGAGTCATATGAAAAAAATCCAGATATTAAAGAGCAAATTTTTGGTAAACTTCTTGGTGTCTCAAATTTAAAATCTTCAATAATTTTCTCAATTAGAACCTCAGGTCTTTCTTTTAATTTAATTTTTTTATTTTTTTTTATTATAAAAGAACTTTTGTTGTTAAATTCCCATATTTTGTCAGGATTTTTACCAAATATAGTATATCTACCTTTGATTTTACCTTTTTCTACGGACTCAAATACAAAACTATTTTTTTCAATTAAAAAATTGTCAATAAGATTTAAAACCTCATCATCATTTTTAACTTTTTTTGAAGTATAGATTATTTGATTTTTTTTGCTTCTATGTCGAAACTTAAAATCTTGGAAGCTTCGATTTATTATCATTGAAAGAAATTTTTAACTCGTTGAATAGTTTTTTGATTTAAAGTAACTTGGTATTTGTTATTTAAAAAGTTATCATAAGATTGTAAAATACTTTGTTTAGTATTTGAATTTTCTTTTGCTAAATTATCATTGAAATTATCTTCAGTAAAACTCACATTTTCAAATTTTTTAATTTTGGCTAAATAGATATTATTTTTTTCATCATTAATTAATGTAAAAGATTTCTCTGGTAGAGAATAAAGAAGTTTTACAGCATTAATTTCAAATTTTTTATTATCTCTTATCGAATTTATTGTTATCGTATTAATATTATTTTGACCCATTTCCAAAAAATTTTCATTTTTGAAAGATTTGTTAGTAATTTGATCAATCAAATCTTTATTATAACTGAACATATTTTTTTGGTAAACTAATTCAAGAATTTCTTTTTTAATTTCATTATCTTTAATATCTGGTTTTTTTTGCTCTAATTTGTTAATTTTATACAGTATATACTCATTCTTATTTTCAAATATATCAAATGAATTATTCTTAAGCTCAAATATTTTTTTTTCTATATCATTTTTATTTTGAGAAAATTTAAAATTTAAAACGTTTGTAGATTTAATATTTAGTTTTTCTATAATTGAATTGAATTCAACATTGTTAGATATATCAATTTCAATTTGATCAATTTTATCAAAAAATGCTTGATTAAACTCATCTACACCCAGTAAGTTTTGTGGGGTAATTTTAGCATAACTAAAATCTAAATAATCAATTTTTAATTGGTCCTCATTTTCATTAATAAATTTTTCTAAATCTAAGTCAGAAATATCTTTTTTTTTGGGATAAAAATTATTCAAGTTAATAAATTCAATTTCGAGTTTCTTATTTTCTTCTTCATATAATTTTTTTACTAAAAATTTTGGTGATACAGTGCCAGCACCAATATAATCAAATAAATTTTTTTGCATTTCCCTATCTTTTAATCTAATTTCAAATTGAGCTGCAGATAAATTGTTTTCTAATAAAAATTTTTCATATTTAATTCTTTGAAAAACACCTTTTTCATCTAAAAAATTTTTATTTTGTTTAATCTTTTTTAATAATGTGTTTTCGGAAATTAAAATATCAAAATCATCAATTTCAAGATTTAATAATTTTGAAGAAATTAATCCTGATAATAATTCTTCAATTATATTTTGATCTAAATTTTTTCTGATAGAGTCAGTTGATATACTTAATTGGTTAATATGATCAATAAATTCTTGAGTTGATATATTTTCATTATTTATTTTCGCTATGCTATTTGTATTTCCAGAACTAAACATACTTCCCATACCCCAAAAAACAAAAGGTATAATCATTATAGCCACAAGTATTCCAGCAAATCTTGATTTTGAAAAATTTCTAAAACTTCCTATCATTAATATATAAATTTATTGATCTCTAAAAAACAAACCTATAAATTAAAATTGCTCATATGACAAATAAATATATGTATTTCATTGCTAATTGGAAAATGTATGGAAATTTGAAATCTTTAAATACATTAGATAAAGTTATTAAATTTTCAAAATCTAAAGAAATAAAGAAAGGTAGGCTAATATATTGTCCCCCTTATACTTTGATAAGTTCCTTCTTCAAAAAATTCCAAAATTGTCTAATTGATATTGGTGCACAAAATTGTCACGAAAGTAATGAATATGGTCCACACACAGGTTTTATTAATTCTAGAATGTTAAAAGATATAGGTGCTAATTATGTAATCATTGGCCATTCTGAAAATAGAAAAAAGGGTGAAAATAATAAATTAATAAATCAAAAAATTAAAAATGCCATTAAAGCAAAATTAAAAGTAATTTTATGCATTGGTGAAACTTTAAAAGAAAAGAAAATTGGAAAAACTTATTCAGTTTTATCTAATCAAATTAAATTTGGTTTAGATAAAATTAATAAAAAATCAAATATTTTTATTGCATACGAACCTGTTTGGTCAATTGGCACTGGTAAAATTCCAAAAATAAAAGAACTTGAAAACTCTATAAAATTTATAAAAAGTAGATTTAAATCAAAGATCCCTAAAATATTATATGGTGGTTCTGTTAACTCTAAAAATATCAATGATTTAAAAGTGATAAAAGATCTTGATGGTTTCCTGATTGGAGGCGCATCCCAAAATTCAAAGAATTTTATTGATATCGTAAAAAAAACATATAATTAATCATCATGGAAAATATATTGTTAGTACTCAACATCATATTTGCAATAATTTTAGTTTTATTAGTCCTTATGCAAAAATCTGAAGGTGGAGCTTTAGGTATTGGAGTATCCCAGGAAAATTTTATGTTTTCTAGAACTGCAGGTAATTTTATGACAAAAGCTACTGCAGTAGTGGCAACTCTTTTTATAATATGTAGTTTAGCATTGACAATTGTTTCTAGAGGTGAACTTTCTCCAACAGGTTCAGTTTTAGATACAGTTGAGGAAAAAACTGAAGACACACCAACAATTCCAGAAAATAATAATTAATCCTTTCAATTTTCTTTTTTCTTCGCTATAAGATACTTCCATGGCGCGATATATTTTTGTCACGGGCGGCGTGGTCTCATCATTAGGAAAAGGTCTCTCTTCAGCATCCCTGGCTTATCTTCTGCAATCAAGAGGTTATAAAGTAAGATTAAGAAAATTAGACCCATACTTGAATGTAGATCCTGGAACAATGAGCCCATTTCAACATGGTGAAGTTTTCGTAACTGATGATGGTGCAGAAACAGATTTAGATTTAGGTCATTATGAAAGATTTTCAGGAGTAACTGCTAAGAAAACTGACAATATAACAACAGGAAAAATTTATAGTGACGTTTTAAAAAAAGAGAGAAAAGGTGAGTATCTTGGAAAAACTGTTCAAGTTATTCCACACATTACGAATAGAATAAAAGAATTTATTAAACACGACACCTCTAAAGAAGATTTTATTATTTGTGAAATAGGAGGCATTGTTGGTGATATAGAAAGTCTACCATTTGTTGAAGCTATAAGACAGTTTTCAAATGATATTGGAAAAAAAAATGCGTTATTTATTCATTTAACACTGGTTCCTTATTTAAAAGCTTCAGATGAAATTAAAACTAAACCAACTCAACACTCTGTTAAAGAATTAAGAAGTATAGGTGTTCAACCCGATATAATAATTTGTAGATCAGAAAGACCTATACCTTTAGAACACAGAAAGAAAATATCTTTGTTTTGTAATGTTGATATAAAAAATGTAATTGAAACAGTTGATGTTAAAACTATTTATGAGGCACCTATTAGTTTCGCAAAAGAAAAATTAGATATTCAAGTTTTAGATTATTTTAAACTTAAGTCTAAAAAATCTAATAATTTAAACCCTTGGAAAAAAATCACTAAAATAACTATTAATGCAAAAAGAATAGTCAATATTGCACTTATAGGTAAATACGTTGAATTAAAAGATGCTTATAAATCTTTAGATGAAGCACTTACTCACGGAGGAATTGCTAATAACCTAAAAGTAAATTTAGTTAGAATAGACTCTGAAAAATTAAAAGTATCACAAATAAAAGATAAACTTAAAAATGTTTCAGGAATTTTAATTCCAGGTGGTTTTGGTAAAAGAGGAACAGAAGGAAAAATTGCAGCTATAAAGCATGCAAGAATAAATAAAATTCCATTCCTTGGAATTTGTTACGGAATGCAAATGGCCATTATAGAATTTGCAAGAAATCAATTGAAAATTAGAAAAGCAACCTCCTCTGAATTTGATAAAGGTGGTGTTCATATCGTTGGCTTAATGCATGAGTGGGAAAAAAGTGGAAGAAAAGTTAAAGGTACAGATAAAGATCTCGGAGGAACAATGAGACTTGGTTCTTACGATGCAATATTAAAAGATAGATCAAAAATTAAAGATATATATAAATCTCGATTAATTAAAGAAAGACATAGACATAGATATGAAGTGAATATTTCATTTAAAGAAAAATTTGAGAAGAAAGGATTAATATTTTCCGGATTATCCCCAGATAATAAGCTTCCAGAGATAATTGAACTTAAAAATCATCCTTGGTTTATAGGAGTTCAGTTTCATCCTGAATTTAAATCTAGACCTTTAGCGCCACATCCTTTATTCTCTTCTTTTATCAAAGCAGCAAAAAATCACAGATGAGTTCGATAAAAGTAAATTGTGGGAATATAGAAATTTCAAATAACAACAAGATTTGTATTATTGCGGGTCCTTGCCAACTTGAAACAGAACAGCACGCAATGGATATGGCTGGAAAAATAAAGGAAATTACCTCAAAATTTAATCTTGGATTTATTTATAAAACTTCATTTGATAAAGCTAATCGAACAAGCCTAAAAGGCAAAAGAGGCGTTGGTTTAGATGCCTCACTTCCTGTGTTTGATAAAATTAAAAAAGATCTAAATATACCAATTTTAACTGACATACATAATATTGAACAATGTGAAGTAGTTTCTAAACATGTTGATATTTTACAAATCCCTGCTTTTCTTTGTAGACAAACAGACCTATTAATCGCTGCTGCAAAAACAAATAAAACTATAAATGTAAAGAAAGGACAATTTTTAGCTCCATGGGATATGGTAAACGTAACAAAAAAAATATCAGATAGCGGAAATAAGAATATTTTAGTAACTGAAAGAGGTGCAAGTTTTGGTTATAATACTCTAGTTTCTGATATGAGATCTTTACCTATTATGGCAAAGAACGGTTACCCAGTGATATTTGACGCAACACATTCTGTACAACAACCAGGAGGTCTTGGAGAAAAAAGTGGAGGACAGAGGGAATTTGTAGAATATCTAGCAAGAGCTGCAGTTGCAGTAGGCGTTGCTGGTGTCTTTATAGAGACACATCAAGATCCTGATAATGCACCTTCAGATGGTCCAAATATGTTACCATTAAACAAATTAGAAAATTTATTAAAACAACTTACGGATATAGATAAATTAATAAAAAATTAGTGAGTAAAATTTTAAAAATTAAAGCTCGTCAAATTTTTGACAGTAGAGGAAATCCTACTGTGGAAGCAGAAGTTTCTACAAAAAAAAATAGTGCTTCAGCTATTTGTCCTTCAGGAGCATCAACAGGAACTTATGAGGCATTTGAAAAAAGAGATAATAATAACAAAAGATATTTAGGTAAAAGTGTTTTAACAGCAGTTAATTTAATCAATAAAAAGATATCTAAAAAATTAAAAGGACAAATTGTACATAATCAAGAGCGTATTGATGCAATAATGATTAATTTAGATGGGACTAAACAAAAATCTAAATTAGGAGCTAATGCGATTTTAGCAGTATCTATGGCAGTTAAAAAACTTTCTGCAATTGAAAAAGGAATACCTCTTTATAAAAATTTTTTTGTAAAGAATAATTTTAAATTACCATATCCATTAATGAATATTATTAATGGTGGTGCTCATGCAAATAATGGGTTGAGGATACAAGAATTTATGATTAGACCAGATCGAGCTCGCAGTTTTTCAGAAGCAATGAGAATGAGTTTTATTGTGATTAAGAATTTAAGTAAATTAATTAAGCAAAAAAAACTATCAACATCTGTTGGTGATGAAGGAGGTTTTGCTCCCATGATTAATAATAACAACCAAGCTTTAGATTTGATTGTAAATGCAATAAAAAAATCAGGATTTGTTAATGGTAAGGATATTTCTATATGTTTAGATGTTGCTGCTAACGAACTTTATAAAAAAAATAAATATTCTATTCATTCTAATAAATTTGTGTCAGTTAATAAATCTATTCAACAATATCAAAAAATGGTTGAAAAATATAAAATTAAATCCATTGAAGATCCCTTTGCTGAAAATGATTGGATGTCATGGAATAAATTGATGAAATCTACGAAAAAAATTCAAATAGTAGGTGATGACCTTTATGTTACAAATTTAGAAAGACTAAAAAAAGGATTTTTGAATATTTCCTCGAATGCAATTTTGATCAAACTAAATCAAATAGGAACAGTTTCAGAAACAATAGATGTTATCAAATTTGCTCAAATTATTGGTTTTAAAACGATTATTTCTCACAGATCGGGTGATAGTGAAGATACTTTTATTGCAGATTTGGCTGTAGGTACTAATTCTAATCAAATAAAAACAGGATCTCTAGCACGGTCAGAAAGAGTAGCTAAATATAATCAATTAATTCGCATAGAAGAAGAACTTGGAAAAAAGGCTAGAATGAATAAGATTCATTAATGCTTAAAAGATTAAAAAAAAATTATTTCTTATTAGTATCATCTTTTCTAATTTTATATTTTTTCTTTAATCTTTTATCTGGAGAAAGGGGACTTATTTCTTATTTTGAAAAAAAACAAATTTTAAATGATTTAAAAAAAGACGAGTCTCAAATAATTAGTCAAATTAAGGACTTGGATTTTAAAAATTCATTATTAAGTGACAATCTGGATCTTGATTATATTGAAATTTTAATTAGAGAAAGATTTTTATTTGGAAAAAAAAATGAAACAATTTATATAATTAGAAATAATGACGCAAAAAATTAGACCCCGACATCCAGAAAAAGTAAAAAATCCGATTAATCCAATTAAAAAAAAACCTGATTGGATAAGATCAAAATTAATTAATAGTAAAGAATTTTTTACTACAAAAACTGTTGTTAACAGAAGCAATCTTGTGACAGTATGCCAAGAAGCTAATTGCCCAAATATCACCGAGTGTTGGAGCAAAAGACACGCTACATTTATGATTATGGGTGACACGTGTACAAGAGCTTGTGCATTTTGTGATGTTAAAACAGGAAAACCAGAAAAATTAGATCCATTTGAGGATATTAAGATAGCTAACGCAGTTCAAAAATTAAACTTAAGACATGTAGTGATTACTTCTGTTGACAGAGATGATTTACCAGATGGCGGATCAAATCATTTTAAAAAAGTAGTCGAAACTACAAGGAAAAAAAATCCAGACACTACTATTGAAGTTTTAACACCAGATTTTTTAAGAAAAGGAGACTCTTATAAAAAATTACTTGAAGCAGATTTAGATGTATTTAATCATAATATCGAAACTGTACCGAGACTTTATTTAAAAGTTAGACCAGGTGCTAGGTATTTTGCATCACTAGAACTTTTGAAAAATGCAAAAAAAGATAACACTAAAGTGTTTACTAAATCAGGAATAATGGTTGGTCTTGGAGAGGAACATGATGAAATATTACAAGTTATGGATGATTTAAGATCTGCAAATGTAGATTTTATTACAATTGGTCAGTATCTTCAGCCGTCCGTAAAACATCATCCTCTTGAAAGATATTATCATCCGGATGAATTTAAAGAATTAGAACTTATTGCAAAATCAAAAGGTTTTCTTTTAGTTTCATCATCTCCTTTAACCAGATCTTCTTATCATGCGGACGAAGATTTTGCTAAACTTCAAAAAAATAGATTAAATTTTAATTAATGCCTAAAGCTTCTGTAAAGAGGTTGATTGAATGTCAAAAAAAAGATTTAATAAATCTTGTTCTGGATATTGAAAAATATCCTCAATTTGTACCTTTTTGTTATGATGCAAAAATTTACGAAAACAAAAATGAAGGTGATATACAAAAAATAATTGCAGATCTTACAATTGGCAAGGGTCCATTTAAAGATACATACAAAAGTGATGTTTCTTTTGATAAAAAAAATGACTCTATTTTTGTTAAAAATGTAGAGGGACCATTAAACCATTTAACAAACAACTGGAAATTTATTTATAAAAATAATGGTATTACAGAAGTCACCTTTGATATTGATTTTGAAATCAAAAATAAGTTTTTAAATTCTTTGATGGTTGTTTCTTTTCAATTTGGTTTGGAAAAAATAGCTGATGCTTTTCAGAAAAGAGCTGAGGAGTTATTTGGCAATTCTAACAATTGAAGCCAAAGCTTTTTTAACGGTAGCTTTTTGTATAGATGATCTTTTTTTACTTTTAAATAAGCACTTATTTATTTGTATTTTAGTACCTCTTTTAACCCCTATAAAAACTAAGCCAACAGGTTTTTGTTTAGTGCCACCTTTAGGTCCCGCAATACCAGTTATTGAGACATTTATATTAGCTTTAGATATTATGGACAAATTTTTAACCATTGCAAAACAGCACTCTTGGCTAACAGCACCATACTTTTTAATGATATTTTTATTTACTTTTAAAAATTTAATCTTTGCTTGGTTCGAGTAGGTAACAAGACCTAAATCAAATACTTTTGATGCACCACTGACAGAAGTAATTGAACTAGCTAATAGTCCTCCAGTGCAAGACTCTGCAACAGAAATTTTCAATTTTTTTCTAGTTAATAAATCGATTAAAGATTTCATTAGATTAAATAACTACTTAAAATCATAAAACAAATTAAAGATAAAACAACATAAAATCCTGCACAAACATCATCCATGATGACACCAAAACTATTTTTGAAGTTTTTATCAAAAAAATTTACAGGAAATGGTTTTGCTATGTCAAAAAATCTAAATAATACAAAACAAATACTATAAAAAATTATCGCTTCATCAGGAGATTTATTTGTTCCGTGTGAAATTTCATAAAGATAAATCGGTATTGATTGACCAATGAATTCATCTATAATTACTTCTTTTGGATCTTTATTTTCATTATCTTTAATATGTATTGCAACTGCAAAAAATGAAAAAATAAAAATAATTATTAAACTTACCAAAACTATATTTGAAGATAAATTTAATATATGAAAAAAAATATAAAGTATAATTATTGTAGCTAATGATCCAAAAGTGCCAGGAATTTTTGGTATTTTCCCTAATCCAAACATTGTAACAAAAAGTGTATTTAAAGTTTTAATCATATTTGGTCATTGATATTATTACTTCACAAGCAATTGCTTTTTCTTTTCCTATTAAACCTAATTTTTCTACTGTTTTACCTTTTAGGTTAATTTGATTCTTATTTAAAGAAGTGAGCTTTGATATTGAGTTGATAATTTTATCTCGATATTTAGAAACTTTAGGTTGTTCACAAATTAAATTTATATCAAGGTTATTTATTGAAATATTAGATTTATAAAGATTGTCTATAATTGGTTTCAACATTTTCGTGGATCTGATATTTTTAAATTTCTTTGTATTTGGAAAATAAGTGCCGATATCTTTTTTTCTTGAAGCACCTAAAATTGCATCAATTATCGCGTGCAAAATTACATCTCCATCAGAATGTCCTTTAAGTCCCGAATGAAAAGGAATTTTTACTCCACCAAGATAAAGTTTTTTATTTCTTATTAGTTTATGAATGTCAAAACCTATACCAAAATAAATTTTAGAAGTTTCAATATCATCTAAATATGTAATTTTGTGATTTTTATTTTCTCCAGATATAAATTTAACTTTATAATTTTGATTTATAAAAAGAGACGCCTCATCACTTATTTTACTTTTTTCATTAATTGCCAGATTGTATAATTCTTTAAATCTAAAAGCTTGTGGAGTTTGTGTTAATAAAGAATTATTTTTATTCAAATTGAATATTTGATTTTTTATCTTATATTTAATGGAGTCTTTTGATAAAACAATTGGAATTACAGCTTTATTTTTTTTTAAATTTTTAAATAAATTTTTAAGCAATTTTATAGAAAAGTTTGGTCTTGCTGCATCATGAATAAATATGTTTTTTGGTTTATATTTTTTAAGGTATTTTATGGCAATCAAAGAAGAATCTGATCTTTCCTTACCTCCTTTGATTATTGTTATTGATTTAGAATATTTCTTTTTTTTTAAATAATTAAGATTGTTCGTTACTATTAATATCTTTTTAAAAAGCTTAGAATTTAATGATTTTTCAACTGAGTGATCTATAATATCTTTATTTTTATAATTATAGAATTGTTTAGCTAATTTTTTATGAAATCTCTTACTTTTTCCTGCAGCTAGTATTACAAAATAGTTGTTCATTTATTTAAATGCTATAATCCTAAATCATGTTAGAATTTTTGAAAAAAAATATATTCATTATCATTCTATCTAGTATCACACTATTTATAGGTTTTTTAACATTTTTAACATTCATTGATAGAAGTTTTATTGAGTTAAATCAAAATAATTTACAATTTTTGCTCATTATAAATATTCTATTACTTTTCTTATTATTTGTATTTATTTTTATTGAAATTAAAAAATCTATAAAAAATGATATTGATAAAGATGGCCTAACTTCAAATAAAAAATATATTACTTATTTTTCTTTATTTACTTTAATACCTTCAATTTTAATTTCAATATTTTCATTATTTCTATTTTCTTTCGCATTAGAAAAATATTTTGATAAAAAAGTGACAACTGTTGTTAATAATTCATACGAACTTGCTAAAAATTATGTCCAAGAAGTTAGAAATAAAGTTGAAGCTGATATAATTTTGATAGCTTTTGATACAAATAAAAGCGCTAATTTTTTGAACAATGATGAAACAGAATATTTAAGGTTTTTGAGAACACAAAAGTTAATTAGAGAAGTAGATGAAATACACATAATAGATAAGAATAAGAATTTACTTTTTTCTTCTGAAGAAAAAGAAAAATATAAAGCACCAGTAGATAAAGCGCTCAATTTAGTTTTAGAAGATGATAGACCACTTAAAATAATAGATACTGCTAATAATATTTCAGCTGCGATAATTAAATTGCAGGCTTTTGATAATAGATTTTTATATGTAGTTAAATTTTTAGACGAAAATATATCGAATTATTTGTCAGAATCTCAAGAAGCAATAAATTTTTATTATACAGTTGAGGAAAGAAGCACGGGTATTAAAATCTCATTTATTTTAATCTATATAATTATTGTCTCTTTATTGCTGTTCATATCAATAACTATTGCAATAAGATTTTCTTCAAGGTTTTTTAGATCAATAAATAACTTAATTTTAGCCTCTACGGAAATAGGACAAGGTAATTTAAATACAAAAGTTCCTGAAATTAAAACGGATAAAGATATGGAAATTTTAAATAAAAATTTTAACTCAATGATTAGTAGATTAAAAAATCAACAAGAAAAATTAATCATAAATGAAAGATATAAAGCATGGGGAAATTTAGCTAGAAAACTTGCTCATGAAATTAAAAATCCACTTACACCAATCCAATTAACTATAGATAGAATTAAAGACAAATATGCTAACAAAATTTCAAGTGATGATCAGGCTAATTTTAAAGAAAATCTTAAAATCATAAATAATCAAATTAAACAAATCGAAAACTTAGTTAATGAATTTTCTGATTTTGCAAGAATGCCTAAACCAATTTTTAAAGAAAATGATCTGATTAAAATTTTAGAAGAAAATATAAAATTATTATCTGAGATAGACAAATCAATTAAAATACAACTACAAACAAAGCAAAAAGATATTTTTTTAAACTGTGATAAAGAGCAAATTGCAAGAGTCTTTTTTAATCTAATTAAGAATTCTATTGAAAGCATTCAACAAAAAACTGAAAAAAACCCCAATTTTGATAAAAAAATAGTAATTGAAATTAATGATAATAATGATCATATTAAAATCAGTTTAGCTGATAATGGTATTGGTTTTAACAATTTAGATAACAATATTAATGAAATTTTGAGCCCATATTTTACCACAAAAAAAAATGGAACAGGTTTAGGATTGTCTATAGTAAATAAAATTGTCAATGATCATAATGGAGAACTTTCTTTTTTTTCGATTTCAAATGGAGCAAAAATTAATATTAATTTTATAAAATAATGTCAGTTGAAATTCTTATAGTCGATGACAATTCAGATATTAGAAATATTCTTAATGAATTAATTATTGACGCTGGATATAGAACAAGAATAGCTGCAAACTATTCTCAAGCATTATCAGAAATTGATAAAAAAATTCCCGATGTAGCAATTTTAGATGTTAAATTAGACAAAGGTGATAACGACGGAATTGAGTTATTGGCACATATAAAATCTAAAAATAAAGATGTGCCAGTTATTATAATAACTGGACATGCTAATGTTGAAATGGCAGTAAGTTCTCTAAAACATGGAGCATTTGAATTTATTGAAAAACCATTTGATCAAACCAGATTATTGAATTTTATAAAAAGAGCAGTTGAAAATTTAAACCTCAAATCACAAAATAAAGAATATGAAAATAAGTTATTTTACTCTTATGAATTAATTGGAAATAGTAAAAACATCTCAACCATAAGAGAGCAAATAGATAAAATTTCAATTACTGAAAGTCGAATATTAATAAATGGACCTTCAGGTTCTGGTAAAGAATTAATTGCAAGAAAAATTCATAAAAATTCTAAAAGAAATAATAAACCATTTATAATTTTAAATGGAGCTCTGCTTGACTCAAATAAGTACGAACTAGAATTATTTGGAGAAGAAAAAGAAAATGGTTCTATTTCCTATGGTGCTTTAGAAAAATCAAATCAAGGAACACTTTTGATTGACCAAGTTTCCGAAATACCTTTGGATATACAATCAAAAATATTGAGAGTTTTGACTGATCAAAAGTTCAAAAGATTAAACGGAAATAATGACATTAATGTTGACGTAAGAATTATTTGTTCATCTAGCAAGGACTTAAAAGAGGAAGTAAAAATTGGAAATTTTAGAGAAGATTTGTATCATAGATTAAATGTTTTTGAGATAAATATTAAGTCATTAAATGAAAGAGTTTCTGATATTCCTTTACTAATCAAGTATTTTTCTAAAAAAATTTCTACTAACTACAATATTAAAGAATTAAATATTGATGACAATGACAGTTATATTTTAAATCATAACTGGAAAGGAAATGTAAGGGAACTAAGAAATTTGATTGAAAGAATTGCGATTCTCCAACCAGATTCTAAAGAAAAAATTTCAAATATTGTTAAAGAATCTTTAAAAGATGATGAATTAGGTGAAAAAATCACTGAAAATAGCCTATCTGTGCCATTAAAAGAAGCTAGAGAAAAATTTGAAAAAGAGTATTTAACTATTCAATTAAAAAAATTTAATGGAAATATATCTAAAACAGCAAATTTTGTTGGCATGGAAAGAAGCGCACTTCATAGAAAATTAAAAGGTTTAGGAATAAAAGAATTTAATTAAATGAATATAATTATTTGTGGTGCCGGTAGAGTAGGTTTTACAATTGCAAAACTTTTAAGTGAACAGGGGCATTCAATTACGGTAATTGACCAATCCAGTGATGATATTCAAAAAATCAATGACAGTTTGGATGTAAAGGCAATTGTTGGTAAAGCGACCTATCCATCAATTCTTGAGAAAGCTAATGCCCCAGAGACAGATATGATTATTGCTGTTACTAGAAACGATGAAATTAATATGCTTATATGTCAAATAGCATATTCAATTTTTAATGTACCAAAGAAAATTGCTAGAATAAGGTCACAAGATTATTTGAATCCTAAATTTACAAGAGTTTATAATAAAGAAAACTTACCAATAGATGTTATCATTTCACCAGAATTAGAAATTGCTAAATCAATTCAAAGAAAATTAGAGGCTCCTGGAGCTTTAGATAGCGTACCTTTTGCTGATAACAAAATTAGATTACTTGAAATACTTATAAAAGATGATTGTAAATCAATAGGTATAAAGTTTAATGAATTAACCAAAAAATACCCAAAACTTGAGGCAAACATTATTGGTATCAACAGGGATGGAAAATTTTTTATTCCGAAAAAAACCGATTCTGTTAAGAAAGATGATAAGATTTATGCGATTTTAAACTCATCACAAATGGCTGAAACTTTAGAGGCTTTCGGACATGTAGAGAAGATATCAAAAAAAATTCTTATAATTGGTGGTGGAAATATTGGATTTAATTTAGCAAAAAATATTGAAGAAACTTTAGAAAGTGTAAGAGTAAAAATTATTGAGAAAAATAAAGAACGAGCTGAATATTTAGCTAATGAATTAAATGATGCAATCGTAATAAATGGAAATGGACTTGATGAAGAAGTACTGACCGAAGCTAATCTAGGAGAGTCTGAAACAGTTTTAGCTCTTACTAATGATGACGAGGATAACTTAATGGTAAGTGTTTTAGTTGAAAAATTTGCTAAAGATGAAAAAGATATAGATGATAAAAGAACAATGGCCTTGATTAATAAACCGAATTATTCACTATTACAATCATCATTAAAGATTGATGATTTGATTGATCCTAGAATGACAACAGTTTCTAGTATTCTAAAGCATATTCATAAAGGAACAATTGAAAATGCTTATACAATTTCAGACGGTGAATATGAAGTTATTGAAGCTGAAATAATAGAAAACTCTGAATTAATCAATAAAGAATTAAAAAAATCAAATTTACCTGAAGAGGTAAGAATTGGTGCGATTTTAAGAAATAGTAAAGTTATTATTCCAAGATCAAATTTTATTTTTAAGAAAGATGATAGGGTCGTTTTTATTGTAAAAAAAGATTCTATTTCGTTTGTAGAAAATATTTTTAGATTAAGTTCTTATTAAACTTATGTTTAATCTCCATTTAAAGTATCTAAGTTTTTTCTTTGGATTGATTTCTGTTTTATCTTTTTTTAATATTATCTATTCTTATTATCTAAATTTATATTTAAATTTAAACACATATTATTTCAGCTTAATTATTTCATTAATAATCTCATTAGTATTTTATAAAATTAAACGAACTGAAAAAAAATATTCAATTTTTGATAAAATCTTAACAGTATTTTTTGGATATATATTAATACCTTTAATTTTATCGATCCCTTTTTATTTTAGTATATATAACTTAACGCTTTTAAATTCTTATTTTGAGGCAATTTCAGGATTTACTTCTACAGGTTTCACAATTTTTGAGAATATCAAAAATATTGATCAAAGTTTAATAATATGGAGATCTTCAACACAATGGATTGGAGGACTTTATTTTTTATTTTCGATAATTTTTTTAATAGATATTTATGATGAAAATTTTAAAAAGACATTAACAAATTTTATATCTTTTGATAGTTCTGAAGTTTTTAAACAAGCTTTAAAAATTTTTTTTCTATATTCGAGTTTGACACTTGCAATTTTTATAATTTTAAATTTTTTTACAATCAGATCTTTTAACTCATTAAATTTAGCTTTAACTCTTATTTCTTCTGGAGGATTTTTACCGGTAAATGATCTTTCAAGTATAATTAAGACTAATCCTCAAATAATTATTTTATCTATATTAATGTTGACCTCTTTTTTTAGTATCTTCTTTATCTATAATTTAGTCTTTATTAAAAATAAAAATGTAAATTTTTTTTATGAAGATTTACATTTGATTGTTTATTTTTTAGTTGTTTTATCAATCTTTTTTCTCTTTTTTAGTTCAAACAATGACTTTTCAGTAAATCTTTTGTCAATTGCAAGTAGTATATCCAATATTGGTTTTTCTCTAGAAACTAATCAAAAAAAATTGATATTTATTTATCTAATTTTAGTAATAATTGGTGGGTCTTTTTTTTCTACAAGTTCTGGTTTAAGATTTATTAAGATTTATTCTTTATTTAAGTATTCAATGAATCAAATATTATCATTTAGTCGTCCAAAAAATGTTTTTATGAATAAACTTATATTTACTAAAATTAATTTTGATTTTAATGAGATAAATAAATATTTTTTGACTTTATTAATTTTTATATTTTCGCTAATTGTTTTTACCTCTTTATTAAGTTTAAGTGGAATTGAATTTGAAAATTCATTTAAGTTATCTATTTTGACTTTAATGAACACGGTGAACTCTTCAATTTTTGGTTTAGAAGAATTTGATTTTAATAATCTCAATTTTATAACTAAATATTGCTTCATTTTATTCATGATTATTGGGAGAATAGAGTTATTAACAATTCTATTACTTTTGAAAAAATTCCTTTTTAAAAATTAGGTTATTGTTGTATATGTATATTTTCAATTATTGCGCCCTTAGCTCAGCTGGATAGAGCATCGGTTTTCTAAACCGAGGGTCGTAGGTTCGAATCCTTCAGGGCGCGCCATTTATGACAATAATTTGCATCAATTAATATAAAAATTTGCTTGACTGGAATTTGTCATAATTGACAATCTTGAGAAATTTCCCTTGAAGAGAGTTTTTGAACATGCTTAAATTATGGATATTCAAAAGTTATTTTGAATTATTTGTTAACAAATAAACAAACAGAGGAAGAAATATGTTTAAATACTTAAAACAATTAACTTCTTTAGTAGCAATGGTTGCTGTGTTGTTCACTTTTACAACAGAGTCTATGGCTGCTAAAAAATCTAAAACACTTAAAAACACTCAAAAAAAGGGTTTTGTAAGGTGTGGAGTATCTCAAGGTCTTCCAGGATTTTCTAATGCTGATGCTGCAGGAAATTGGACTGGTGTTGACGTTGATGTATGTAGAGCAGTAGCTGCTGCAGTATTAGGTGATGCAAACAAAGTTAAGTTTACACCACTAAGTGCTAAAGAAAGATTTACAGCTTTGACATCTGGTGAGATTGATATCTTATCAAGAAACACAACTTGGACTCTTTCTAGAGATGCTGATATCGGACTTACTTTCGTAGGTGTGAACTTTTACGATGGACAAGGTTTCATGGTAAGAAAAAGTTCAGGTATAACTTCAGTAGACCAATTCAAAAATGGTATCTCAGCTTGTACAAATATTGGTACAACAACTGAGTTAAACATGAGAGACTTCTTTAATTCAAGAGGAATTTCTTATGAGCCAGTTGCTTTTGAAAAAGCTGATGAAGTTGTAGCTGCTTATGATGCTGGTAGATGTGATACATACACTACTGATAAATCTGGTTTAGCTGCTCAAAGAACTAAAATGAAAAACCCTGATGAACACATCGTTCTACCAGAAACTATTTCTAAAGAACCTTTAGGACCAGTTGTTAGACAAGGTGACTCAGTATGGGAAGATATCGTAAGATGGTCTTTGAACACTATGATCGAAGCAGAAGAATATGGTATTACTTCAGCTAATGCAGACTCAATGAAAACTTCAGACAACCCACAAATCAAAAGACTTGTTGGTGCTGAAGGCGAAATGGGTGCAGCATTCGGTTTAGATAACGAGTGGAACTTAAGAATTATCAAGCAAGTTGGAAACTATGGTGAAAGTTATAAGAGAAATATAGCTGACACTGGTATTTTACCAGACAGAGGTCCAAATGAATTATGGACTAAAGGTGGTATATTATACGTTCCACCATCAAGATAATTTTAGTTATAAATTACATAAAAAGGGCTAGATTTTTCTAGCCCTTTTTTTTATAAACTCATATATTATCCCCACAGTGAATTTTAAACTTAAAGATATAGGCCCACAATTAATGACAGTTATAGCTGTTGTTCTTGTCTTTGGTTTTTTTACTTATAATGCACAAGTCAATATGGAGAATAGAGGTATTGATTTTGGTTATGGATTTTTATCTCAAGAGTCCTCATTTGATGTTCAGTTTTCATTAATTGAGTATGACGGGTCTCATTCATACTTTAGAGCTTATTTAGTTGGTTTATTAAATACAATACTTGTTTCAGTTATTGGAATTATTTTTGCAACTATACTTGGTGTAATTGTTGGTATAGCTAGATTATCTCCAAATTATTTAATAAACAAATTTGCAGCATTTTATGTAGAATTTTTTAGAAATATCCCATTGCTTCTACAAATATTTTTTTGGTATTTTGCTGCTCTGAGAGCATTACCACTTCCTCAAGATGCCGATGCAATGTTTGGAATTGCATTCTTAACAATAAAAGGTCTATATGTTCCAGCCTTTATATGGCAAAATTTTAACATTTTCTTTTACTCAATAGTTGCTGCAATAATTGCAATAACTATTATTCGAATCCAGGCAAAAAAATTACAAGAAACCCAAGGTAAACAAACTCCAGTTTTATTGATATCAATAGGGTTAATTTTAATTTTACCTCTTTTGAGTTTTTTAATTGGTGGTGTAAGATTATCGTTCGAAATTCCTGTTTTAAAACAATTAGCCACAACATCATTTATTTATGAAGGAGGTGTAAGTTTGCCACCTGAATTAATTGCTTTAGCATTATCTTTGTCTTTATACACAGCAACTTTCATAGCAGAATGTGTGAGAGCAGGAATTCAAGGAGTTGGTAAAGGTCAAAAAGAGGCTGCAGCGTCAATTGGATTGACTCCTAATCAAGTTTTGAAGTTAGTAGTAATGCCTCAAGCTCTAAGAATAATAATACCACCAACAACAAATCAATATTTGAATTTAACTAAAAATTCTTCATTAGCAGCTGCTATAGCTTATCCTGATTTAGTATTAGTTTTTGCTGGGACGGCATTGATGCAAACCGGTAAGGCAATTGAAATTGTATCTATAACAATGTTTACTTATCTATCATTAAGCATTTCAATTTCAATATTGATGAATTGGTATAATAAAAAAATAGCAATAACAGAAAAATAATGTCTAAAATTAACTTTTTAAAGCCAGATAAATCTAATTTAAATACTTTTTTATACCTAGGTTCTTTCTTATTTTTTGTTAGTGTTTTGGATGTTCTTATAAATTCTTTTTTTAGTTTTAATATAACTGGTTTTTTGCCTGGCTTTTTAAGCTATTTATTACCATTAATATTAGGTTTTATAGGTCTTTATTTTATAAGAATTGAGTTAAGCGGTATTAAACAATTAGATTTATTAAATAAAAATATAAATACTAATAACTTTAATGCTATTCTGTCCCTATTAATTATATTTATAATTTTAAAATCAATTCCACCTATATTAAGTTGGTTTTTTGTTGATGCTAGTTTTGCTGGCGACTCAAAAGATGTTTGTACAGGTACAGGAGCTTGTTGGACATATATTAAAGTTTGGATGAGAAGATTTATGTATGGAATGTACCCTAACGGAGAACAATGGAGAATAAATTTATCATTCATAGCTTTAGCTTTACTTGGATCAGTTGGGTATTTTGCTACTGACAAATTTAAGAAATATTTAACACTTTATTATGTAGTTATTTATCCATTTATTGCGTTCTTGTTCATATTTTTCTTTATTTCAGGTGGTCCAGTATTTTTTGATTTTTCATACGGTATAATCGCTGCCATTTTGTCCATAATTATTGGTTTTTTTATTCCTAACAAATTTAAGTTTTATTATTTTTTGATTGTTCCTTTTGCACTTTATATTTTATTAAAATATTTCATATTTTTTGATGAATATATTGAGTTAGGTAAACTAGATGGTTTGAATTGGGTAGAAACTGGTGCTTGGGGTGGGCTATCTTTAACTTTTATAATTTCATTTTTCTGTTTAATTTTTTGTTTTCCGATTGGAATGGCTTTTGCTTTAGGAAGAAGATCAGGTTTTCCTTTAATAAGATATATATCTATCGGTTTCATTGAATTTTGGAGAGGCGTTCCATTAATCACAGTTTTATTTATGTCAGCTGTAATGTTCCCAATGTTTTTGCCTGCAGATTTTTTTATAGATAAATTGGTAAGATGTATAATAGCTATTTCATTATTTGAGGCAGCTTATGTTGCTGAAGTTATTAGAGGGGGACTACAAGCACTTCCTAGAGGTCAGTATGAGGCTGCAAAATCTTTAGGCATGGGGTATTGGAGAATGCATATATTCGTAATTTTACCACAAGCATTAAAATTAGTTATCCCTGGAATTGCTAATACGTTTTTGGCATTAGTAAAAGATACTCCATTAATCTTTGTAGTTGGTTTGTTAGAAATAGTAGGAATGTTGAATTTAGCTAAAACTAATCCAGAATGGTTAGGATTTGCTATGGAAGGCTATGTATTTGCAGCAATAATTTTCTGGATTATTTGTTATGCAATGAGTAAATATAGCTATAATTTAGAAGAAAAATATAAAACAGATCGATAAAAATAATGTCAGATAGTATTATTCAGATAAATAATATGAACAAATGGTTTGGAGATTTCCAAGTTTTAAAAGGAATTAATTTGGAAGTTAAACCAAAACAAAAAATTGTTGTTTGTGGTCCTTCAGGTTCTGGTAAATCTACATTAATAAGATGTATTAATAGACTAGAGGAACATCAAGAAGGTGAAATTATTGTTGATGGAACAGAATTGACAGAAGATACTAAAAATATAGAACAAATAAGAGCAGAAGTTGGTATGGTTTTTCAACAATTCAATTTATTTCCTCATTTATCAATTTTAGATAATTGTACACTTGCTCCTATATGGGTTAAAAAAATGCCAAAAAAAGAAGCAGAGGAATTAGCTTTAAAACATTTAGAAAGAGTTCAAATATTAGATCAAGCACAAAAATACCCTGGACAACTATCTGGAGGTCAACAACAAAGAGTTGCTATAGCTAGAGCGTTATGTATGGAGCCAAAAATAATGCTTTTTGATGAGCCTACATCAGCATTAGATCCAGAAATGATTAAAGAAGTTTTAGATGTAATGGTAAATTTAGCAAAACAAGGAATGACTATGATAGTTGTTACCCATGAAATGGGGTTTGCAAAAGAAGTAGCTGATCAAATGATATTTATGGATGAGGGAATGATTGTAGAAAAAGCTGATACCAAGGAATTTTTTGCTAATCCAAAGAGTGATAGGACAAAACTTTTCTTAAGTCAGATACTATAGTTACCTCTTTTTTCAACTAATATTTCTTTATTTAAGCATTAAGTAATGCTTGACAGGTATTATTAATTCTCAGTTTTCCCCGTAAAAATAAAAAAAAAATTTGTTGCAGTAGGTTGCAAAACCTAGTTGAATTAACTTTTAAAAATAAATTAAGAGGGGTCTTAATGGAAGATAATTTTAATAAACACTTAGGTAACAAACTTAAGTTAAGAAGATTGGCCTTAGGTTTAACTCAAACAAAAGTTGCTAAAGCAATCAACGTTACATTTCAACAAATTCAAAAATATGAAAAAGGCACAAATGGGGTAAGTTCAATAAGGTTATTGCAACTTTCGAATTATTTAAAGGTACCTATAAGTTATTTTTTTGAGGATTTTTCAGAATATTTAGTTAATTTAGAAAAATCCCAAGAGGGTCATATGAATGTTAATTATAATTTTCTTGTTAAAATATACTCTGAACTAACAACTGACCAAAAGTTAAAATTTAATAAATCTTTACAGGTATCAAATAATATTTCTAAAGTTGGATAAATTTTGGCTCCTCGGGCAGGACTCGAACCTGCGACCAATTGATTAACAGTCAACTGCTCTACCAACTGAGCTACCGAGGAATGTAAAAAGCAAACTTACTTTTTTTTCACACTAAAACAAGAATTTTTTTGGAGGCAACGCCCGGAATCGAACCGGGATACAAGGATTTGCAATCCTCTGCGTAACCATTCCGCCACGTTGCCTTATGTTTTAGATGATAGCTACAAGGGTTTTATATAAAATATTTGCAATTAGTCTATTAAATAACGTTCCAATTTGATTATTGTTAATTTAGATTATTAAATTATAAACTAATTACACCCATGATAAGCGATAAATATATACATTCTAAAGTTGAGGATAAAATTTATGCTTATTGGGAGAAAAATAAATTATTTAAACCTCAAAAAAATTCAAAAAAGTTTTCTATTGTAATTCCACCACCAAATGTAACTGGAAGTTTACATATGGGCCACGCATTAAATAATTCAATTCAGGATTTCTTAGTTCGATATTATCGAATGAACAATTATGAAACACTATGGCAACCAGGAACAGATCATGCAGGTATTGCAACCCAAGCTCTTGTTGAAAGAAAACTAGAAAAAGAGAATTTAAATAAAAACAGTCTTGGACGAGAAAAATTTATTGAAAAAGTATGGGAATGGAAGAATGAATATGGAGACATCATAATTAATCAATTAAAAAAACTTGGATGCTCTTGTGATTGGTCACGTAATGCGTTTACTATGGATGAAAATTTATCCAAATCTGTAATCAAAGTTTTTGTTGATTTGCACAAAAAAAAATTAATCTACAAAGCTGAAAAATTAGTTAATTGGGACACCGTACTTAAAACAGCAATTTCAGATTTAGAAGTTGATCAAAGAGAAATGAACTCTAAAATATACTATATTAGATATCCAATCGAGAATTCTTCAGAATTTATAACAATTGCTACAACAAGGCCTGAAACAATGCTTGGAGATACAGCGATTGCAGTTAATCCTAAAGACAAAAGATATAAGGAATATGTTGGTAAGACTGTTACTATTCCGATTGTAGGTAGAAAAATTAAAATTATTAAAGATAATTACGCAGATCCTGAGCAAGGAACAGGTGCATTAAAAATTACACCAGCACACGATTTTAATGACTACGATGTAGGTCAAAGGAACAAATTAGATATCATTAATGTATTTACTGAGGAAGGAAAAATAAATGATAATGCTCCTAAGGATTATATTGGACTTGATAGATTTGATGCTCGAAAAAAGTTATTAGAAAAACTTAAAGAAAAAGATTTTTTCGTTAAAGAAGAAAATATTAAGAATAAAGTTCCTTACGGTGATAGATCTAATTCAGTTATAGAACCTTTTTTAACTGAACAGTGGTTTGTAGATGCAAAAAAATTAGCTGTAAAAGCAAAAAAAATAGTTAAAACAAAAAAGACAAATTTCTTTCCAACTAATTGGTCTAAAACTTATTTCCAATGGATGAACAATATTGAACCGTGGTGTGTTTCAAGACAACTTTGGTGGGGTCATCAAATACCAGCATGGTATGGACCTGATAAAAAAATATTTGTTGCAACAAATGAAACAGATGCAAAAAAACAAGCTAAAAAATTTTATAAAAAAGATGTTGAAATAACTAGAGATCCAGACGTTTTAGATACATGGTTTTCATCTGGGTTATGGCCTTTTGCAACATTAGGTTGGCCTGATAAAAAAGATTATGTGAAGAAGTTTTATCCTACTTCAGTTTTAGTTACAGGTTTTGATATTATCTTTTTTTGGGTTGCTAGAATGATGATGTTTGGAATGGAATTTTTAAACAAAGAACCTTTCAAAGATATTTATGTTCATGCACTTGTAAGAGATGAAAAAGGACAAAAAATGTCTAAGTCAAAAGGAAATGTTATTGATCCATTAGATTTAATTGAAAAATACAGTGCAGATGCCTTAAGATTTACGTTATTGTCTATGGCCTCTCCAGGAACTGATGTTAAGCTTTCTGAAGATAGAGTTAAAGGTTATAGAAATTTTTTAAACAAATTATGGAATGCGAATAATTTTTTAATCACAAATAAATGTGATTTTAAGAAAACTGATAAAATTCCAAAAACCACAATAAACATTAACAAATGGATATATTCAGAGTTAATAGAAATTAAAACTAAAATTCAAAAAAATATTGAGGATTATCGATTTGATGAAGCTGCTAAAAATGCCTATCAATTTGCTTGGCATTCATATTGTGATTGGTATATCGAACTTTCAAAAACAATACTTTATTCAGACAATAAAAAAGCCCAAAAAGAAGTGAAAGAAGTATCTGCCTATATTTTCAAGCAAATACTCGTTATGCTTCATCCTTTTATCCCATTTGTGACTGAAGAAATATGGTTAAAAAACAAGTTCGATAAATCAAATAAAAATTTTCTTATGTATAAAAATTGGCCATCTGGTAAAGCGAAAAAAGATCAATCTCAAAAAGATGTTGAAAAGATGATTGATATAATTTCAGAATTGAGATCATTTAAAAATGAGTTAAATGTAAGTCCCGGCTCATTTGTCGATATATCAATTAATAAAATTGCTAAAAAGAATAAAACTTTAATGAATAATAACGAAGTAGTTCTTAAGAAGCTTGGTCGTATCAATAATTTCTTTGATGAAGATCAACAAAAACCCTCAGCTACACTAGTAATATCAGGCGACATATTTAAGATATATTTTGATGAGAATGTTGATTTAAATCTAATTAAAGAAAATTTACTTAAAAGACAGAACAAATATCAAGAAGAAATGGACAAGATATCTCAACGATTATCTAATAAAGGATTTACTGATAAAGCACCAAAAAATATTGTTGAACAAGAAAAAACTAACTATAGTAATTTAAAAGATGATATCAAAAAAATATCATTAACTATTGAGAGTTTATAATGCGGAAGTTTGACAAGAAAAAATTACCAAGTAGACACACATCTCTAGGAGCAGATAGAGCTCCACATAGATCTTTTTATTATGCAATGGGTGAGACTGAAAAAGATGTCTCCAAACCATTTGTGGGTGTTGTATCAACATGGAATGAAGCAGCGCCATGTAATATTGCTTTAATGAGACAAGCTCAGTCAGTTAAAAAGGGTGTAAGAGCCTCAGGAGGAACTCCAAGAGAATTTTGTACGATTACGGTCACTGATGGTATTGCAATGGGTCACGAAGGAATGAAATCTTCGTTAATCTCTAGAGAAGTAATTGCAGATAGTGCTGAATTAACTGTAAGAGGTCATTGTTATGATGCATTAGTGGGTATTGCAGGTTGTGATAAGTCTTTACCAGGTTTAATGATGTCAATGGTAAGATTAAATGTACCAAGTGTTTTTATTTATGGTGGATCAATACTGCCAGGAAAATATAAAGGTAAAGACGTAACTGTGGTAGATGTTTTTGAAGCTGTTGGAAAACATTCATCAGGTCAAATGTCAGCAAAAGAATTAAGAAAATTAGAATTAGTTGCATGTCCTACAGCTGGAGCGTGTGGAGGACAATTTACTGCAAATACAATGGCTTGTGTATCAGAAGCAATTGGATTAGCACTACCTTATTCTGCGGGAACACCAGCGCCATACGAAGAAAGAGACAAGTATGCAAAAGCAAGTGGAAGAATGGTAATGGAATTACTAGCTAAAAGAATTAAACCAAGAGATATCGTTACAAGAAAAGCTTTAGAAAATGCTGCAACAATAGTAGCTGCAACAGGTGGTTCAACTAATGCAGCATTACACTTACCAGCAATTGCTAATGAAGCTGGAATTAAATTTGATTTAATGGATGTTGCAAAAATATTTAAAAGAACACCTTATCTTGCAGATTTAAAACCAGGTGGAAAATATGTTGCAAAAGATATGTGGTTGGCAGGTGGTGTACCAATGCTTTTAAAAACTCTTTATGATGGTGGTTACATCCATGGAGATTGTATGACAGTTACAGGTAAAACAATGAAAGAAAATTTAAAGGGAATTAAATTTAATCCAAAACAAAAAGTTTTAAGAGCTTATAACAGACCGTTATCGCCAGATGGAGGTGTTGTAGGATTAAAAGGTAATTTAGCCCCAGAAGGAGGGATTGTTAAAATTGCTGGACTTAAAAAATTACAGTTCACTGGAAAAGCAAGATGTTTTGATAATGAAGAAAGTGCAATGAAAGCAGTTCAAAGTAGAAAATATAAAGATGGTGATGTAATCATTATAAGATACGAAGGGCCAGTAGGTGGACCAGGTATGAGAGAAATGCTTTCAACAACGGGTGCAATTTATGGTCAAGGTAAAGGTGAGAAAGTTGCTTTAATAACTGACGGAAGATTTTCAGGAGCAACGAGAGGTTTTTGTGTTGGCCACGTTGGTCCAGAGGCAGCTTTAGGCGGACCTATCGCTCTTTTACGTAATGGAGATGTTATTGATATTGATGCTAAGAAAGGGACTATTAATGTTCGATTAACTAGAGCGCAATTAGCTTCAAGAAGAAGAAAATGGAAGGCTAAAAAATCTGATTTTGGATCAGGAACACTTTGGAAATATGCACAAACAGTTGGACCAGCATATTTAGGAGCACCAACTCATCCTGGTAAGAAAAAAGAAGTTAAGGATTATTCAAAAATTTAATGAAAATTCGCCCAGTTATTTTATGTGGTGGAGCAGGAACAAGACTTTGGCCTAATGCCAAAAAACACCAAGCTAAACAATTTATAGATTTTGGTAATTGGACTTTATTAGGCAAAACCCTTGAGAGAGTGAAAGCATCGATATTTGATGCTCCAATCATAAGTACTAATGCAAAATATTTGAGACAAGTAAAACAACACCTAAAAAAACACAAAATAAAAAAATTCAAGATAGTTTTAGAACCTGCTAAAAGAAACACCGCGCCAGCTATTTTAAGCACTGCTTTAATTAAAGATATTCCAAATGAACAACCTTTAATGTTTTTAGCAGCAGATCATTTGATAGAGAAGGTTGGTTTATTCAATAAATCTATCAAAAAAAATCAAAAGAAACTTACTCATAATAATATCTTTATTTTTGGGATTAAACCCACAATTCCTTCTAGTGAATTTGGATATTTTTTAACAAGAAATAACAAAGTAACTAGATTTGTAGAAAAACCTAAAAGAGCTAGAGCTAAACAAATAATTAGTAAAAAAGGTTATTGGAATTCAGGAATGTTTTATTTGAGAAAAGATTCAATAATTAATAATTTCAAGAAATACCAACCAAATATTTATCGAAACTGTAACAAAGCTGTAACAAAAGCAAAATATAAAAGTAATGTGTATTATTTAAACAAACAAGCATTCACCAAAGCAACAGCTAAGTCTTTTGACTATGCGATATTAGAAAAAACTAAAGATATAAATGCGATCAAATTAGATATTCCTTGGTCTGATTTAGGGTCTTGGAAAGAAATCTGCAAGATGTATGGACGAAATAAAAGACATTATTTTAAAAAGAAGAATGTATTTCACAGACCTTGGGGTAGTTATGTTAATTTATTTAATGGTAAAGAATTTTTGATTAAAGAATTATACGTAAAACCTAAAGGTATATTAAGTCTTCAAAAACATCATCATAGAGCAGAACATTGGGTAGTTACTCATGGTAAACCTAAAATTACTTTAAATAAGAAATATTTTACAATGAAACCTGATGAAACTATCTTTATTCCATTAGGTGCAATCCATAGAATAGAAAATCCATATAAAAAACCAGTAAAAATTATTGAAGCACAGGTAGGTTCAATTTTGAAAGAGACGGATATTGTTCGATATCAGGATGTTTATGGCCGTGTTAAATAATTAACACGACCAAATAAATATATTTAGAACCAATTATTTGGAATAATTATATAGTGAATTCCTAAAACAATTCCAACTGAAACACTTAATCCAAAGATCATTTTAAGAAAGTCTTTACCAATTAATGGGAAAACATACTTAAACTTATAATCTTTGTTCATTGTTGAAATTGCAAGTTCTCTACCGCATAATAAACCAACGAAAACCCATGTTGTTGACATTGGTAAGTCGTTTAGTTCTTTAAAGTAGTATAAAACACCTGCATAAATCACATTTATAATTGTAGCTGATCTTGCATATCTAGTTCCAGTTTTTTCTAAAACTACAGTTTGTATTCGTCCACCTTGAATGAAGAAGATGTAAAATAGTAAAACCGTAAAATATGCCATTACAGTTAGCAGAATTGTAATATCTAGTTGTCTTGGAAGATATACAGCGATGTTTGCTACATCGTGAGATAACCAAACCCACCATAACCAACCTGAAGTCACCCATACTGAGTTTCTCCAAAAGCCTATATACTTTTCATCAACTTCATCTAATTTTTCATTGATAAATTTTGATACAACAATCCAAGCAATATAAGCGACCATTGCTGCTAAACCATAACCAACTACACTTTTTAACAACATTTTTTCAAGCACAACTGTTGAAGCAAATGCTGAAAGAACTAAAAAGGTTGTGGATACAGGTATACCAACTCTTGTTAATAATAAGAGTATTGCAGGTGCTACTGCATGATACCATTGAATTTCTTGATAAGGTATTCTAGTTAATCTTCCATATGAAATATCACCATCATACGCATACCATCCCCATGCTAAAGCTAAAATCATTACACTAGAAGCTGATCCTGCAAGTACGTACCATTTAAACCACTTCTTTTTTGAAGCTATAAATGTACCTAGTGTTTGAATTGAGTCGTTAGCAATTACGCTATATCCGGCAAGGGCGAAGCCTATAACCGTATAAATTAAAGTCATTTCCATTCTTTATCTCCTTTATATTATTGTTTTCGGTTCCTATCGATTCATGACTTAATGAGTATGTAATCTGAGACGCAAAATAATTCTATATATAAATTTATTGATTTGAGAATCAGGGGGTAGATTCGTCAATAACTAAACTAATTAAAACCAAAGTCTACTTTAAAGTTAAAATACAACCTTATAAAAACCAATAATAAATAATGGTATCTGTAATCCAAAATTAGTTAGTATCGCTTTATCTTTGCTAACAAATCCAGCAATAGTCCATCCAACAACACCTAATCCGTGAAAGTATATATTTAAAGGATATATATTTAGGTTTGTTAATAGAATACCAACTAAAACTAGTAATGTACTTATCCATTTAAGATACTTCTTGATAAACATACGTTTTCCTTTCAGCTTGTTTTATTTAGATTTTAGATAATAACTTATCTACACTTTTTACATAATCCAAAAAACTCAAGATTGTATTTACTATATTTCATACCATCTTTGTCTTTGAAATTAGTTAAGTATTTAGAAAGACTTGCACTGCTAATTTCTGTTACTTTCTCACAGATTTCACAGATTGAAAATGCAGTAGCTTTTGATACCTGACAGCTTGAATTATGACAGGCAATAAAGGCATTTCGACTTTCAATTTTATGAATTTTTCCTATTTCAACTAATTTATCCAGTGCTCTATAGACTTGTAACGGAGCTTTAATACCTTTTTTTTGAACATTATGTAG
>CACPDA010000008.1 GCA_902632515.1 uncultured Pelagibacteraceae bacterium
TTTAAAAAAACAAAAAAATTTTATAAATTATCTGGAAGAGAGAAACATTTAAAAAATGTAAAAAAAAATAAGAAAATATTTAAAAAACTTATTCTAAATAAAAAAAATCAAGAATTTAGAAATTGTCAAGTTTGCAAATCTAAATTGAACGAAGTTCTATTCATAAAAGATGGTTATAAACATGTAAGATGTAAGAAATGTAAATTTGTATTTGTAAACCCAATATTAAAAACTGAAGTTCAAGAAAAAGCTTTAAAAAAGGAAAGTTCTTATACTCGTGTAATGAAAAATAAAATAAACGTAATGTTAGATAATAATAGGTTTAAATACGGTCTACAAAATTTAAGCATAAAAAAAAAGGACAAAAAAATATTAGATTATGGAACTGGCTACGGTCTATTTTTAGATAATGCAAAAAAATTTAAATGGAAATGTTATGCTAATGAAATAAACACTGATTGTATAAAAGTTTTAAGAAAAAAAAAAATTATAATTGATAAAAAATTTCAAAAAAATTTTTATGATGCAATCACATTATGGCTTGTGTTTGAACATGTTCCTTATCCAAATGCTCTACTTAAAAAAATTTATAAATCCTTAAAAAAAGGGGGAAAACTTTTAGTTAATGTCCCAAATGTAAATAGTTTAAGTGCATTAATCTTAAAAGAAAAATGTACAATGTTTTCTGGACACCAACATGTTAATCATTTTTCAAAAAACTCTTTAGAAAAAATATTAAAGAAAAATAATTTTAAAATTGAAAAAACTGAAACAATAATTTCTGATGCTGGCACAACCATAAACTATTTGAATTATAATGATCCCTATTTAGGAAAAAGTAATGGTGATTTTGAGTTCACCAAACCCAGTTTCATTCATAAAAATTATCTTGGATATACATTATTAACAATAGCAAAAAAATAAAAAGATGTGTGGTATAGCCGGAACAATAAATAAAAACGAAAAACATGATGATTTTAATTTCAATGAAATTAAAAGAATGATGTTTAGCCGAGGACCCGATCAACAAGGAAAATTTTTAAAAAAGACTAAAAATTTATATATTCAATTATATTCAAGTAGATTAAAAATTATTGATATTGAAAATAAAAAATCTGATCAACCATTTATTTTTGAAAATATAAAATTAATCTTTAATGGAGAGATTTATAATTATTTAGAAATTAGAAAAGAATTAGAGTCTTTGGGTCACAAATTTAAAACGAATTCAGATACTGAAGTTTTAGCTCAATCATATTTTCGATGGGGTATAGATTGTATTAAAAAGTTTGATGGAATGTGGTCATTTTGTATATATGATGAAAAAGAGAATAAAATAATTTTATCTAGAGATTTTTTTGGAGAAAAACCATTATTTTATTATTTCAATGAAAAAAATTTAATTTTTGGTTCAGAGATCAATTATATAAAATTTTTTAAACCTAGTCTTAATCAAATAAATTATAAAAAGGTAAATGATTTCCTTGTTAATGGCTACAAATCTATATTTTCAAATAACGAAACATATTTTAAAAACATTTATTTTCTTAAACCTGGAGAAATATTAGAACTTGATTTAAAAAACTTTAAAAAGAAAAATATTAAGATTGATATATTTAAAAAAGAAAGTGTGCCAAGTGATGGAATTGAACTATATGAAATAGTAAAAGAAAGATTTCTTAACAGTTATAAAAAAAGATTAAGATCAGATGTTCCTGTAAATTTTTGTTTGAGCGGAGGAATCGATTCATCCTCATTAGTTTCAATTGCAAAAAAAAGATTTGACATTGATCCTGAATGTTATTCCATAATAAATAATGATGAGAGATATAATGAGCTTGAAAATATTAAATACCTAGAAGAAGAATTAAAATTAAAAGTAAATTATATTGATATTCCCAAATTATCCTTTGAAAAATTTTTAGACAAATGTAATGAATTGATCAATTATAGGAAGGCACCTATAGCTACAATATCTTACTATATTCACTCTTTTATTAGCCAAAAATGCAAAAATAATAATGGGAAAGTAATTTTATCCGGAACTGGTGCGGATGAATTTTTTACTGGGTATTATGACCATCATCTTTTTTTTCTCAACGAAATAAAAGATAAAAATATTTTTAATGATGAACTTCAAATATGGAAAAAATTCACAGAGAAAACAATAAGAAATAAGAAATTAAAATTAGAAAATTTTCTTAATAATCCATTTTTTAGAGATCATATCTACAGTAATGATGACAATAAATTTAAAATAAGTGATTATAGTTTGTTCTCAGAGAAAAATTATGATGACAACAATTTGAAAAATAGAATGAAAAATGAAATTTTTCATGAAACTGTTCCTGTAATTTTGTATGAAGATGATATGAATTCAATGAAACATTCAATTGAAAATCGCTCCCCTTTTCTCTCCAAAGATTTATATAATTTGTTATTTTCAATAGATAGTAGCAAATTTATTAAAAATGGTTATCCAAAATATATTCTAAGAGATATAGTAAAAGGTTATTTACCAGACAAGATAAGATTAAATAGAAAAAAAGTCGGCTTCAATGCCTCTATTTCAGATATCGCTCACATCAATTATGATATTATAATTGATTTCATAAATTCTAATAAATATTTAAAAGAAATTGTTAATGAAAAAGATTTTAATTTCTTAAAGAATTTTCAAACAATTTCTAATGAACAGAGTAAATATCTTTTTAATATTATTAATGTTGGTTTATTTATAAATTAATAAAAAATTATTTTTCAATCAAAAATCTAATTTCGCCTTCTCCCCAAATCGATCTAGAATTTTTATATTTTTTTAATGAAAAATCTAAATCAAATTTATTTTTTCCAATTATTTTTTTGATTTTTTTTACATTAAGTTTTTTTAAAATTTTTAATATTTCTTCATGGCTCAGATGTTTTTCAATTGGAACATACCAATTGTCCATAAATATGAACCTATTATCAGGTAATTCCATCATTTTTAAAAAACTGGAAGATAATTCATATGGAATTTTTTTCATTAATTTATTCATTAATCTTCTTGAGTACCAAAAAATTCCACCCGTTGAATAGAGGTACAACCAAATATTGCCCCCCATTTTGCAAACTCTAACAAGTTCGGAAATTCCTTTTTTTATATTAGATGTATGATGAATAACACCATTAGAAAAAACCGTATCAAATGTATTTTTTTTAAACGGCAGGTTTAAAACATCACCCTTTTTAAAACTCAAATTATTTATCTTTCCATAATTTTTTTTAGCTACTTTCAAACCTATGTCACCATAATCTAATCCTATAACTGATTTCGCACCACTTTTACAAATTGCATATGAGTATCTTCCTCCGCCACATCCTGCATCTAAAACTTTTTTATTTTTGAAAATTTTTTTTGGTACTCTGTTTTTAAGTAATCTCAAAGCCTCATGATTGTTTATTTTTTTAAATTTTTTCCATAACGGCCCATAAACATTTCCTGTTTTATTTTTCAAATCAGTAGAAACTTTATTTGTAAACTTAAAGTAAAATTTTTTATTATTTTTCCTATTGTAAGAACCTAATAGCAAAGATAACTTTGAAAAATCAATTAATTCCATCAACTTTGTTTTTATTCGTGATTTAGGATTTTTAATTTTAAAATCAATATATGGGTCAATGCTATAAAGAATTCTTGTATATTCATGTAATATCAATACAACTAAATACGGGTGTTTTACTGCCAATTGATTTAGTAAACTAAAAAGAAAATCAATTTGTTTTCTTTTTTCGTTATCTAAAAATTTATATTTTTTTTTTTTATTTAACATTATTTATTTTTACAACTGATCCTTTTTTCAAATTTATTTTTAGTTTTCTACCTATAAGGTTATTTTTGTCAATTGGATTGCTGCCCTTAAAAGGTCTAAGACAAATTAAATCATTATGCCTAATTGTATAATTTTTTTTTAAATCCTTATTTACGTAAACAGATCTTCTTGCAGATTCATAAATTTTTTTTTCATTCTTTGTTGATTTAGTTTTGTTTTTTCCTTTTAATATATTCATACGTTTAATAAATTTTACAATAATTTTCATTTCATTCAAATCAGCTGACAACATATGATCTCTAAAATTTGAAAATTTTTTTGAAATAGTAAAATGTTTTTCTATAATTTCTGCACCAAGAGTTGCTGCCAAAATAGCTGCATCGGGGCCTAAAGAATGATCTGAATAACCAATTTTAAATTTAATCCTTTTTTTTAAAAGTTCTATTGTTTTCAAATCAATCTCATTATCTTCTGCCGGATAAGATGTAATGCAGTGTAAAAAATAAACATCTTTATTATTTTGCTTTTTAACAAATTTTTCTAACTTAATAATTTCAGAAAAACTAAGTAATCCCAAAGATATAATTACTGGTTTATTGAAACTCAAAACCTTTTGGATTAATTCAAAAAAATTATTATCTCCTGAAGAAATTTTAAAACAATCAACTATTTTATTTAAGAAAGCTGCACTTTCTAGATCAAAAGGAGTTGAAATAAATAACAACTTTTTCTTTTTTGCATAAATAGATAATTTTTCAAAATCTGAATATCTTAATTCAAATTTTTGAAGTTTATTAAACCTTTTCTTCTCTTTATCTGTTACAAATTTTTTTGTTTTGAATGTCTGAAATTTAACGGCGTCAACTCCTGCTTCTGCTGCCTGATCAATTAGTTTTTTTGCAACAGAAAAATTTCCCTCATGGTTATTTCCTATTTCAGCAATTATAAGTGGTCTTTTTTTTTTTTTAAATTTTTGATTACTAAGCATTAAACTTTTTCCAAAAATCTTTATACCATTTGATGTATTGTATATATCCGTCTTCAATCGAAAATTTGGAATTATAATTGATTAATTTTTTTGCTTTGTTTGTTTTTAATGTACCTCTCTCTGGCATAAATTTTTCCTTTTCAGAATATTTTACATGACAATTTGGAAATTCCTGTTTTAAAATATCTAATAATTCATTAATTTTTCTTGATTTTCCATGAGTGAGATTAAAAGTCTGATTTAAAGCATTATCGTTATCACAGCAAGATGCTATCCCTAAAACTAAATCTTCTATGTATGTAAAGTCTAACTTATCCTCACCATCTCCGTTGATTGTAATTTCTTGTCCTTGAATTGCGTTTTCAATAAAAATTTGACCTACTCTTCTACTCACACATCTCTCTCCATATAAAGCTGAGGGTCTTATAATTGTGTAAGGTAAATCAAAAACTTGTTTATAAGCTTTAATAAGTAGTTCACCAGATAACTTTAAAGTTCCATAAATACCTATTGGATCACACTTAGAGTCTTCATCAACATCACTAGAATTAAAATTGCCATAAACCATGCTTGATGACATGTAGACTACGTGTATTTTTTTACTTTTTGCAAAGTCAAGTGTGTTTTCTAAAGTCCTTAGACTATGATCAAATGTTGTATGTGGATCTTTGTTAGATTTATTTGCATGAGATACAGCAGCGAGATGTATGATAATTTCCGGATTTATATTTGAGTATAATTTAGATATTTCATGATACTGTCTGGCATCCTGGATTATCAAATTTATATTATTTTCTTTAAGAAGAGCTATTCTATTTTCTAATATAGCTGAATATAATTTTTTATTAACGACTCCTTCTTCATTTATGGATTTTATATTATTAATTGAAAGACTATCAACAACAGTAGGCTCATGACCTAAAGCTTTTAGTTTTAAAGCCAAATTATGTCCTATAAAGCCACACCCGCCAACTAATAAAATTTTTTTTTTCATCTGATACCTGATAAAAATTTTTTAATTTCTAAACTTATTTTATCAACGTTTCTTATAGTTAATTTTGGATATACTGGTAGAGATATATTTGAGTCAGCATAATTTATAGAATTTTTAAATTTATTGTTACTAATTTTATATTTTTTTTTGTAATAACTCATAAATGGTAAACTTTTAGCATAATGTATTGAAACACCAATCTTCTTTTTAATTAAATGTTTAAGCAATCTATCTCTTGATTTTGTTAAAATTGGAAAAATAAAAAATGAACTTTCTTTATTATAAATTGCATGACGTAAGTGAGAAAAATTTTTAAAATTCAATATATATCTTTTCGCTAATTGTTTCCTTTTTTTTAAAAAGGATTTGTATTTTTTTAATTGTAATAAGCCCATTGCGGCATGGAGTTCTGTCATTCGATAATTAAAACCTAACATTTTAACATCATATTTACCTGGTAATTTTCTATCTTTTATATCTTTATCTATTCCAAATGCTTTTAATTTTTTTATTTTCTTAAATATTTTTTCATTATTCGTAATAACCACCCCACCTTCTCCTGTTGTAATTTGTTTTGTTGGGTAGAAAGAAAAGCTACCTGTCACTCCAAAATTGCCTACATGTCTCCCTTGATAAAAAGTTCCAAGTCCATGTGCACAATCCTCAATTAAAAATATTTTCTTCTTATCACAGATTGCTTTTATTTTTTTCATTTCACACGAATTCCCGTTCATATGAACAACCATTATTGCTTTTGTTTTTTTTGAAATATTTTTTTTAATATTCTCATATTCAATATTTCCAGTTGTTTCATTAACATCTAAAAACCTTACTTTAAGACCAGCATACTCTGCCGCATGAGCTGTCGCCGTATGTGACATTGCAGGGACTAAAATTTCACTATTTTTTTTAAGATCTAAGGATAGGAGCGAAAGGTGAAGTCCTGCTGTACAACTTGATACCACAGTGCAATATTTAGCTTTGGTAAATTTTTTAAACTCTTTTTCAAATAAATTTGTATATTTACCATGAGTAAACCATCCGGTTTTAAGAATTTCTTCAAATATTTTTTTTACTTTATTAGGAACAGAGTGTTTTGAAAAAGGTATCATAATTTATAGTTTATTTTAATTTCCCTATTAAGTTTTAAAGATTTATCTGCTGCGAAACAAATTGACATTAAATCAAAAATTTCATTTTGTGATATAATTTTTTTAACATTACTATTTTTTATACTATCTATAAAATTTCTTATAATTTTTTTTCTATTTTTTTTATCTGGATATGCATAATTTAATTTATTTGAAAATAATTTTTTATTTTTATTTAAGATATAAGATCCATCCCTAGTATGAAAGAGTGTTTTGTTTTTTGAATATATTTTTAAATTATGAAAATGTTCGTGAGCACCAACCATATTTGCTGTCACTTTAATAATTAAGTTCTGTGAAAATTTTAATAAATAAATTAAAAAACTTTTTTTTTTAAAAACAGTATTTTTTGTAGCTATTCTATTTCCCAATGTAATCACTGATAAAGGCCTCTTATTTAATAACCAACAAATGAGATCTATCATATGAATTGCAGCACCTAATGTAAAACTAAAGTTCTTAACTTTGCTTCTCCAACCAAATAACTTTTCTGCTCTTCCCCACATGTAGTCACCTTCTACAAAAAAAATTTTTTCATATTTCATTTTTTTTTTAATATTAATAAACAATTCATTTGCTCTTAAGACCATATTTGATGAAATTTTTGTTTTACTTTTCCTAAGAGCTTTTTTTACACTAATTAATTCTTTCAAAGATAAACACAAAGGTTTTTCAACCATTATGTTAAAATTTTTATTAATACATTTGATTATTTGAGGGAAGTGAAAATTATCATAACTTGCTATACTGACAAAATTTATATTTTTATCTTTAAAAATATCTTTTTCAGAACTTGTTACTTTTATATGAGGAAATTTTTTTTTTAAATTTGAAATTTTTTTTTTATTTTTTTCATAAATCATTATTACTTTAGACGATTTGTATCCATCTATTGCCTCTATATGTTTAATACCTATACCTGTCCCAATAATTGCAGCTTTAATATTCATTTTTTAATAAGATGTTTTAACTTTTTAAAATCATTAATTGTGTCAATCGAACTTTTAAATTGTTTATCTTTATTTTTGTTTGTAAAATTCTTAATAGTAAATTTAGTTGAATTATTATAGAAATATTTTGTTACATGCTCTAATTCACTTTTTTTCATAAATTTAATATTTTTTTGGAGTACTTTTGTATTAATAATTTCTACAGATTGTCCACTGGGAAAACTTCTTGGAAAAACATTTGTAATTAAATCGTAATTAAAAAAATTTTTTTTTATATTAATACACTTATTAATTATTGATGTTTTGATAAGTGGGCTATCTGCTGAAATTCTCATAAAATTATTTGCTTTAAATTTCTTTGCTGCATATAGCATTCTTTTAGCAACATTATTTTCATCACCTCTATAAATATTCATATTATTTTTTTTTAAATAAGAATATAAATTTTTATCTCTATTATTCTTGGGTATTGCAACAACTATTTTTTTAACCTTTTTAGATTTTTTAATCTGTCTTATGACATACCAAATAAGTGGTTTGCCATGCACCTCAAAAAGAACTTTATTTTTAAATCTTATTGAACCAGATCTAGCTTGAATTATAACTATCAATTTAATTTTTTTGTTGCTGATTAAAAATAACAAATACATTATATTTTTAATTATTACTAACAATATATTATGTCCTATGAATTTTTGACTTTAAAAACAAATCAATTAAATAATAAAATAATAACTCAAATCTGTAAGCTTAAAAATACTCACTGGAAACATAATTTAGATAACCAAAAAAAATTTTTTTATAATAACTCAAAAAAATTAGACCATCATAATTTACTTTATTCTAACTCAAAATTGGTTGGATATACAATGCTTCGAAGAAGAAAGCTTTATAAAAAAAAAAGATATTTATTATTTGATACATTAATAATTCATAAAGATTTCAGAAGTAAAGGTTTGGCTAAAAAAATAATGGAATTTAATAATCTTACAATAAAAAAAATAAACTTAATTTCAATACTTTATTGTGAAAAAAATCTAATAAAATTTTATAAAAAAAATTCTTGGAAACTCCAAGCATTTAAAAATAGAAAATTGAATAAATTTGTAATGACATTTAATTATGATAAATTTTTCAGTATTAAATTAAATAGATCAATCATAGAAAATGCTGATTTATAATTTTTATGGGAGAGTAAAAAATTATTTTTGATTAATATTTTCGTATATTAATGTTGGAAAGTGTAATTATCAATTTTCAAACTATCATTTACTAAAAATTTTTTTTCTCTATTTTTCCAATTTTTATCAGGAAATCTCCAATTTGAAGTATATCTGTAAGATAAATATTTATTAAAATTTTTTGGTATATGGAAAATGACTTTTTGTTTATTTATATAATAAATAATTTTAATTTGTGATTTTAATAAATTCTCAGGGAATCTGTATTGTTCAGATTTACCAAAATAATTATATATCAAAAATAAAACATACTTTAAAAAGTAAAATAAAATAAATTTTTTATTTTTTTTTCGATTAAAAAAATTTATCCCGTACACCAATATTTTTGAAAATAAAGAATTTTTACTAAATTTATGAGGCTTTTTTAAAATATAAAATTTATCAATATTTTTATATATATAGATATCTATATGTTTTGATTTCCCCTTAAAATTCCTAGGAGATTTTATTCTTACATAATCATAGAAAACTGAAAAATTATTTTGTAACTTAACATTAAATCCTCTTTTTTCTAAAAGAGACTTTAAATTAGATATTTTTTTTTTATCTTTTTCAAAAATACCGATATCAATATCGGTGCCTATTGTTATTTTTTTATTATTTCTTATAAATTTTAATAAAGAACCTGCATCTAAAAAAAAATTTATTCCAAGCTTATTCATTAGAATAAATAATATCGATAATGAATTTAATGTAACTTTTTCTTCAAATGTATAATTCACAATTTAAGTATTCCTTTATCTGTCCAAATAATTGCTCCTCTGAAAAATATTGAAAATATCTTTTTCTTCAATTTTAACTGGATTGTTTCCAAGCCTTAATAAATTAACACCTTTGATTATTTTGTTATAATCTTTATCTAAATCAATTTTTAGACTTCTTAAGTCATCAACTAAGTCAGCTTTATTTTTCAATAAAGAAATTTTTTTTGTAAAATCATCTATATTATTCACATTAAATAAATCAAAAATCATTTCAAACCTTTTTTTAAGATCAAAAGTAGTCTCAGATTTCTTTAAATTTTGAAAATTAAATTCAAAAAAATTTTCAAAAAATAAACTTACTGCATGACCATGGCTAATATTGAATAAAGAGGTAAATGGGTAAGATGTAGCATGAGGTGCTGTTGTTTTAGATATATTTATAGCTTTACCAGCAAGATTTGCAGCTATACTCATTTCAGCAGCATTCTTTAAATTCGTGTCACTAAGAAATGAAATATAGCTTTTAGTTGAAATTTTCAAAGATTTTATAGCATAACCTAGACTTTCATCATTTGATTTTTTTGAAACTAATGACTCCAAAGCTTGGGCAATTGCATCAAAACCTGAGGAAGATTTAATTTTTTTTGATGCAGAAATTAAAAATTCTGGAATTAAAAAAAAATAATCTGGTATCAATAATTTACTTTCAAATGAATACTTTATATTTTCAACATATATGACGGCATTAGATGTGACCTCTGCTCCAGACCCCGCAGTAGTTGGAATTACTGCAAGTTTTGTAAATTTATTAGTAAAAGGGTATGTATAATTAATAATCAATTCAGACAGATTAGGTTTAATTTCTACCACATTAGCAATTTTTGCATAATCAATTACTGCACCACCACCAACGGCTAAGATTAAATCTGGCTTGAATTGTCTTAATTGAATAATTATTTCAATCAGTTCCTCTAAGGATGGTAATTCAGAATTTTTATAAAAAAATTTTACGTTTTTTGATTTAAGAACAGCATTTAAAAATGATTTAGCACCAGAGCTCTCAAAAGATTTTTTTCCACATAATAAAAAAATTTTTTTAAAACTTCTATCATTTAAAAAAACTTTAATATCATCTAAATTGTTAATCATTATTTCATAAATTGATTTTTAATACTAATAAGATCTTTTGGTCGAGGTAATTTTTTTATATTACTATTATCTATTTTCACCTCTAAAAAACTACAATGTTTTGAAGATAAAAAATTTATAATATTTTTTTTCAAATTTTTTTTATTTTTAATTAAATAAAATTTTTTAAAACCCATACTTTTAGAGAATTGTTTAAAATTAACAAAATTTGCATTGGTTTTCTGACCTCCTACTGAGTCATGAGTATTATTATTCAACAATATATATTTAAAGTTATTAATTTTTAAGTATCCTGCAGTTTTAATTGAGCCTAAGTGCATCAAACATGATCCATCGCCATCAATACAAACTGTATTATTTCCTTTGAATATTGAATATCCCAATGCTACTGAGGATGTATGCCCCATCCCTCCAACCATATAAAAATCTTTGCTATTCTTAAAATTATATTTATTCCTTATATACATTAACTCTCTAGAATTATAGCCTGTGCTTGAAATAATTTTTGAATTTTTATTTAAGTTTTCCAACAAAGTTTTAAGAAATAATTCTTTGCTTAAAGAGTAAAAATTTTTTTTTTTTACCTTTTTTTTAGTTTTTTCTAATGTGCCCTGTTCAATTAAGCAAGCAATTGTAGATTTTTTTATTTTTGCTTTTTTAATTAGTATATCAAATTTTTTTAAATCTTTCTCAGATCTCAATACAATATTTTCAATATTAAGAAGTTTAAGTAATTTTTTTGTTATTCTACCCTTTATAGTATGCTGGGGTTCATCTTTAAATTTTGGGGATCCTCTCCATCCAATTATTAAAATTAGAGGTATTGAATAAACCTCTTTATGAGCTATTGAAATCAAAGGATTTAATGCGTTTGATAAGCCTGAATTTTGCATATAAATCACTGGTATTTTCTTTGTTGAAAGATAATGTCCTATACCTAAAGCAACAGCAGAACCTTCACTTGTTGCAATTATATGTTTTTTTTTATCTTTAAATTCTAATTCCGAAGAAAGTTCCTTTAAAACACTATCAGGGACTCCTGTGAAAAAATCACTTTTATTTTTTTTCAATACTTTAATTAAAGCATTAACACTAATCATTCTTAATTAAATTAATAATTTCTTTTATTGGTATAATCTTATTGTCAATTTCAAAAGCTCTGCTGTTTTTCAGAATTGTTTTTGCTGCATTTTGCATGGCTGGATAAGCTGCTCTCAATAATTGGTTTGCATAAATAACTAGTTTAAAACCGTTTTTGATTAATTCTTTTTCATAGACCTTGGAATAAGTAGATGGCACAGACACTAAAGGCACAAAATTTTTACTCTTTCTAAACTCTCTAGCAAAAGAGAAGATTTCTTTAGGAGTTTTTTCTTTACTGTGAATTAAAATTGCATCTGCACCTGCCTTAGAATAAATTTCTGCTCTTTTTAGAGCATCTTTTAAACCTTTTCCTAGTATGAAACTTTCAATTCTTGCAATTGCCATAAAATCATTTGATTGTCTCGAATTACATATTTTTTTAATTTTTTTTGCAAAAATGCTTGGCTTATCTTGTTTTGTACCAGCTTGATTTTTAAATAAAGAATTTTTTTTAAGTCCTATTTTATCTTCCATTATAATTGCTGAAGCTCCAGCTCTTTCTAATGATCTCACCAAAAATGGTAAATGTTCAACCTGTCCTCCATTATCAGCATCAAAAACAAGAGGTTTTGTTGTAACATCCATCATTTCATTTAATGATGTAATTCGCGAAGAAAAATCAACTGATGAGTTATCTGGTTTTCCTTTTGTGGCTGAGTCTGTCAAACTAGATGACCACATGCCATCAAATTCTAACATCTTTTTATTTTTTAATATATTTAGATTTTCTATAATTAGACCAGTAAGAGAATTGTGTGATTCTAGAATACGAACAATATTTTTTGAATAAATCAATCTTTTCAATATTGAAACTCTATTTTGAGGGAAATGAATGATATCATTAATTTTATTCTTTAACGAATTTGCTGATATATTTTGAGTATATTTTGGTTCAATTAACTTGCCAGACCACTTTTTTAAAGTTTTAATAACTTTATCTCTAATTCCTTTTTGTACTCCTTTTTTCCAATCATCTCCATGCACAACAAAATCAGGTTTTAATTTATTTAAATTTTTGGAGTAATCCCAGGTATCCTGAGCTACAACTTTACTTACTCCTTTTATATTCTTTATTATATCGTATCTTTGACTAAATCCTATTAATGGGAGTCTTTTATATTCTGCAATGGCGGAGTCTGTAAATAACCCAATTACAACCTCACCATATTTTTGAGCATGTTTTAAGATATTTAAGTGACCGCTATGTATTATATCAGCGCCCATAGGAACATATACAATTTTTTTTTTCTTTTTAGCTTTTATCATTAAGAAAATATCTCCCTTGATATATTTTTGAAAATCTCGGTATCTGTAGAACCGTATTTTGGATAATCTTTAACTATTTTTGGTTCTATATATGTAATTCCTGCTCCATGTTGACCTCTAATTTTTGGTCTAAATACATCTTTAAAAGACAAAAAAGATTCTTTTGATGCAAAATAACTTGAAGCAATTAGAGGGAATTTCCAAAAAATTTTTTCGATATCAAATATTTCCTCTGGAGTTAACTTTTCAAAAAATGCTTTTTCATCATTCAAGTATAAATTTAAATTATTGTATATAAGATTAATGGAGTCATTAATTTTAGAGTCCTCAATTAACCTTAACATAATTTCAGCATTAATCTTACTCAAAGACAACCACTTGGGATCAATACCTAGCATAAATTCACAAACTTTATGATTTAAAAAGGGGAATCTGGCTTCAATCGGACCGCGGTTCATGAAAATGATAGATGCTCTTTTTAGCATGTTGTTATAAATGTTATTTATAAATGCTTTTCTACTTCTAAGCTTTATCTGAGCCTCATGACTTGTTTTTAGTTCTTTCCAGGCTGTATAGGCTCCTAATAATTCATCAACTCCATGACCTCCTATTGTTACTTTAAAACCATCTTTGTGCATTTCAGGAGCTAAATACCAATAAATAGGTAGTGGATAAAAACTTAACGCTTTTAATTGCCTCATTTCGAATGTTTCAACAATTCCTGGCATGTCTTTTACAATTTGTTCTTCGGTTGCCTCTATAACTTTTAATTTTAGTCCAATTTTTTTAAATCCTTCGGTTGCCACTTCAGCAGTCTTGACATCAATAGAATCAAAATTTTTTACTCTGAAGACATAAGAAGTTGGTTGATAATTCACTTTGTCAAATTCTATATTTTTCAAAACATAGTACGTCGTGAGAACACTATCAATTCCCCCAGATAACATAGTACATATAGGTACATCACCCATAGTCCTGTTTCTTGCTGACTCATTTAAAACTGCATGCATCTCTTCTCCAAGTTTCAAAATATCATTTGTATTTTTTGAAATATATGGTTCTAAATTATAGTGTGAAACAACATTAATTTCGTCTTTTGAAATATCATATTCAAGTATCTTACCTGGCTCCAACTCAATTGGATTTTGAAGACTCAATCCATTTATCGCCCTTAATGCTTTCAATTCACTAGAAAAAATAAACTTTCCACTCTCATGATAATAATATAAAGGAATTCTTCCTGGCCAATCTCTAGTAATGAATATTTTATTTAATAATTTATCAAAAACTGCAATAGAGTATAGAGCGTCAATATTTTTATCTCTTAGAAAATTTATACCATGTGATTCATAAAGTTTTAATAAAACCTCTGTATCTCCTTTTGATTTAAAATTGATATTTTCTTTAATTAGTCTATCTCTATATTGAGCAAAATTATAAAATTCTCCGTTAAATATTAATGCTGAGTTTCTATTATTAGAAAAATATGGTTGGTCTGATTGACCTGAAAGATTGTCCTCATTTCCTGAAAATTTAATAGCATGTCTTCTAGCTGCAAAATAAACTTTTTCTGATAGTTCAGAAATAGTAATTCCGTCATTTCCTCTTTTAATTAAATTTATTCCTTTTTCTACCTCTTCAAAGGTAACATTATATCCTCCAAATATTCCACACATCTAATTAAAGCTTTCTATAATTTTGTTTGTTGATAGCTCTACATTATTGTTATCTGTATCAATTATTAAATCGTTGATTTTTGATTGATCAAATGGAATATCAACATCAATTACATCTTTTTTTAAACCTTTTAGAGCGGGTTTGTATAAATTCTTTTTATCTCTTAACAATCTTGTTTCCATCGAGCATTTAAGATAAATTTGTTTATATCCTATCAAGCTTTCTTTACATTCAATTCTGTCTTTCTCAAATGGACTGATTACAGAAACTATTGATGATACTTCAAAGCTTTGCAGCCATTTTACAAGTTTTATATATCTTTTTGTAACTTTACTTCTAGAAATTGCATCATAGCCATATTTATTATCAAATAAATTACGGATATTATCACCATCAATTATAATTAATTTTAAAGATTGATTTTTAATTTTTTCGTATAATTTTTTGGCAATACTTGTTTTACCTGCAGCTGAGGGGCCAATAATCCAAATTGTAAAGGGTTTTGAGAGTTTTTTAAGTATCATATCCCCAATTTACTTTGTCTTTTCTTGCTCTTTTTAAAGTAAAACTAAGATTATATAAATTTCCGACATCAAATTTTTCAAGATAATTAAAATTTTGTCCGTCAGAAATTTTTGCTAAAGAGCCATCCCCATAAAAACAATGCTCTGTAAAAGAACCAACCCACATTGCATCACCCTCTGAACAAATTGTTTTAATTATTTTTCCATTTTTTTTATGATAAAAATTTAAATTACCACCAGTAACTAAGTAATGCGAACATGCTGAGTCAATTAAATCAAATTTTAACTTTTTTTTCTCTTTCTTGTTTACTTTTATATAATAACCATGCAAATCCGGAAATCTAGTGGATGAAACAATGCTTGCGATTGTATAAGATTTGAATTTTCTAATAGTTTTAATACTTTCTTTATGAGAAATATATAGCTTTCCAACAGCATCTTCTTTATGCTTGATTTCCTTAAATAATCTCGAATCTAGTTCGGCAAAATTACATATCTTTTCAAATTGCTTTGAAGATAAATTTTCTTTATTTTCGAAATATTTTTTTAACTTTGATAAAGATATTTTTGTTTTTTTTGAAATATAGTTTAATTCATAACCTTTGTCAGTTAGTGTCTGTAACATAAGAGCCCTTTTAAAACTCTTATTTTTTGATAATTTTATAAAATTATCAAATGACTGATCATTTAATTTTTTTGTGAAAAGATCTTCAACATGTGAAGTTGTAGTATAAGACAATATTTTTCCTGGTCCGTCAGTCGCTCTTGAATATGTATGTAGACAATAAGATGGCTCAAAATAATTGTCACCTACTATCCAATTAGTTTTTGGGTCTTTATTTACTTTAAATTTACACCAATTAGTCTTGTTTATTTTTTTTCCAAATCTTGCATAAATATCGTTAGGCCCAAGGCTTAGCGTTATTGCACTTTCTAAATGTCCATTATTTAGTTTTGGAAGCTTGTTCTTTGGACACAATATATCTATTAAAACAGGAGCTACATATCCCTTGGGAGATGGCAGTGTATAATAATTATAAAAGTGAATTCCATCACGTTTTATTGGTCGTTTAGTTTTTTCTATATCTGACTTAGAGCTAAATAAAAATGAAGGTACCTCTGAATCTTTTAAAATATTTGAAACAGGTATTGAGAGTGTATTAGCGATTTCAGTCGCAGTATACATGTCCAAGTTTTCAAAGTCTTCTACAGATAATTTTTGATTGATTTTTGTTGATAAAAGTTCATTTAAAACATCTATTGTTGTTTTTCTTATGTTTAACCAATGAATTAATCTAAATTTATCAACTATTTTTGTCTCGCTATTTAGTTTGCTCATATATTTTACTTTATATTATTTATTTAAAGTGAAGCAATCTAATTGCTCGGCAATCACTTTTGCCTTTGAGACGTTTGTTCTCAATAAAATAAATATAATAATTTATTGATTTTGTAAAGAAAAATTATTTTTCTTTAATACATTATAAACAGATTGATCTAAATATTTTATTAATTTTTCCAATTTTTTTTGTTTAATCAAAGTTTTTATATCACTACCATTTAATTCTGAAAGATTTTTTCCTTCACAAAGAGGACAGCATTTTTTATTAATATATTTATTTATCACAGTAACATTGCAAGATTCACATAACATAGGCTCATTTAATTTTATTATTTTAATATTTAATTTCAATTTTTCAAAAATTTTTTGAGACTCAAATTTTTTATAAAAAGATTTATATCCTGCATGATCTCTCCCAACATAAAAAAATTTATATTTTAAGTTTTCAAAGATTTTTGCTTGAAAAAAAGCTTCATTTGGTCCACCAAAAAAAGTTGGCAAATATATAAATAAAATCTTTATATTTTTAAATTTTTTATTTATTTTCAATGATTGATATGCTTTCATCAATAAATTTTTTGGGTATTTATTCTTAACATTTAAAATCAAAAAAATTGTTAATTTTTTTTTTGATTTTAAAATTTTTTCTTGAATAAGATTGTGCCCTAGATGAGGAATGTTTCTTGTTGAAAATACTACTTCTCTATTTTTAATTTTTTTTAATTTTTTTAATAATTCAAAATTATTATTTTCAATAAACTTTTTTACTTTTTCTAGGAAAATAAATACCTTACCACCAAGAGAAAATGGATTTTTATCAATTTTTTGTGAAAAATTTTTAACACCCTTGTGTTTTTTGTTACATGTTCCAAATATAGATTTTAAAAAAAAATTTTTATTTACTTTAAATTTAGATCGAAGATTTAAATAACCGATCACTTCACCTTTGTACAATAAATTAATTTTGTCTCCTAATTTAAATTTATCATATTTTTTTTTTGAGCAAAAAAAGTTTATAGGTATTGTAAAATTTATACCATTTAATTTTTTTTTTGAAACTATACTTTTGAATTCTTCTTGAGAAACAAAGCCAAGCAAGGGGTAATATAAGCCTAAATGTAAATTAATAGCGTTTATATAATCTGTCTTATCTATATTAATTGCATTCAAGTTGATAATTTTTGAAAACATTAGAAACTTTTATCAAAATTAAAGTTTATTTTAAGCAATAGTTTAAATCTTTTAAGTGTAAAAGTTTAATATTAAAAAAATAATATCACATGAATATAAAAATTTTTTTCAGTGCATAAATCAAGCCGATTGAGCTATTAGTACTGGTCAGCTGCACGCATTACTGCGCTTCCACATCCAGCCTATCAACGTGGTGGTCTACCACGGCTCTATAGGAAGAACTAGTTTTGAGGTGAGTTTCCCGCTTAGATGCTTTCAGCAGTTATCTCGTCCATACTTAGCTACCCGGCACTGCAGCTGGCGCTACAACCGGTCCACCAGTGGTATGTTCAACCCGGTCCTCTCGTACTAGGGTCAACTCCTCTCAATTCTTCTACACGCATAGCAGATAGGGACCGAACTGTCTCACGACGTTCTGAACCCAGCTCACGTACCACTTTAATTGGCGAACAGCCAAACCCTTGGGACCTGCTCCAGCCCCAGGATGTGATGAGCCGACATCGAGGTGCCAAACACTGCCGTCGATATGAGCTCTTGGGCAGTATCAGCCTGTTATCCCCGGCGTACCTTTTATCCGTTGAGCGATGGCCCTTCCACTCAGAACCACCGGATCACTATGACCGACTTTCGTCTCTGCTCGACTTGTCAGTCTCACAGTCAGGCAGGCTTATGCCATTACACTCTACGAACGATTTCTGACCGTTCTGAGCCTACCTTCGCACGCCTCCGTTACTATTTGGGAGGCGACCGCCCCAGTCAAACTACCCACCATACAATGTCTTGATGCCGGATAACGGCTATCAGTTAGATATCAAGAAAAACAAAAGAGGTATTTCACTGACGACTCCACAAAAGCTGACGCCTTTGTTTCAATGTCTCCCTCCTATACTAAATATGTTTTTCCTAACACCAATGTAAAGTTGCAGTAAAGGTGCACGGGGTCTTTCCGTCTAACTACGCGAACTCCGCATCTTCACGGAGAATTCAATTTCACTGAGTTGATGTTGGAGACAGCGGAGAAATCGTTACGCCATTCATGCAGGTCGGAACTTACCCGACAAGGAATTTCGCTACCTTAGGACCGTTATAGTTACGGCCGCCGTTTACTGGGGCTTCAGAAATGAGCTTGCACCCATCGCATTAACCTTCCAGCACCGGGCAGGCGTCAGACCCTATACATCCACTTACGTGTTAGCAGAGCCCTGTGTTTTTGATAAACAGTCGCTTCTCCCTGGCTTGTGCCACCTCATTATAGTTGCCTATAATAAGGTCTTCCTTATTCCGAAGTTACGGAAGCATTTTGCCGAGTTCCTTCAACATCATTCTCTCAAGCGCCTAAATATACTCTATTAATCCACCTGTGTCGGTTTAGGGTACGGTCTAATGATGGAGCTATTTCTTGGAACCTTTTCGCGGCGCATTCAATCCATTAAGAATACACAACTTACAAGATTCGTCACTTCCATCTGGTTAAGGAATATTAACCTTATTTCCATCGACTACGGCTCTCGCCCTCGCCTTAGGTGCCGACTAACTCTGCGCGGATTAACCTTGCGCAGAAACCCTTGGATTTTCGGCGAAGAAGTTTTTCACTTCTTTTATCGTTACTTATGTCAGCATTCGCACTTCTGATACCTCCAGAATCCCTCACGGGTATTCCTTTACAGGCTTACAGAACGTTCCGCTACCAGTTATAATTTTCGAAAAAATTATAAATCCACAGATTCGGTATATGATTTTAGCCCCGTTACATCTTCGGCGCAGAAACTCTATTAGACCGGTGAGCTGTTACGCTATCTTTAAAGGATGGCTGCTTCTAAGCCAACCTCCCGGCTGTTAAGGAATTTCCACATCCTTTCACACTTAATCATAATTTTGGGACCTTATCTGGTGGTCTGGGCTCTTTCCCTCTCGACCATGGACCTTAGCACCCACAGTCTGTCTGCTGAAGAACAATGTTTAGCATTCGGAGTTTTATTAGGTTTGGTAAGAATCTCTTCCCCCTAGCCCATTTAGTGCTCTACCTCTAAACATCTATTTATTCAACGCACTACCTAAATAGTTTTCGCGGAAAACCAGCTATCTACGAATTTGGTTGGCCTTTCACCCCTTACCACAAGTCATCCAAAGACTTTTCAACGTCAACTGGTTCGGTCCTCCGGTAAGTGTTACCTTACTTTCAACCTGCTCATGGTAAGCTCATTCGTTTTCGGGTCTAATTCATTAAACTTATCGCCCTATTAAGACTTGCTTTCGCTGCGCCTACACCTAGATGGCTTAAGCTTGCTTAATAAATTAAGTCACTGACCCATTATACAAAAGGTACGCCGTCACTCTAAAAAGAGCTTCGACTGATTGTAGGCATGCGGTTTCAGGTTCTATTTCACTCCCCTAATAGGGGTTCTTTTCACCTTTCCCTCACGGTACTAGTTCACTATCGGTCACTGAAGAGTATTTAGGCTTAGAGGGTGGTCCCCCTATATTCGAGCAGGATTTCACGTGTCCCGCTTTACTCAAGAATTTTATTAAACATTACTTATACGGGACTATCACCCTCTGTGGTTAGCTTTTCCAAACTATTCAAATTTTTTTAACAAAACTACTGGCCTATTCCGCTTTCGCTCGCCACTACTAACGGAATCTCAATTGATTTCTTTTCCTCTGGTTACTTAGATGTTTCAGTTCTCCAGGTTGTCTCTTTAAACTTATTTATTCGGTTTAAAGTACCACATAAAGTGGTGGGTTTCCCCATTCGGAAATTTTCGGATCAAAACTTACATACAGCTCCCCGAAACTTATCGCAGTATATCACGTCCTTCATCGGCTTTCAGTGCCAAGGCATCCGCCACACGCCCTTAAACGCTTGATTTATGCACAGAAAAAAATTCTGTGTTGAATCAAATTTTTATTTGAACATCAGTTAATAACATTACTAATGTTCGGATATAGATATTGATATTAATTATTATTTTATTCACAATTTTTATAACTAAGTGTTTGGTGGAGGATAGCGGGATCGAACCGCTGACCTCCTGAATGCAAATCAGGCGCTCTCCCAGCTGAGCTAATCCCCCTTAATCTTTGGTGGGCCGAGAAAGACTCGAACTTTCGACCCCACCCTTATCAAGGGTGTGCTCTAACCAACTGAGCTACCGGCCCCCATGCAAGAGAAACACTACTTCAAGAAGAGAAATGAGGACGGTCAACATTGCCTATGTAAATTATTTAGAATGAAATTAAAAAATTTCATTCATCCTTAGAAAGGAGGTAATCCAGCCGCAGGTTCCCCTACGGCTACCTTGTTACGACTTCACCCCAGTCGCTGACTATACCGTGGTCAAGGGTTTTAAACCTTGCCTTAAGGTAGAACCAACTCCCATGGTGTGACGGGCGGTGTGTACAAGACCCGGGAACGCATTCACCGTGGCACGCTGATCCACGATTACTAGTAATTCCAGCTTCATGCACTCGAGTTGCAGAGTGCAATCCGAACTGAGGTATTTTTTAAGGATTTGCTTAACGTCGCCGTCTTGCTTCCTGTTGTAAATACCATTGTAGCACGTGTGTAGCCCAACACGTAAGGGCCATGAGGACTTGACGTCATCCCCACCTTCCTCCAGCTTATCACTGGCAGTTCTTTCAGAGTGCCCAACTAAATGATGGCAACTAAAAGTGAGGGTTGCGCTCGTTGCGGGACTTAACCCAACATCTCACGACACGAGCTGACGACAGCCATGCAGCACCTGTGTTTCGTCCGGCCGAACCGAAAACTTTAATCTCTTAAAGTCGCGACGAACATGTCAAGTGTTGGTAAGGTTCTGCGCGTATCTTCGAATTAAACCACATGCTCCACTACTTGTGCGGGTCCCCGTCAATTCATTTGAGTTTTAACCTTGCGGTCGTACTCCCCAGGCGGTGTGTTTATCGCTTTCGCTGCGACACTGAAAATAAATTTCCAACGTCTAACACACATCGTTTACGGCATGGACTACGAGGGTATCTAATCCTCTTCGCTACCCATGCTTTCGTTCCTCAGTGTCAGTAATGATCCAGAAAGCTGCCTTCGCAATTGGTATTCTTTCTAATATCTACGAATTTCACCTCTACACTAGAAATTCTGCTTTCCTCTATCAAACTCTAGCTGAAAAGTTTTGATGGCAGTTCCAGAGTTAAGCTCTGGGATTTCACCACCAACTTTTTCAACCACCTACGAACTCTTTAAGCCCAGTAATTCCGAACTACGCTAGGTCCCTTCGTATTACCGCGGCTGCTGGCACGAAGTTAGCCGGACCTTCTTATTCGGGTACAGTCATTTTCTTCCCCGACGAAAGAGCTTTACAACCCAAAGGCCTTCTTCACTCACGCGGCATCGCTGCATCAGAGTTTCCTCCATTGTGCAAGATTCCCCACTGCTGCCTCCCGTAGGAGTTTGGGCCGTGTCTCAGTCCCAATGTGGCTGATCATCCTCTCAAATCAGCTATTGATCAAAGTCTTGGTAGGCCATTACCCTACCAACAAACTAATCAAGTGCAGGCTCATCCAATGGTGCATAAAGCTTTCTCCGTAAAGACTTATCCGGTATTAGCACAAGTTTCCTCGTGTTATTCCAGGCCAAAGGGAAGATACCTACATGTTACTCACCCGTCTGCCACTAAGTATTGCTACTTCGTTCGACTTGCATGTGTTAGGCGTGCCGCCAGCGTACGTTCTGAGCCATGATCAAACTCTCAAGTTTAAAAACGGCGCACACTAGCTTCTATATAAATTCTAAGAATAAAATTTATATAATGTTGAAGTGTGTACGACAAATTTGGTAACCTTAACCGTCCACACTTCTCTTCTTAAATTTTCACATTTTACATAGCTAATTGGGCCAAAAACCCAATAATTCTCTATTAAATTATTGTTATTACAAAATTTTACTGAGAAAGTTCGATGCTTATAGGCTAAAATTATAGGAAATCAAGCTTTTAAGATCAAAAATTCATGTAAAAATGTCTTATTTTTAAGGGTTTTTTTTGATTTTTATAAAATGCTAATCTATTAATGTTAATTCTTAAAATTTATGATCTGGAACAAAATAAAAAAAAAAATACTTAAAAATACGGAAATAACAGCATTAAGCCTTTTATTAATAATCACTATAAGTTCTACAACTTATTATAATTATAGTAAAAAAAAAATCTTAAACAATTACAAAGATGTAATTGAAAATGTTTACCTAAAAAAAACAATCAAGCATTTATTCAATAATTTAGAACCTAAATTTAAAAGAATAAATCACAATATTTCACCGGGAGAAACTTTTAACAATATTTTGTCAGAATATTCAGTCTCTCAAGATGAAATAAAAGAAATTAAAAAAGAATTGTCCAAAAAAGTTAATCTTAATCAATTAAAAACGGATCAAAAAATAGAATTAGTAATTGATCAAACAAATAATTTAGTAAAAGAATTTGTATTTAAATTATCAAACACAGAAAAAATTTCTCTCACAAAAGATATTAAAACTGATAAATTTGATCAACAAATCATAGTCACAAAGCTTAAAAAAAATATTATTTACAATGAAAATATAATTTTACAAAGCCTCTATAGATCAGCTATAGAAAAAAGGATACCTGCAAATATAATTGTAGATTTTGCAAAAATTTATGGTTTTCAAGTTGATTTTCAAAGAGATATAAAGAAACGAGATAAATTTCAAATTATGTATGAAATATTTACTGATGATAATGGAAAAATAATTGAGACTGGTGAAATACTTTACGCAAATCTTAAATTAACTGGTCAAGACAATATTTTATATTTCTTTGATTCAAAAAAATAATGAAGGACATTATGACAAAAATGGAAAAAGTGTAAAAAAAGCATTAATGAAGACTCCAATAAATGGTGCGAGACTCTCTTCACCTTTTGGGATGAGAAAACATCCAATTGATGGTTATAATAAAATGCATAGAGGAACAGATTTTGCTGCACCGATGGGGACTCCAATAATGGCATCTGGGGATGGTATTGTCAAAAAAGCTGGCTGGTGTGGTGGCGGTGGTAATTGTGTAGTAATAAAACATAATTCATCCTATCAAACTGTTTATGCGCATATGTCAAAATTTGCTAAAGGAATAAGAAGTGGTGTAAGAGTAAAGCAAACTCAAATAATAGGATATGTTGGTTCAACTGGAAAATCAACTGGCCCACATTTGCATTATGAAGTTATCTTTAATGGAAAAAAAATAAATTCTCAAAAATTAAAACTTCCATCTGGCAAAATTTTAAAAGGCGATGAAAGAAAAATTTTTGAAACTCAAAAAATAAAGTTAGATGTTCTCAAGTCCGAAAAAATTATAGGATTGAATTAATTAGGTGATGTCAGTTTGAATTTTTTCAACTTTAACATCATCTGATTTTTTAGAGCTAGTTAATTCTTTATTTTCAACTTCACTTTTATTTTCTAAGTTTTCTTTTTCAACATAAGTTGTTTTTTTTTGTATTTCTTTCTCACTTAATATTCTTGTAAAATGATCTGCATGTTGAAAGTAATTTTCTGATAAAATCTTATCCCCAGTTGACAATGCTTCTCTTGCTAAATTATTGTATTTTTCAATTAACTTAGATGCATTATGATTGTTTCTCCCCGGTGATTTTCTTTGAAAGTTTTCATTATTTGAAAAATTACTTACAAACTTATTTCTATCCCCATTAGATTTAAAATTTCTATCGTTTCGTCTAAAATTATTTCTTCTACCGTTGTTGTTTCTAAATGTTACCATATTGTTTAAATTATAATTTAATACTTATTATACATCGATCTTTCTTTGCTAAATCTTTAATTGCTTTCTTAATATAAAATCCATTTTTTTTTAAAAGATTTTTGACTTTTTCTTTTTGATCAAAACCGATCTCTAAAATTAAAATTCCTTTTTTCTTAATAAGTTTAGAAGATTTCTTTATTACTTTTTCTATTTCAGATAAACCTTCTGTTCCACCATTTAAGGCCCTAATTGGCTCATAACCAATAACATCATCTTCCAAACAATTTAATTTACTTTCTTTGATGTATGGAGGATTAGATACAATTAAATCATATTTGCCATTACAGAAATTGTCAATATCTGATTTAAATAATTTAACCCTATTAGATACGCCAAGTTTTTCACTATTAATTTTACAAATTCTTAAAGATTTTTTGCTTATGTCTATTCCAGTCCCCTGAAAATTTCTCTTTTCTTTCAATATTGACAATATTATACATCCAGAACCGACTCCTATATCTAAAAAATTCAAGTTCGATTTATTTTTAGTTAGCTTCAAGGTTTGTTCAATTATAATTTCAGTCTCAGGTCTTGGAATTAAAACATCGTTTGTAATAAAAAACTGATATTTCCAAAATTCCTTCAAACCAATCAAATATGCTATTGGTTTTTTTTTTTCACGTTCTTTAATTAGATTGTCAAATAAACCTATCTTCTCTTTAGAAATTTCTTTATTGAGATTAAGTAAAATATATTCCTTTTTTTCACCGAGTACTTTACTCATTAATATTTCACAATCTAGTTTATGAGAGTTTATACCTCTATCTTTTAATTTTTTACTGGCGATATTAATTGCTGATAAAATATTCATTTTAAAGATTACTTAATCTCTCATCTTGTGCTTTCAAAAATAAAGACTCTATCATTTCATCAAATATTTCACCTGCAAGAAACTCTTCTAATTTGTGTATTGTTAAATTAATTCTATGATCTGTCACTCTTCCTTGGGGAAAATTATAAGTTCTTATTCTTTCTGATCTATCTCCAGTTCCAATTTTATTTTTTCTATCTTGAGATCTTTCTTTATCAATTTTTGACCTTTCAAACTCATAAATTCTTGATCTCAATATTTTCATACCTTTTGCTTTATTTTTATGTTGAGATTTTTCATCTTGTTGTGAAACTGATATTCCTGTCGGAACATGTGTTATTCTTACTGCGCTATCGGTAGTATTAACTGATTGGCCTCCAGGTCCACCTGCTCTAAAAACATCAATACGAAGATCAGACTCATTTATTCTTACATCTACCTCTTCAGCCTCAGGGAGTACCGCGACTGTTGCGGCAGATGTATGTACCCTGCCCTGAGTTTCTGTATCCGGGACTCTTTGAACCCTGTGGACTCCACTTTCATATTTTAATGTGGAATAAATATTATCACCTTTTATAGAAGCAATAACCTCTTTCAATCCACCAGCCTCACTTTTTGATATAGATATTATCTCTAAACTCCATTTTTTTTTATGACTTATCTTCTCATACATCTTGAATAAGTCTGAAGCAAATAAACTTGCCTCTAGACCTCCGGTTCCTGCTCTTATTTCAATAATTGCGTTTTTTTTATCCGCCTCATCTTTTGGTAACAAAAATAACTTCAATTTTTTTTCATTTTTTTCATATTGTAATTTAAGATCCTCTAATTCAATTTCTGCCATTTTGACCATTTCTTTATCATTGCTCTGATCTTCTAAGATTTTTTCTAACTCAATTTTATCATTTTCAAAGGATATATATTTCTTTGCATCCTCAATAATTTCATTCAAGTCAGAATATTCTTTTGATTTTTCCGCAAACAATTTTTTATCAATTTTCCCTGAGGATAAATCTTTCTCTAAAATTGAGTGCTTACTAATCAGTTCTTCAATCGTCTTCCGAGGTATCATTTTTTTAATTATTTTTCTAATTCAGTGGCTTTTTTTTCAACTTCACTAACTACCTTGGCGATCATGTCATTTGTTAAAACTTTTCCAGATTGAACCCCCGATAGATAAAGCATATTATTCCCTTTTTTTCCACCAGTTATGCCAACATCTGTCATTGCAGCTTCGCCAGGACCATTAACAACACAGCCAATTATCGATAATGTGATTGGTGTTTTAATGTGAGATAATTTTTGCTCTAGAACTTTAACAGTTTCTATAACTTGAAAACCCTGTCTAGCACAAGAGGGACAAGAAATAATTTGAACACCCCTTTTGCGTAAATTCAAGGATTTAAGTATTTCATTTCCAATTTTCACCTCTTTTACAGGATCATCTGATAACGAAATTCGTATAGTGTCTCCTATACCATCTAAAAGCAAAGATCCTAATCCTATTGATGATTTTATACTTCCAGTTATAAAACTTCCAGCCTCTGTTATGCCTAAATGTAATGGAAAATCTGTTACTTTTGAAAGTTGACGATAAGCTTCAAGAGACAAAAAAACATCGGAAGACTTAACACTTATTTTTAAATTTGAAAAATTTTCATCTTCTAATATTTTGATATTTCTTAAAGCACTCTCAACTAATGCTTCAGGGCAAGGTTCCTTAAACTTCTCTAAAATATCTTTTTCTAAAGATCCTGCATTTACGCCTACTCTTATAGAGCAATTATTATTTTTTGCAGCTTTTATTACTTCTTTAATTTTTTCTTTACTTCCAATATTTCCTGGATTTATTCTTAAACAACTTGCGCCATTATCTGCAGCTTCAATTGCTCTTTTGTAATGAAAATGAATATCTGCAACCAAAGGTATACTAATATGTTTAATAATTTCTTTTAAAGCTTTAGTTGATAATTCATCAGGACACGAAACTCTTACTATATCAGCACCTTCACTTTGAATTTCCTGAATTTGTTTAATTGTAGCCTTAACATCAGTAGTTAAAGTATTTGTCATAGACTGTACTGATATTGGATTGTCACCCCCTACTTTTACATCACCTACATTGATGACTTTAGTTTTTCTTCTTTTGATATTCCTAAATGGTCTAATATTCATTTTTATTTGTCTAATTTAAATTCTTTATGTAAAATAGTTAAGGCTTTCTTTGCATCACTTTTATTAACTAATACCGAAATTTTAATTTCAGATGTCGAAATTACTTGAATATTAATTTTTTTATTTGCGAGAGCCTGAAACATTCTAAAACTAACACCAGGTGTTGTTATCATTCCAACTCCAATTATAGAAATTTTGGAAACTCCTTTTTTAAATAATAATTTTCTAAAACTTATATTTTTGTTATCTTTAATAATTTTCTTAGTTTTGCTTAAATCATCAGTTTTAATTGTGAAAGTTAAATCTGTTTCTTTCCCATTAGCGGAAATATTTTGCACTACCATATCAACATTTATTGAGTTTTTTGACAAGGGCTTAAAGATAGAAGCTGCAACACCTGGTTTGTCTTTAACCCCTATCAAAGTGACTTTTGAGTCATTGTGTGTTGATGAGATTCCAGTAATAATTTTGCTATTTACAATGTTTAATCTTTTTGTAATTAGAGTTCCAGGTTTGTTAACAAAAGAGGATTTAACCTCTATATCAATTCTATTTAATCTTGCATCTTGTATAGAAACTGGTTGCATTACTTTAGCGCCTAAAGATGCCATTTCTAACATTTCTTCATAAGAAATTTCTTTGATTTTTTTCGCTTTACTTAACTTATTTGGATCAGTTGTGTAAACTCCTTCAACGTCGGTATAGATTACACACTTCTGTGCTTTAAAAAATTTTGCAAACATGATTGCGCTCGCATCAGAACCACCCCTTCCAATGGTTGTTATTCTTTCTTTAGAATTTACACCTTGAAAACCAGTTATAATTGGTATGCCACCCTCTTTAAGATACTTGATAATTTTATTTTTATTTATTTGATTAATTCTTGAATTTTTATGTAAACCATCAGTTAATATTGGAATTTGCCAAGCTAACCAAGATCTAGATTTTAAACCTTTATGAATCAGTCTACCTGCAATTAAAGAACACGCAGCTTGCTCTCCTGATGAAACTAGAACGTCATACTCGGAATCAGAAAAATTATCACTAATAGCCTTTGATTTTTTTATCAATTCATTTGTAACTCCACTCATTGCTGATGATACTACTATAACTTGGTATCTTTTCTTCTTGTAAGCAGCAATAATGTCGGCAACTTTTCTGATTTTTTCAATATTTCCTACTGATGTACCACCAAATTTTAATACTACAATTTTCATGAATAAATTATTTTTTTAAATTAAAATATATTGATAAAATACATCTTGTATATAAAGTCAACTTAGTAATGAAAAATAACACAATTAACAAAAAAGAAATAGAAAAATTTTCTAAAATTGCTGAAGAATGGTGGAATCCAACTGGAAAATTTAAACCACTTCATAAGTTTAATCCCATTAGAATTACTTATATTAAAGATAACATTATCAAAACTTTAAAGCTAAAAGGTGAAAAAAAACCTTTGGAAAATGTCAGAATTCTTGATGTAGGTTGTGGAGGAGGTTTACTCTCTGAACCAATGGCTAGATTAGGTGCAGAAGTTGTTGGTATTGACGCCTCCGATAGAAATATCGAAATTGCAAAAATACATGCAAAAAAAAACAACTTAAATATAAAGTACTTATGCTCATCTCCTGAAAAATTGAAAATTGAAAAAAAATTTGATGTTTTATTAAACATGGAAATTGTTGAACATGTTGATGATTTAAATCTTTTTTTAAATTCATGTTCAAAATTATTAAAACCTAATGGTATTATGTTTGTGGCTACAATTAATAAAACTTTAAAATCCTATTTATTTGCTATAATTGGGGCAGAATATATTTTGCGATGGTTACCGATTGGTACACACGATTGGGAAAAATTTGTAAAACCAGAGGATTTAATTAAGTTATTATCTAATCATAAACTCAACCTAGACGAGGTAAATGGTTTAAAATTTAATTTTTTTAATGACAATTGGAATTTTAGCTCAGATAATTCTGTTAACTATATTGCTAAATTCATTAAAAACTAATTATTATTATCTTCAAACCAAGGAATTAACTCTGTTTGAATTCCCTCATCTTTAAGTTCTTTAATATCCTGTTTTGAAGCGGTACCATAAATTCCTTTGGATTTTTTTTTAATATTATCATCATAATGAATTGATCTTGCCTCATATGCAAAATTTTCACCAACATACTTAAAATTTTCTTTTATAAAACTTTGATACTCTCTTATTTTCTTATTTATATTTTGAAATTTTAGATTTTGAGTTGAAGGACTTTTATTTTTAGAATTTATGTAATTGGGAGCCATTAAAGTTTTTTCAACTTTATTTGAGTTACAATTATGACAAATTAAAAAATTTTTTTTTTTTAGTTTTTCGAACTCTAAAGAAGATGCAAACCAACTATCAAAAGTTAAGTCACATTTTTTACAATTCAATTTATATTTAATCATCTTTAATATTTAAAGATTAATTTTAGAAATTCAATATAAAGTTAACTTCTATAATCAGCATTAATCTCAATATATTTTTTAGAAAGATCCATTGTGTATGCCGTAAAATTTTTTGAACCATTTGAGAAATTTACATAAATTTCAATGTGATCATTTTTCATGTATTCGGCAACTAAAGACTCATTATAATCAATATCTATTCTTCCATTTGAAATTATAGTTAAATCACCAAATTTAATTGATAATTTTTCATAACTTATTGCTACTCCTGCCTTACCTATTGCCATGATGACTCTTCCCCAATTTGGATCTTCTCCATAAATTGCAGTTTTAACTAAGGGAGAATTAGCGATTGAGAATGCTATTTTTTTTGCGTCATTTTCATTTTTACAATTTTCAACAGAAACAGTAATAAATTTAGACGCTCCTTCACCATCTGCTACAACTCTTTTAGCTAAATTTAATAAAACTTTATTTAATGCTTCATCAAATTGTTTAATTTTTTCATCATTAATATTTTTTACCTGTGGATGTCTTGCTTGACCAGTAGAAAAGAAAGAAACCATATCATTTGTACTAGTGTCACTATCACAAGTAATTGCATTAAATGTATTTGATATATTTTTTTTTAAAAGTTTCTTAAGTATATCATTTGAAATATCAGCATCTGTAAATAAATATCCTAAAGTAGTTGCCATATTGGGTTGTATCATTCCAGATCCTTTTGCTATTCCATAAATTTTAACTTCAGTATTTCCTATCAAACATTCTTCCATTGCCATTTTGGGCTGGGTATCCGTTGTCATAATTCCTAAAGATGCTTTCATCCAAATATATTTATTTTGTGTATATTTTATATTCTGAACAAGTTCTGGAATCTTATTTACAATTTTTTGCTCTGGGAATTTTTCTCCAATAGTTCCTGTACAACCAAAAATTATTTCTTTTGTTTTTATTTTTTTTGGTAATTCTTCATCTTCTTTTTGTTTTTCAGAAAGATTATTAGAAGCTATTTCAGCTATTTTTTCTAAACTCTTGTAGCCTTGCCTTCCAGTAAAACAATTAGCGTTTCTTGTATTTATTATTAATGAAAATATTTTTTTTGGTTTATTATTTAAATTCCACTTAATATTTTCTGAAATAATTTTAGATTGTGTATATACTGAGGCATAATTTGCTCCTTCTCTAAAATAAAACATAACTAAATCGTCTCTAGTGTCCTTATACAAGCCTGCACTGACTGTTGAAATAGATACACCATCAATATGACTCAAATCTTGAAACTCCATCATTTTCTTATTTTTTGATTTAGAAGACAAAAAATTGTTTAAATTTATACCCATAGTATTTAAATTATATTTTTAATAATTATATTAAAGGTTATAAGTAAATAATAAATCAAAAAGTAATGTTAAATCCAATAAGTTTTATCACAAAAATTTTTAAAACTAGCAACCAAAAAGAGCTAGAAAAAGCTTTAAAGACGGTTCAAAAAATAAGCGCATATGAAAAAGACTGTACAAAATTAACAGATGCTGACTTTCCAAAAAAAACTATTGAATTAAAAAAAAAAATAAAAGATGGAAAAAAATTAGATGAAATTCTTCCAGAAGCTTTTGCACTTGTAAGAGAAGCATCGAGACGAACAAGAAATGAAAGACATTTTGATGTCCAATTAATCGGTGGAATAGTTTTACATGAATCAAAAATTGCAGAAATGAAAACAGGCGAAGGTAAAACTATAACTATCGCTCTAGCTGCTTATCTAAATGCTCTTGAAGAAAAAGGAGTTCATATTGTTACTGTTAATGATTATTTAGCCAAAAGAGACTCACAAGAGATGGGAGAAATATATAATTTTTTAGGCCTTACCTCTGGATTTATTAACAATGACCAGAATGATGAAGAAAGAAAGAAAAATTATAGTTGTGACATAACATATGCAACAAATAGTGAGCTTGGTTTTGATTATTTAAGAGACAATATGAAATTCTCAGAAGAAGAAATGGTACAAAGAGAACACTATTTTGCTATAGTTGATGAAATTGACTCTTGTCTAATTGATGAAGCTAGAACACCTTTGATTATATCTGGAGCAGCAGAAGACAAAACTAATCAATATCTCAATGTAGACAAATTAGTTAAAAATTTAACTATAAAAGATTACGAAATAGATGAAAAAGACAAAAATGTTTTATTAACAAATGAAGGAATTAATAATATTGAAAAAATATTTTCTAATGCTGGAATATTAAAAAATAATAATTTTTATGATCCAGAAAATCTTGCATTAGTTCATCATGTAAATCAAGCCTTAAGAGCAAATCATTTATTTGAAAAAGGGAAAGATTATATTGTTCAAGAAAACAATTTAAAGATAATCGATGAATTAACAGGAAGAATTCTTGAAGGTAGAAGGTTTGGAGATGGACTGCATCAAGCTTTGGAGGCAAAAGAAAGAATTGATATCAGAGCCGAGAATCAAACTCTCGCGTCAATAACTTATCAAAACTATTTTAAATTATATAAGAAATTATCAGGTTGTACTGGAACTGCAGCAACAGAGTCTGAGGAATTTTTTGAAATATATAATTTACCAGTAGTTATAATACCAACAAACAATAAAATGATTAGAAAAGATTTTAACGATCAAATTTTTAGAACTGAAAAAGAAAAAAATTTTTCAATTATTGAAAAAATTAAAGAAACAAACAAAAAAGGTCAGCCTTTGCTAATTTTTACCTCTAGCATAAATAAATCAGAAGTTTACTCAAAATTATTGCAAAAAGAAAAAATTAACCACGTTATTTTGAATGCTAAAAATCATGAAAACGAGGCTGAAATAATTGCAAATGCAGGAAAAGAGAAATCTGTAATTATAACTACTAGTATTTCTGGTCGTGGAGTAGATATACAGCTTGGTGGAAAAAAAGGATCTTTAAATGCTGATCAATTAAAAAAAGATAAAGAAAGAATTAAACTCCTTGGAGGTCTATTTGTTATTGGTACTGAAAGAATGGAGTCAAGAAGAGTAGATAATCAAGCCAGAGGTAGATCTGGTCGTCAAGGTGATGAGGGAAGTTCAATTTTTTATGTAAGTCTAGAAGATGATTTAATGAGAATATTTGGTTCGGAGTCAATGAATAACATGTTGGAAAAATTAGGTTTAAAAGACGGAGAAAGTATTGATCATCCTTGGATTAATAAAGCTTTAGAGAGAGCTCAACAAAAAGTTGAGGCTAGAAATTTTGATATAAGAAAAACCCTTATTAAATTTGATAATGTTTTAAATGATCAAAGACATGTTATCTTTTCACAAAGAAAAGAGGCAATGAATAGTGATCAAATATTTGATTATTCAAATAATTTTTTAGAAGAAATTAAAGATGATTTAATCAATCTAAAACAAAAAAAGATCTCAAACCCTAAAAATGTAGATTTTGACAATAAAATTAAAATATTGGTAGGAAAAAATATAAGTGAAAATGAGCTTGAAAATCTCTTAAATTCAAATGAATTGGATTTAAGAGAAAAAATAACAAAAAAATTTAATGATCAAAGAAATGAAAGAATAGAAGTAATTGGAGAAATTCAATCAAAAGAAATTGAAAAAAGAATTTTTTTACAAACTATTGATTTTAACTGGAGATCTCATATTCAATATTTAGAACATTTAAGACAAGTTATTGGTCTAAGATCGTATGGTCAAAGAGATCCTTTAATTGAATATAAAAAGGAAGCCTTTAACTTATTTGAAAATTTATTATACAAATTAAAAAATGATTATATTTCGTTTTTAATGAACTTAAAAATTGTAGAGACACCGAAAGAAAAAGAAGATGGATTACAGCAAAAAAATAGAATATCAAAAAATGTAAAAAAAAAGGTTAATAGGAATGATCCTTGTCCATGTGGATCAGGTAAAAAATTTAAACGTTGTTGTGGTAGCTTATAAAAAAAATATCAGAGAAAACAATAAAATTACAACAGCTGTTAAAGCTGAAAAAATTATTTTATTTTGTTCTATTAATTGATAAATCTTGTCTTTTGGAACTTTTAAGTTACTTAACTCATCTGAATTTGTTATAAAGCCTTTACTTCTTCCAATTTTTAAAAATTTATTTTTTCTCTCGTTAAAAATATCTTCAGCTGTTTTATTTTTAAAATAATCTAAATTTTTACTTATTGAATTTCTAAGATTCTCTAAAATAAAATTTCTGTCTCTATGTGCTCCACCTACAGGCTCTTCTACTATCTCATCAATAATTTTTAATTCTAGAAGATCTTTTGCTGAAAGTTTCATTGCTTTAGCAGCATCAAGCATTTTTTTTGGATCTCTCCATAAAATTGTTGCACATCCCTCAGGAGAAATAACTGAGTAGATTGCATTTTCAAACATTATAACCTTATTAGACGATGCTAAAGCAATAGCACCACCGGAACCACCCTCACCAATTATAATTGCTAAAGTTGGTACCTTTAACTTCATACAGCATTCGATTGATCTTGCTATAGCTTCTGCTTGTCCTCTTTCCTCAGCTCCAACACCTGGGTAAGCACCTGGAGTATCAATAAATGTTATAATTGGAATATTAAATCTATCAGCTAATTCCATTAAACGAATTGTTTTTCTATAACCTTCAGGTCTCATCATTCCAAAATTTCTTTCTATTCTGCTATCCAAATCTTCACCTTTTTCTTGTCCAATTACTAAAACAGATTGATCATTAAATTTTGCAAAACCAGTTAACACAGATTTATCTTCACCGTACAATCTATCTCCAGACAAAGGAATAAAATTTTCAAATAAATTATTAATAAAAAATTTTGACTTAGGTCTGTCCTCATGTCTAGCAACCATTGTAGTTTGCCAAGGATCTAAATTTGAATAAATTGTTTTAAGCCTTTGATCTAATTCTACCTGTGTCTCAGAAATTTTTTGAGTGTCAACTTCTGATAAACCACTTTGATTGTAAGGATCTTTTAGTTTATCAAGCTCACTCTCTAATTCTTTAATTTCAGTTTCAAAATTGAGATAATTTTTCATTAATTATTAAGCTTCATAATTATGAAAAATGACAATAAAATGTCAATGCTTCACTAAATTATTTGACTTCATTTTAAGTGGGTTTTAGAAAAGAAATATGGATAAAAATTATACTAACGTCAATAATTTGAAAATTTCAGACAAATTATTAAAATTTGTTAATGAAGATTTATTAAAAGATACGAATATAAAACCTGAAAAATTTTGGTCTGATTTTGACAAAATAGTTCATGAACTAGCACCTAAAAATAGAGAGCTTTTAAAAAAAAGAGATGAATTACAAAATAGAATTAATGATTGGCACATAAAAAATAAGGGTAATAAAATTGTTCTTAATGATTATAAAAAGTTTTTAAAAGACATAGGTTATTTGCTTGAAGAGGGACCTAATTTTAAAATTGAAACTGAAAATGTAGATTACGAAATAACGAGTATTGCTGGACCGCAGCTAGTAGTTCCGATAATGAATGCTCGATATACTCTTAATGCTGCAAATGCTCGATGGGTAAGTTTGTATGATAGTTTATATGGGACTGATATAATTGAGTCAGAAGAAGGTGGGAGTGAAAGATACGATCCAAATCGAGGGCAAGAGGTAATAAAATATGTTAGAGAATTTTTTGATAAATATATCCCAATTAATGGAACAAGTTGGAAAAATATCGCCGGTTTAAAAGTAATCAATAAAGACCTAATAATCCTAAAAGATGATTATGAATACAAATTAAAAGATACGAATAAATTTATTGGTCATCGAGGAGATGCTAATAAACCAGATGCAATTATCTTACAAAATAATAAATTACATTTTGAAATAATTATCAATCCAAGAGCTTTTAGCGCAGCTCATGATATTGCTGGAATAAGTGATGTAATTGCTGAGTCAGCTATTTCAACTATTTGTGATAATGAAGATAGTGTGGCCGCTGTTGATGCTGAAGACAAAGTTAAATGTTATCAAAACTGGCTTGGTTTAATGAAAGGCAATCTTAAAATCCAATTTGAAAAAAAAGGAAAAACTTTAGAAAGAAAATTAAATCCTGATAGGAGTTTTATTTCGAAAGATGGAAAAGGTTTAAAGTTACATGGAAGAAGTTTGCTTTTGATAAGAAATGTTGGACATCTTATGACAAACCCATCCATAATTTTAAAAGATGGAAGTGAGGTGCCTGAAGGAATTATGGATGCATTTATTACTACAGCTGCAGCACTACATGATTTAAAAATTAAAAAAAATTCAAGAACTGGCTCTGTATATATCGTTAAACCAAAAATGCATGGACCTGAGGAAACAGCATTTACTGACTTAATATTTACAAAGGTTGAGGAGACCTTGGGACTACAAAAAAATACTTGTAAAATAGGTATTATGGATGAAGAAAGAAGAACTTCAGCAAATTTAAAAGAGTGTATTAGATCATTAAAAGACAGAGTTTTTTTTATAAATACTGGATTCCTTGATCGAACAGGAGATGAAATGCACACTTCGATGGAAGCTGGGCCTATGATTAAAAAAGGAGATATGAAATCGTCCAAATGGATTTCTGCATATGAAAATAATAATGTAGATGTTGGTTTAGATTGTGGTTTCTTCGGCAAAGCACAAATTGGGAAAGGTATGTGGGCTGCTCCTGATATGATGAAACAAATGTTAAATGAAAAAATAGGACATTTAAAAGCTGGGGCTAATTGCGCTTGGGTACCATCACCTACAGCTGCGTCTTTACATGCACTTCATTATCATGAAATAGATATATTTAGTGAACAAAAAAAAATCTTAAAAAGAGAAAAAGCAAAACTTGACGATCTTTTAACTTTACCCATTGCAGATAGGCCTAATTGGTCAGTTGATGAAATAAATTCTGAAATTTCAAATTCAGCACAAACTATTCTTGGATATGTTGTGAGATGGATAGATCAAGGTATAGGTTGTTCAAAAGTTCCTGATATCAATAATATTGGATTAATGGAAGATAGAGCTACATTAAGAATTTCATCTCAACATATCGCAAATTGGATTCACCACGGAATTACAACAAAAATTCAAGTAACTGAAATTATGAAAGCTATGGCAAAAGTAGTTGATAAACAGAATGAGGAGGATAAAAATTATATAAAGATGAGTGATGATTATGAAAAATCAATAGCATTTCAAACAGCATGTGATTTGATTTTTAAGGGTACGGAACAACCATCAGGTTATACAGAGCCTCTTTTGCACTTAAACCGAGCAAAAAAAAAACTAGTCAGAAGTAGAGTTTAATTTTGATCTATTTTTAAAGGCTGAAAACAATGTTCCATCATCTAAACTTTCTATTTCACCACCTATCGGCAGTCCTTGGGCCAACTTTGTAACCTTAACTTTAGAATCTTTTAAACTATCCTGAATATAATAAGCTGTGGTTTGTCCTTCAACTGTAGCACTTGTTGCTAAAATTACCTCTTCAATTTTTTCTCTATTTACTCTTTCAACCAGAGAATCAATCAATAATTCCTCTTTTCTTTGACCTACAGATGATATCGTTCCACCTAATATATGAAAATAGCCTCTATAAATATTAGAATTTTCTATTGACCATTGATCTGCAATATCTTCAACAACACAAATTTTGTCAAATCGTTCTTTAATATTTTCACAATTTACACATCCATGAGATACAGATCTCAAAGATCCACAATATTTACATCTATTAACATTTTTATATAATTGGGCCAATGTATTTGCCATTGGTTTAACAAGTTCATCTCTATTATTTATTAATTTTAAAACAATTCGTTTTGCTGACTTGGGTCCAAGTCCAGGTAGCTTAGAAATTAATTTTATTAAATTTTCAATTTCATTGATATTTTGCATTTTTCTACAAAGGCCACTTAAATCCTGGAATACCCAGTCCACCTGTTGCTTTTGAAATTTCTTCTGTAGTTTTTGTTTTCAATATACTCTTAGCATTATTATGAGCCGCCACAATTAAGTCTTCCACTATAGATTTATCCTCTTTCAATATCTCATTAGATATTTCAATGTTTTGCATTTCCCCTTCTCCGTCTAAAATAACTTTTACTGAATCTGAACCAGATTTACCTTCAACTCTCATTTTCTTTATATTATTTTGACTCTCTTTCATTTTTTCTTCAATTTCTTTTGCTTTATCTAAAATTTTAGAAAAATCAGTCATCTAATTATCTTTTTTTTCAACAGGTGTAGCATTAATTAAATCCGCATCTGAAAACTTATTTAGAACTTCTTTGTATAATTCCGACGATTTGACCTTATTTATTAGTTGTTTTTTTTTATGCTCTTGTCTTTCCTTAATAGATATATCTCCTTTCATTTTACTTAATGTGATAATCCATCTTTCATTAGTCCATTCAAATAATTTTGTTGATAAATCTTTAACAAAATTTTTATCAAGATTCTCATTAAAAGAAATTTCTATCCTATTTTTTTCAAAGCCTACAAGATTCACATTTTTTTCTAATTCATACTTAAGTTTAATCTCTTTTTTTTGATTACAAATATTTAACAATTCATCAAAAGATTTAACTGAAATTTTTTCTTCATTCTTGGTTGTTACTTGAATTTCTGGTTTTGTTTTTTTTTCTTGTGTTATATTCTTTATCTGATCTATAGTATCATTTTTAAAATCTGACATATTTTTAGTTTCATTATTTTTTTCAGATATTTCAGAAACTTTAATATCTTTAGCAATATCCTTTTCTGAATTATAAGAATTTAGATATATCAGTCTTATTAAAAACATTTCTATTGATAAATTTTGGTTAGAAACTAACTCTAATTCTTCAATTGTTTTAATTGTAAACTGCCAAAATAATAATAATACTTTATTACTTAAATTTTTAGATATTTTTTTAATCTCAGAAAATTCTTCATCGTTAAGTGAAAAATTTGTATTTTCTATAGTTAAAAAATTTATATTTTTGAAATAATAAATTAGTTCTAATAAATCGTTTATAAATATTTTTGGCTCTATACCCTGATCATAAATTTTTCTATAACTTTCTATAACTTTTTTTTCGTTACCTTCTAAAATTAAATTAAAAAGTTTTATTAATTGAGATTTATCAAAATATCCAAAGATATTTTGAGCCATAGACATATCTAGTTCCTCACCATCTTCTAAACTCAACATACCCCTATCTAATAAAGATAAAGCATCCCTTACAGATCCCTCTGATATTTTTACAATTAATTTCAAAGCTTCATCTGAAACTTTACCATTTTCTTTTTCTTTAATATTTTTAATAAATGTGAATAAATCCGATGATTTGATCCTAGATAAATCAAATCTCTGACACCTAGAAACTACAGTAATAGGGATTTTTTTAATTTCTGTAGTAGCAAAAATGAATTTTAAATACTCTGGTGGTTCCTCTAATGTTTTTAACAATGCATTAAATGCTTGTTTACTTAACATATGTACCTCATCAATTATAAATATTTTATATTTTGATGAGGATGGGCCATATCTTGAGAATTCTATTAAATCTCTAACGTCATCAACTCCTGTTTTGCTAGCAGCATCCATCTCAAGAACATCAATATGACTTGAATTAGAAATTGCATCACAGTGTTCGCAAAGTTGATCTTTGCATAATTCATCTATACTATTTTTACAATTTAAAGATTTAGCAACTATTCTGGCCAGTGTTGTTTTACCAACACCTCGTATACCAGTAAAAAGATATGCATTTGGAACTTTATTAACTTTGATCGAATTAATAATTGTTTCAGCAACGATATCTTGACCAATCAAATCGTCAAAACTCTGTGGTCTATATTTTAAAGCTAAAACTTTTGAATTTTTATTCATTTTATATCTAGGAGACTAGACCCGTCAAACTGTCATTACGATTGCTTCCGTTAGGACCTGATCGGGTTCATGCAGTAAACGCCCTAGCCTCCAAGAGTATTATAGCAGTAATATTTTCTAATCTACAAGAAAAGATTAAATTTTATTTTTCTCTGATTTTGTCTGCTTCAAAAACACCTAGAACGTGAAAATCTTCACAATGTAAACCTAATTCCTCTAAAGATTTTTGAACTTTTGCATCTTCAATATGACCATCTAGGTCACATAAGAAAAAATAAGAATCAAAAGAATTTTTTTCAGGATAGCTCTGTAACTTTGTTAGATTTACTCCATTTATAGCAAATCCACCCAATGATTGATAGAGAGCAGCCGGTTTGCTTTTTAACTTAAATAAAAATGATGTTATATATCTCTTGTTACCAAATTCTGGTTGAGAAATATTTTTTCCCATAATTAAAAATCTTGTAAGATTTCCTTTCTCATTTTCAATATTTTTTTTTAATATTTCCAGACCATATGTTTCTGCACTTAACCTTGATGCGATTGCAGCATTTTTTTTGTCTTTAGTTTTTGAAACCATCTCTGCAGAGCCAGCAGTGTCTGCTCTTACGTGTTCAATTAAATT
>CACPDA010000009.1 GCA_902632515.1 uncultured Pelagibacteraceae bacterium
CTAATAGAATATCAAAAGGGTCGGCAATAAAAAAAATATTTATCTCATTAGATTTAATGTTTTTCTTTAAAATACTTATAAGTTCTTCACATTTTCTTAAATTTATACAAAAAAATTTAAATGATTTTTTTTTTTTAATTCTTTTAATTAATTTTTTATTTATTTCAAAGCCCAAGTATTTAATATCAAAAAATCTATCTAAAAATATGGCTGGTCTTGAAAATCCGCAACCCAAATCTATGAAATTGAATTTGCCAATATCATTTTTTTTTAAATATTTTTTTAATAATATTAAAAAGTAATAAGGTGTTGGCAGGTATCCAGTATTATAAATTTTCTTTGTTTTTGAATTCAAATACGATGTATTTCTATTTTCAATTAATTCATATTCTTTAAAATTTTTAAAAAAAATTAATTCATGAAAAATTATTTTGATTGAATTTAAGTAACCATAGTTACTCATGTTTTTAATAAAAAGGATTATAAAAGATATTAGTTTCATTCTTATTTGTTAAAAAAATTATTTACAAAAATATATTTCTTATTAATCATTCTTATATTCTTAAGAAATTTTTTTGTATGAGATGGATAAAACATATTGATAATCTTTTTATTAATAAGACTATTTTTATATAAATTAATTTTACAATTAAATTTTAAATCTAATTTTAAAATTTTATCATAAAATTGATTAAAATTTTTATCACAAATTATATGAATAGCTATAGCAAGTCCTTTTTCTGTAAATTCATAACCTTTTCCTCTTTTATTAAAAATTTTAAGATGTAATAAAGATATGTTTGGTTTATATTTTTTTAGAAGGTTTTTAAACTCTAAAAGATAAAGTTCTATTTTTTTTTCAGGAATGATATTCTGATATTCTATAAATTTTTTTGATTGAAATAAAAAATAAGAAGTATTGAAATTTGATGTGAATAAAAGATTATTTATATTTGTTTCTCTTTTAAAAAAAAATTTAAACCTTTCAAGAAAAAAATTTGTTTGAAACAATATTTTTTTTATTAATTCGTTATTAAAAAATTTAATTCTTATATCTGGTATTTTACGTAATCTTAAATTTGATAATTTGATATTTTTTTCGATAATTTTTTTCCCAGTAATTATCCTACCGACAAACAGATCTTCTTTATTGTAATCAACATAAAATGAGTTTTGATTAATCTCACAATTTGATTTTTTAATTAATTGATAACTTTTATACAAATCACTCTTATTGATAATTTTTATTTTATACTTTGAATGTTTAAGATTAAATACTTTTAATTTTATTTGAGTAATTATACCTGTTAAACCAAACCCGTTTTTAGTCAATTGAAAAAGTTTCTTATTCTTTTTATTTGACAGAATTTTATAACCAAAATTGGGATTGAAAATTGTAATTTCAGAAACATAATCGTTAAAAATTCCATCTTTTGAATTTATACCATGAACACCATTAGCCACACATGCACCAACTGTTATCCCTGGATAAGATGGAAAAAAGGGACAGTATCTTTTTTTTTTAATTAAAAAATTATGAATATCGACAATTTTAGCACTTCCGTTGCAACTAATTATATTTTTTTTTACATCTAAAATAAAATTATTTTTTAAAATTGGCTTAATCATTTCCCCAATCTTATTATAACTGATATTTGAAATAGAATTCCCTTCACCGTGAATTGTATTATATTTATCAAACACTTGATTTTTTTCTGTGAAAAATCTTAAATCAATAGATTCTGAAAAGTGACCATCTATACTTTTTTTTCTTTTTTTATTTTGATTGCTCATGAGCTTTTTTTATACCCATAATTATTTTGTCCAAATGATTTTTATTTAGATAAGATGAATTTTGAATTCTAAGGAGTTTAGGGTTATTTTTTGATGTAATTTCAAAATTATCATTATAGTTTTGAATCTCATAATCATAATCCAAACAATTCCATACATTTTCTTCCATTGCATGAATTCCTTGCTTAAATAATATTTTATTAAATTTTTCGAAATTTTTTTTTATTTTGATCACAAAATATTGATAATTCCAATCAATATCATTTTCATAATTCAACAATTCTATATTTTCTAAACTTTTGATATTTGCAATTAAATATTCTATATTTGCTTTTCTCTTTATTTTCATTTGGCTCAACTTTTTTAATTGCCCTAAACCAAACTCAATTTGATATTTTGAGAGAGTAGATCTCTCCATTGCATCAAATTTTTTTTTTGAAATACCCATACCAGAATAAATTATTTTTCTATAAATTCTTGGATTAAGTTTATCTAGAAAGAAAAAAATTTTTGATGTCAGTATTGAATATAACAAAGGATAAGAATTTATTACTGAAACAATATTTTTTACAAATAATAAAATTTTTTTTTTGAATGAAAATTTAATATTTTTTTCAGTCCAATTATTTATATATTCATTCAATTCTTTATTTGATGATATTAATATTCCACCACTGAGAGTTGTGGGTATTTTGATTAAACTGCAACTAAAAATTCCAACATCACCAAACATTCCTGTTTCAGTGTTTTTATAAAATGTATCAAAAGATTGTGCACAATCTTCAACTAGAAGAATATTATTTTTTTTAGTAATTTTTTTAATTTCATCAATTTTACAAGGGTATCCAAACAGATGTGTTACAACGATACATTTCGTATTTTGTGATATTTTTTCCTCTAAAAGTTTATGATTAATGTTCATAGTATCACTATCAACATCAACTAATTTTATTTTAAGTTTAAGTTCAGAAGCTATCTTTAAATATAAAGGGAAACTCATAGAAGAAAAAATTATTTCATCTCCTTCCTTAAGATTTTTTTTTAAGGTTAAATAAAATCCAAGTCTTGCAGAGGGCAATATATTGATATATTTATTTTTAAATCTTTCATTTAACAATAAATTTATTTTATTTTGACTTTTATCTAAATTTATAGGAAGAAAAAAATCTTTAATTATTTTAAAAAATTCTTTGTTACTTAAATCTATAGAAAAAAAAGGTATAGCCATAAATAATTTATTTTGTGATAATAAAGTATTTAAAACTTTTTATAATTTCAATGAGTATATATAACCCATCAATCAAAGCATTTACTTTTTTTTGCCCCCCGAACCTTTTTCGTTCCTTCATTGATAACTCTGTATAAGAGTGGTTATTAAATTTAATTTTAACAGGAAGTTCTATACAAAGCTTAAAATCATCATTTTTTAGCGCTAATTTTTTAAATAAATCTACATTACAAAGAACATATGTAAATAAAATATCTGAAAGATTTATTCTTAAAAAATATCGAGTAATAAATGAGAAGACTTTGTTTCCAATTAGAGTGACTATATCGTCATCATCACTACCTGAATTTTTAGTATACCTAGTTCCAAAAACAAAATTATAATTTCTGGAAATTTGAATTAACTCATTAAAATATTTTGGGTCGAACGAGTAATCAGCATTAAAAATACAGCCATATTCACTTTTGGCATTCTCAAAGCCTTCTATTATTGCTGACCCATAACCTTTTTTTTTCTGAATAATAATTTTGCAATTAAATTTTTTTGCAATTGGAATTGAATTATCTTCATTACTATCTACTACCAAAATTTTTTCATAAACATATGGATTATTTTCAATTTCACTTAAAACAGCCTCTAAACTCTCTTTTTCATTTTTTGCAGGAATTATTAAAGAAATTTTCTCCATAATCAGATTTATTTTTTATATTCTTAATTTTAATGTATCAATCCTATTTTTTTGGTGCGCCTGCTAGGAGTCGAACCCAGAACCTCCTGGTCCGTAGCCAAGCGCTCTATCCAATTGAGCTACAGGCGCAATTTTTATTTTATTTAATTATCGTATATTAATTTTTAGTGTATTTTAATTATAAGACAAATTTAAAATTTATGATCAATAAAAGTGAGGAAATTGTAATTCTTGACGGTTTAAGAACACCAATAGGTGCATACAAAGGTTCTTTAAAAAATGTAAAAGCTGATCGGCTTGGATCTATAGTTATCAAAGAATTATTAAAAAGGACAAAAACAAATCATGAAGAAATAGATGAAGTTATAATGGGACAAGTATTGACTGCTGGAGGTGGACAAAATCCAGCAAGACAAGCAGCAATTAATGCTGATATACCTTTCTCAAAGCCGGCATACATTATTAACCAAGTTTGCGGTTCTGGTTTAAGAGCTGTTATTTCAGCATATCAATCAATTAAATTAGGAGATGTTAAAAATGTTATTTGTGGTGGTCAAGAAAATATGTCAATTGCCCCTCACTCAATTTTTTATAGAGATGAAAAAAAAGTTTCAGAAGATAAATTATTAGACACAATGATTAACGATGGATTAATGGATGCATTTAATAATTATCATATGGGGGTAACAGCTGAAAATATTGCTAAAAAATTTAATATTTCAAGACAAGAACAAGATAAATTTGCTTTAGATTCCCAAAAAAAAACAGAATTAGCTATAAATAAAAATAAATTTGATGATGAATTAATTAAGATAAATCATGGTGAAAATAAATTAGATAAAGACGAGCATCCCAGAAAAGGTCTAAAAATTACAGATTTAGAAAAATTAAAAACAGTTTTTAAAGAGAATGGAACAGTTACACCAGGAAACTCTTCAGGAATAAATGATGGAGCTGCAGCTTTATTATTAACGTCAGTAGAAGAAGCAAAAAAAAAATCGATAATTCCGTTAGCAAAAATAGTATCATGGTCTTCTGTTGGAGTAGATCCTGCTTTAATGGGTTTAGGTCCAATAAAGGCTATTCAAGAAGCATCAAAAAAAGCAAAATGGAGTTTAGATGAAATTGATTTATTTGAAATTAATGAAGCTTTTGCAGCTCAAAGTATAGCAGTTATTCGTGAGCTAGGCATTGACATAAAGAAAGTTAATGTTAATGGAGGTGCTATTGCCCTAGGTCATCCTATTGGTGCTTCGGGAGCAAGAATATTGGTCACTTTAATTCATGAAATGAAAAGGCAAAAAAAAAATAAAGGTTGTGCATCACTTTGTATAGGTGGTGGCATGGGAATAGCTGTGTGTGTAGAGAGAAGTTAGGAATTAATTTTTCCGTATTTTTCCTCTAGTAAAATTTTTTGTATCCATATTTTAGCATCTACATAGGAGCTAACTTTTGGTTGAATAAGAGTTTTTAATAACTTTTTTATCATTTTTGAAGCATGTACGCAAAGAGTGTCAAAAAATTGTGCAGAATGTGTTAAGATTTGCAATTAACTACATTTTTATAGTGTATAAACATAAAAAATGACTGAAAAATTATTAGTTCCTGACATAGGTGATTTTGAAAAAGTAGAAGTAATAGAATTGTTAGTTACAGAGGGACAAGAAATTAAAAAAGATGATCCAGTTGTCACAATAGAAAGTGATAAATCAAGTGTGGAAATACCTTCAATTTTTTCTGGAAAAATACAGTCTATAGCAGTAAAAGTTGGAGATAAAGTTTCAAAAGGTGATTTACTTTTAAATATATCGAGCTCAAATCAAAAATCCTCTTCACCTGAAGATGTTCCAAAAAATACAGAAAATTTAATTCAAGAAGCTGAGAATTCTTTGAAAAGAAATGAAGAAAAAATAATATTAACTGAAAATACTAAAAAGAAAAAAACAGAAATAATTCAAGTCATAAATGAAGGAGATATTGATCCGTTAGAGACAAGTGAGTGGCTCGAATCTCTCTCAGATGTTATTGAAAAAGATGGTAACGATAGAGCTCATTACCTAATCAAAGAATTAATTAATAAAGCATATATGGAGGGAGCTAATATTCCTTATACTCAAAACACACCATATATAAATACAATTCCTGTAAGCGAGGAAAAGAAATCTAATGGTGATCAAAATATAGAAAGAAGAATTAGATCGTTGATTAGATGGAACGCTGCTGCAATGGTAGTGAGAGCTAACAAAAAATTTCCAGAACTTGGTGGACATATCGGAACTTTTGCATCAGCTGCAACTCTTTATGATGTTGGAATGAATCACTTTTGGAGAGCCAAAAATAATAAATTTGGTGGTGATTTAATCTATTTTCAAGGTCATAGCGCACCTGGTATGTATGCAAGAGCTTTTCTTGAAGGAAGATTAAGTGAAAAACAATTAGATAGCTTTAGACAAGAAGTCAAACCTGGTGGTTTATCATCGTACCCACATCCTTGGTTGATGCCAAAATTTTGGCAATTTCCAACTGTATCAATGGGGCTAGGTCCAATGTTAGCAATCTATCAAGCTAGATATATGAAGTATCTAATAAACAGAGGTTTGATAAAAGATGAAGGTAGAAAAGTTTGGGCATTTTTAGGTGATGGGGAAATGGATGAGCCAGAATCTTTAGGAGCAATAGGTTTAGCCGCAAGAGAAAAATTAGATAATTTAATATTTGTTGTAAATTGTAACCTTCAAAGATTAGATGGGCCTGTACGAGGGAATGGAAAAATTATTCAAGAGTTAGAGGGAATTTTTAGAGGAGCAGGTTGGAATGTTATTAAAGTAATATGGGGTTCTTACTGGGATCCATTATTAGCAAATGATAGTACAGGACATCTAGTAAAAACAATGAACGAGACTGTTGATGGTGAATATCAAGCAATGAAAGCAAGAGATGGAGCATATGTTAGAGAAAAATTTTTTGGAAAATATTTAGAAACAAAAGAATTAGTTTCTAACCTCTCTGACAAAGATATTTGGAGATTAAATAGAGGAGGCCACGATCCTCATAAAGTTTTTGCTGCTTATGACAAAGCCTCCAAAAATATTGGCAGTCCAACGGTTGTTATTGCAAAGACTATTAAGGGTTATGGAATGGGTAAAAGTGGAGAAAGTGTAAACACTACTCACCAAACTAAGAAATTAGATGTTGATGATTTAATGTATTACAGAGATAGATTTGATGTCCCTTTAACAGATCAACAGGTTAAAAATATCGAATATTACAAACCAGACCAAAATTCTCCTGAGATAAAATATATTAAAGAACGAAGACTTCAACTGGGTGGTTTCATACCAGAAAGAACTACTTATGCAAAACCGATAAAAGCTCCTCCTAAAGATATTTTTGATAATATGAAAGTATCAACAGGTCAAAAAGAAATGTCCACTACCATGGCTTTAGTGAGAATGTTAACAAATCTTTTGAGAGATAAAAATGTTGCACCTAGATTGGTTCCAATAATCCCTGATGAAGCTAGGACATTTGGCATGGAGGGATTCTTTCAAAAAGTGGGAATTTATGCTCATGAAGGTCAAAAATATGAACCTGAGGACTCTGCACAATTAAGTTCATATAGAGAAGAAAAAAGCGGACAAGTTTTAGAGGAGGGAATAACTGAAGCCGGAGCAATGTCGTCTTGGATTGCGGCAGGAACTTCGTATACAAACCATGATATTGAAATGATACCTATTTATCTTTTTTACTCAATGTTTGGATTCCAAAGAATTGGAGATTTTGCGTGGGCAGGTGCAGACAGTCAGTCTAGAGGTTTTTTAATTGGGGCTACAGCTGGAAGAACGACTTTAGCAGGAGAGGGCTTACAACACCAAGATGGCCATAGTCATTTGATGGCATCAACTATTCCTAACTGTGTATCATATGATCCAACTTTTCATTATGAATTAGCAGTTATTTTTAGAGAGGGATTAAAAAGAATGCATGAAAGAAAAGAAAATATTTTTTACTACATTACAACTATGAATGAAAATTATCCTCACCCTGCAATGCCAAAAGATAAATCTTGTGAAGAAGGAATTTTAAAAGGGATGTATAAGATTAAAGAATTTAACAAGTACAAAAAAACTAAAATTCAATTTTTAGGTTCTGGTGCAATTTTAAGGGAAATGATGGAAGGTGCAGAAATTCTCCAAAAAGAATATCAAATTGATAGTGAAATATGGAGTGTAACAAGTTTTAATGAGCTTAGGAGAGATGGTTTAGAGACAGAAAGATATAATCTTTTAAATCCAGATAAAGAACCAAAAAAATCTTATGTTGCAAAATGTTTAGGTAAAACAGAAGGACCTATTTTGGCTGCCTCTGATTACATAAGAATAAATTCAGATCAAATTAGACCTTATGTAAATAAAAGTTTTTATTCATTAGGAACAGATGGATTTGGGAGAAGTGATACAAGAAAAAATTTAAGAAATTTTTTTGAAGTTGATAAAGAGCATATTGTTACATATGGGTTAAGTGTATTAGCCAAAGAGCAACTAATTGCATCTAAATATGCAAAAGAAGCTATCAAAAAATATAAAATTGATCCTAATAAACCTATGCCAACTAAATCATAATGTCAGATATTGAGATAAAAGTACCGAACATAGGAGATTTTAAAGATGTAGAAGTGATAGAAGTTTTAGTATCAGAAGGACAAATACTAAAAAAAAACGATCCTTTAATCACAATAGAGAGTGATAAATCAAGCGTAGAAATTCCATCAAATTCAGATGGTAGAGTTAAAACGTTAAAAATAAAAGTAGGAGATAAAGTTTCAGAAGGTGATTTAATATTAATTTTAGAAAGTAAATCAGAAATTCAGAAAAAGGTTGAAAAAAAAACAGTAATTGGAAAAGAGCTTAAAAAAACCCAGATTGTAAAACCTGAAGTTTATGAAACTTCAACTAGTCAAAATAGGGATAAAGGTATTTCATCAGCAAGTCCAAAAGTTCGAAAATTTGCAAGAGAGCTTGGGGTGAATATCAATCAAGTTATTGGTAGCCAACGAAAGGGTAGAGTTATTGAGAGTGATATTAAGTTATTTGTAGCGTCGAAATCAAAAAATACAGCAAGTAATGAAACTAAAGATAATAAAAAGATAAGACAGGAATATTCTCATTCTGAATTTGGAGAAATTGAAATCAAAGATATTCCAAGAGTAAAAAAATTATCATCCAAATATTTAATGAATTCATGGACTAACATACCTCATGTAACTAATCATGATGAGGCAGACATTACAGAGCTTGAAGAATTTAGAAAATCATTAACTGATATGTATACGGGTGAAAAGAAAAAAATCACACCCTTAGCATTTATTGTTAAAGCTTTATCAGCATCATTAAAAAAGTTTCCAAATTTTAATAGTTCTATTGATGAAATAGAAGAAGGAAAAATGACTATCAAAAAATATTTTCATATTGGTATAGCTGTAGATACCCCACATGGTTTAATGGTTCCAAAACTTAGAAATGCAGACAATAAAAATATTAATTTAATAAGTTCTGAGCTTAAAAAATTAAGTGATGAATGTAGAAATCTTAAAATTGATAAAAAAGAATTATTCGGTGGATCTATGACAATAACAAGTTTAGGTGGAATTGGTGGCTCGTTTTTCACACCGATTATAAATTTTCCAGAGGTTGCAATTTTAGGTGTTGGTAAATCTGAAAAAAAACAAGTTTTTCTTAATGGTAAATTTGTAACAAGAACAATGTTGCCTTTATCATTATCTTATGATCATAGAATTATTGATGGTGCAGAAGCAGCCCGTTTTAATAATGATATAAAAGAAAACTTGGGTAAAAACTTTGCATATAAATTAGCGGTTTAAGAAGTATGTCAAAAACTGTTTCATTATTAAGCGCTTTATTGTGTACATTTATTTGGGGAACCACTTTTATCGCACAAGATACGGGCATGGATGATATAGGTCCATTCACTTTTAATGCTGTAAGATTTTTTGTGGGATTTTTAGCAATCATTCCTCTTGCTTTCTTATTCGAATTTAAAAAATTTGAGTCGGAGTTTAAATTAGATTTAAAAACATTTGTTATACTCTCTTTTTTAATAGGTTTATCACTTTTTTTAGGTTCTGCATTACAACAGGTTGCTCTTCTATACACAGATGTAGCAAACGCAGCATTTTTTACAATTTTCTATGTTCCAATGGTACCAATAATAATTTTCATTTTTAAAAAAAAAACAATTCATTGGAGCGTTTGGCCTTCTGTTGTTCTATGTCTAATTGGCGGATATCTTCTTACAAATTTTCACGACGCAACAGTAAGGCTTGGGGATACCCTTGTTATTTTAGGTGCTTTGTTCTGGAGTACACATATCATTTTTACTGGAATAATAGTCACCAAATATAATTTACCTTTAACCTTAGGTGCAATTCAAACTTTATTGGTAGCTTTATTTTCTTTTGTGATCGGATTAATTTATGAAGAATTTATAATTGAAAATATTTTAAATGAAATAGTTTCAATTTTATATGCAGGAATACTCTCAGGTGGATTTGCCTTTGTTTTACAAATTTATGCTCAAAAGAATATAACACCAGCTCCAGCAGCAATAATTTTTTCATTGGAGGGAGTTTTTGCAACTATTTCTGCTTGGTTTTTGTTAAATCAAATATTAGGTATTAATAATTTATTAGGATGTTTTTTCATATTATGTGGTGTTTTGTTATCTCAATTACTACCTTTGACAAAAAGATCGTTTTAAAAATAAATTATAGTTAGTAAAATTAGTGCAATTATTAACCTATAAACTACAAAGATATTTAAAGAAAATTTATTTAGATAATTTAAAAAAAACTTTACTGTTGTATAGGAAAAAAGAAAAGATAAAACTACAGCAATAATTATTAATATATTTATCTCTAAAGTCTCATTTTTTAAATTTTTTAATCCAAGAAAACTTGCTCCCACTAGGGCGGGAATAGAAAGTAAAAATGAAATTTTACCTGAGTCTACCCTATTGAATTTTAAAAATCTTGCAGCTGTCATGGTAATTCCTGCTCTACTGACACCTGGTATTAATGCAAGTATTTGAAATAAACCAATAAATATAATAGATTTTACATTTAGATTAGATGAAATATTTTGATCAATTTTTCTCTGATCAGCAAAGTATAGAATTATACCAAAAAATAATGTTGTCCATGCTATAACTTTAATATTTCTCAAAAGATGGATTAATCCAGTCGAATGTAGTATGTATCCAAAAACCATAAGTGGTATAGAGCCAATTATGATTAATTTTAATAATTTTTGATTATTTTTTAGATTAAATAAATCTTTCCTAAAAAAAAATATTATAGCCAACAAAGAACCTAAATGTAAACTTATATCAATTAATAGTGAGCTTGCTTTTAGATCATAGAGGCTAGAAACTATAATTAAATGAGCTGATGAACTTATCGGCAAAAATTCAGATATTCCTTGAATCGCTGATAGAATTAAAATTTCTATAAAATCTCTGAACATATAAGTGTCGTAACTTAAAAAATATCCTTTTAAAACAATTCGATTTAATCATATTAGGTATGCAAAAATTAAAATTTCTATATTTTAAGCTAATTTTGACTAAATATAGGTCATATATATTGACCTAAATATTTCTTTTACTATAAAAAACAATGTATATTTTGCCCTGATTTTAAAAAATATATGACTGATAAAATGTTAAAATTTGTAAAAATAGGTCAACAAACTCCACCTAAAAGAGAAGTGGCCAACAGAAAAGAAGACTTTAATGAAATTTATGATGATTTTATTAAAAAAAAAGCTGAAGAGCAATCAAGCAGATGTTCTCAGTGTGGAGTTCCATTTTGTCAAGTCCACTGTCCTCTTAGCAACAATATCCCGGATTGGCTAAAATTAACAGCAGAGGGAAGATTGCAAGAAGCCTACGAATTATCTCAAAGTACAAACAATATGCCCGAAGTCTGTGGAAGAATATGTCCACAAGATCGTCTTTGTGAAGGAAATTGTGTTATTGAACAGTCTGGGCATGGCACAGTTACCATTGGATCGATGGAAAAATACATAACAGATAATGCGTGGGAACAAGGTTGGGTTAAACCAATTGAGGTAAAATATGAAAAAGATCAAAGCGTCGGTATCATAGGGGCAGGACCAGCAGGATTAGCAGCAGCTGAACAATTAAGAAAGAATGGATATAAAATAACTGTTTATGACCGTTATGATCGTGCTGGAGGTTTATTAATTTATGGTATTCCAAATTTTAAATTAGAAAAACATGTAGTCGAAAGACGAACCAAGCTTCTTAATGAGGGTGGTATTGAATTTGTTCAAAACTTCGAAGTTGGTAAAGATGCTGACTTAGAACAATTAAGAAAAAAGCATGATGCAATTTTGATTGCAACAGGAGTATATAAGCCAAGAGAAATTAATTTACCAGGAAATGATTTAGAAAATATTTTTCCAGCCATGGAATTTCTAACAGCATCAAATAAAAAAGGATTAGGAGATAAAGTAGAACTATTTGATAAAGGAATTTTAAATGCTGAAGGAAAAAATGTTGTTGTTATTGGAGGCGGTGATACTGCGATGGATTGTGTTAGAACCTCGGTAAGACAAAAAGCTAAATCAGTTAAATGTCTTTACAGAAGAGACAAAGAAAATATGCCAGGTTCTGCAAGAGAGGTTGCAAACGCTGAGGAAGAAGGTGTAGAATTTGTTTGGTTATCAAGTCCAAAAGAATTTAAAGGCATAAATAAAATAGAAAAATTAGTTGTAGATCAAATCCAATTAGGTGAACCAGATGATTCAGGTAGACGAAGACCTCAAGTGAAAGAGGGTTCCGAATTTGAAATCAAGGCTGACATGGTCATTAAGGCTCTTGGATTTGATCCTGAAGACTTGCCATATTTGTTCGACTCAAAAGAATTACAAGTAACAAAATGGGGAACTTTAAAAACTAATTTTGATACCATGGAAACAAATTTAAAAGGTGTGTTTGCTGCGGGAGATATAGTTAGAGGTGCATCACTTGTTGTTTGGGCTATAAAAGATGGCAGAGATGCTGCAGAAGCTATGAAAACTTATTTAGAAAGCAATGAACAGAAAAAAATAAAAGTAGCTTAATGGATAATTATAAAAAAAATCTTAAACTTTTGACTGAAAACAATGTTTATTCAAAAGACATGGAACATGACGCTTGTGGAGTAGGCGTAATTGCTTCAACAGAAGGAAAAAAATCTCGAAGAATTGTTGAATATGGTATCGAGGCTTTAAAAGCAGTCTGGCATAGAGGAGCTGTTGATGCTGATGGAAAAACAGGTGATGGAGCAGGCATACATGTTGAAATTCCAAAAGATTTTTTTATAGAAAAAATCGAAGTGACAGGGCATGACTATGATAATTCAGAAATTTGTGTTGGTATGATTTTTCTACCAAGAAATGACTATTCTTCTCAAGAAAGTTGTAAAACTATCGTAGAAAGTGAGTTGACTAAAAATGATTTTAGCATTTATGGTTGGAGACAAGTTCCTGTAAATCCTAAAATTTTAGGTGAAAAGGCATTTCAGACTATGCCGGAAATTATTCAAGTATTATTTAAGCCAAATGATTCAAATTTAATAGATAAAAATTTAGAAAGAAAAATTTATGAAACAAGAAAAAAAATTGAAAATAAAGCATTTGAGCTATCATTAAATAATTTTTATATTTGCTCAATTAGTTCAAAATCAATTATTTATAAAGGACTGTATCTAGCTGAGGCGATATCAGATTTTTATTTAGATTTAAAAGATAAAAGATTTATTTCACGATATGCAATATTTCATCAAAGATTTTCAACTAATACAGCCCCCAGTTGGAGTTTAGCCCAACCATTTAGAGCTATTGCTCATAATGGAGAAATTAATACTTATAAAGGAAATAAAAATTGGATGCGAGTTCATGAGCAAGAAATGAGTAGCCCACTTTTCGATGATATAGAAAATTTAAAACCTGTTATACAAAAAGGTGTTTCTGACTCTGCAGCATTAGATAATGTTTTTGAATTACTAAATAAATCAGGTCAGCCCGCACCTTTAGCTAAATTAATGTTAGTACCAGATGCATGGTCAAAAAAAAATAAAACTCTTCCAAAAAATCATCAACAATTGTTTAATTTTTTAAATAGTACAATGGAACCTTGGGATGGACCAGCTGCTATTGCCGCTACAGATAATGAATGGGTTATTGCTGCAAATGATAGAAATGGACTTAGACCTCTTAGATATGCTGTCACTAAAGATAAAATGCTTTTTGCAGGATCTGAAACAGGAATGATAGAATTAAATGAAAAAAAGATTTTATCCAAAGGTAGATTAGGTCCAGGTGAAATTATTGGTGTAAGAATTGAAAAAGGAAAAATCTTTTCAAATAATCAAATAAAAGATTATTTAGCAAAAGAGTTTAAGCATTTTAACTCTCAAATTATTGATTTAGATGAAAAATTAATTATTGCTAATGAACAAAATAGTTTTGAAGGAGAGAATTTAAGGAGAAGACAATATACTTTTGGAATAAGTTTAGAGGACTTGGAACTTATTTTACATCCTATGGCCGAGGACGCCAAAGAGGCAACAGGATCTATGGGAGACGATACACCTTTAGCTGTTTTATCTGATAGGTATAGGCCACTATATCATTTTTTTAGACAAAATTTTAGTCAAGTTACTAATCCTCCAATAGACTCTTTAAGGGAAAATAAAGTGATGAGCTTAAAAACAAGATTTGGTAATTTGGGGAATATTTTAGATTTTGATACTTTAACAAAAGAAAATATTTATGTCCTAAACAGTCCGATTTTATCTAATTCACAATTTAATAAATTTATCAATTTTTTTGGTAAAAACTCTATAAATATAGATTGTACATTTGCACAAGATGAAAATTTAGCAAGTGCCATTAAAAGAATTCAAAAAGAGGCAGAAATTGCTGTAAGACAGGGTGTGACACAGCTTATTCTAAGCGATAAAGATCTTTCTGCACAAAAATTACCGATGCCAATGTTATTATGTGTTGGTGCGATAAATACTTTCTTAATTAAGAAAAAATTGAGAGGTTATGTTTCTATTAATGTTCAGTCAGGAGAAGCTTTAGATACACACTCATTTGCAACCATAATAGGAGTTGGGGCTACCACAGTTAATCCATATTTAGCTTTTGACAGTTTATACCAAAGACATGTAAAAAAACTTTTTGGTCAATTTAGCTTTGATGAATGCGTTCAAAGATATATTAAATCCGTAAATGCAGGACTTTTAAAGATAATGTCGAAAATGGGAATTTCGGTTTTGAGCTCTTATAGAGGAGGGTGTAATTTTGAAACTGTTGGACTTAGTAGAACAGTAGTAGATGATTATTTTCCTGGAGTGACTTCAAAAATATCAGGAATTGGCTTGATTGGTATTGAAAAGAAAATAAGAGAAATTCATAGAGAAGCATTCGAAAGCACAGAAACTGTATTACCTATTGGGGGTATTTATAGATACAGAAAAAATGGTGAAACTCATCAATATCAAGGGAAGCTTATACACCTTTTACAGAGTGCAGTCGGATCAAACTCATATGATGCATACAAAAAATACGCACAAGGCATATATAATTTACCTCCAATTAATTTAAGAGATCTAGTAAATTTTAGAAAAAAGAAATTAGGCTCACCAATTGAATTATCACAGGTAGAACCTATTGAAAAAATTTTAAAGAGATTTGGTAGTGGAAGTATGTCTCATGGAGCATTATCAAAAGAAGCACATGAAACTTTAGCTATAGGAATGAATAGAATTAAAGGAGCATCTTGTAGTGGTGAAGGTGGTGAAGATGAAAAAAGATTTAAAGTTTTGAATGATGGAGATAGTGCAAATTCAAGAGTGAAACAGATCGCCTCAGCAAGATTTGGGGTAACAGTAAATTATTTAAATAATTGTAATGAAATAGAAATAAAGATTGCACAAGGAGCAAAGCCTGGTGAAGGTGGGCAATTACCCGGATTTAAAGTTACAAATGAAATAGCTCGATTAAGACATTCAACTCCTGGAGTTACCTTAATTTCTCCTCCACCTCATCATGATATTTATTCCATTGAGGATCTGGCTCAATTAATTTATGACTTAAAGCAAATAAATCCAAAAGCTAGAATTGGAGTGAAATTAGTTGCCTCATCAGGTGTAGGAACGATTGCTGCAGGAGTAGCAAAAGCAAAGGCAGACATAATTCTGATCTCAGGTCATAATGGTGGAACTGGAGCTACTCCACAAACGAGTGTAAAGTATGTTGGTATACCCTGGGAAATGGGTTTAACAGAAGCAAATCAAGTTCTTACTTTAAATAATTTAAGACATAAAGTTACTTTAAGAACGGATGGTGGTATTAAAACTGGTAGGGATGTTGTTATTGCCGCCATGATGGGAGCTGAAGAATACGGGGTTGCCACAACTGCTTTAGTTGCAATGGGATGTATTATGGTAAGACAATGCCATTCAAATACCTGTCCAGTTGGTGTTTGTACTCAAGATGAAAAATTACGGGAAAAATTTTCTGGCTCACCAGAGAAAGTAGTAAATTTATTTACTTTTATTGCCTCTGAAGTTAGAGAAATTTTAGCTGAGCTAGGTTTTAAATCATTAAATGATATTATTGGAAGAACAGACTTATTAATGCAAGTAAATAAAGCTTCATCTAATTTAGATGATTTAGATCTGAGTCCTTTATTTGTTCAAGCTGACCCAGGTAATAATAAAAGGTATTGTGAGTCTCAAGAGATAAATGAAGTTCCTAAAACTTTAGATCAAGAAATTTGGCCTGAGATAGAAAAATTATTAGATAATTCAGAAAAAATTGAAAAAGAATTTATTATTAAGAATACTAATAGAGCGGTTGGTACAAGAATTTCTCACTATCTTTATAAAAAGTATGGCAATGAAAAATTAGATGTTAACTTTCTGACTTTAAACTTTAAAGGTTCTGCAGGACAATCTTTTGGAGCTTTTTCAACAAAGGGATTAAAATTAAATTTAAAAGGAGATGCAAATGATTATGTTGGTAAAGGCTTATCAGGAGCAACAATTGTAATTAAGATACCAGATGAAAGTAATTTAATATCATTTGAAAATACGATTATCGGAAATACCGTTCTTTACGGAGCTACATCTGGTAAACTTTTTGCTGCAGGACAAGCTGGTGATCGATTTGCAGTTAGAAATTCTGGCGCTATAACAGTTGTTGAAGGATGTGATTCTAATGGTTGTGAATATATGACTGGAGGAACAGCCGTAATCCTTGGAGCAGTTGGAGATAATTTTGCAGCTGGTATGACAGGAGGGATGGCATTTATTTATGATATTTCTGAAGATTTTGAAAAAAAAGTAAATCCAGAGTCAGTTGTTTGGCAAGATGTTGAAACTGATTATTGGAAAAATTATTTAAAAACATTAGTTTTAGAGCATTTTAAAGAAACAAATTCAGAATTATCTAAAAAGATTATAGATAATTTTGATAATGAAGTTAAAAATTTTATTCAAGTTTGTCCAAAAGAAATGATAAACAAACTTGATCATCCACTTACATCAAATCCGAAAATAAAAGAAGTTAGTTAACAATTAAATCAAGTTCTTTTTTTAAAATTCTTAACCATTTTTGTGAAGATAGGCTATGATCACCATTTTTAATAATCACTAATTTTTTTTTATTAGTTTTAAATATTTTTAATACTTTTTTTGAATAAATGCTTGGCACTGAATTATCTTTGCTTCCGTGTATCATAACAACTTTAAAATTTTGACTTATTTTTTTGGATAGAACTCTATTTTTTTTTCCATCCTTTATTAGCTGATATGTAATAGGATACTCGTAGTCTCCATGTTTTAAATTGATTATTCCATTTTTTTTTTATTTTCTAAATTATTTGTTGCAAAAATTTTATTATAGCTCTAACTGAAGTTTCTCCTAAATTATGGAAAATACTTTTATAAATCATAAAGTTGATAAAACAGTATCTGATAATTTGGATTGGAACATGGTGCAGTCTCAAATGAAAAGTGTTCTTGGTTCTGAAATTTATGAAAGTTGGTTGAAGAAAATTAGTTTCATTGAAGAATTTAATAATTATATTTTATTATCTGTTCCAACAAGATTTATTCGTGATTGGATTACCTCTAGATATTTAGATCAAATTTTAAAAATTATTAAAGGAATAAAAAAAGATTTAATTAGAATTGAGTTTAAAATTGTTGAGCAAAATTTAAAAACTGAAAAAAAAAAAGAAAATTTAATTGATATTGAAACTAATGAAAACATCTCATTTATAAAAGACTCATATCTCCAATATAATCGTATTGATCCAAATAAAAAATTCGAAAATTTTTTAACAAGTTCAAGTAACAAATTAGCCTTTGAAGCATCTTTAAAAGTTTCTGAAAATAACTCACAATATAATCCTTTGTACATATATGGAGGGGTAGGTATGGGAAAAACACATCTTCTTAATGCCATTGGCCATGAGTCAAAAAAAAATTGTAAGGTAATGTTTATTTCCGCAGAAAGATTTATGTATCAATTTGTAAAATCAATTAAATCGAATGAAATGGTTAAATTTAAAGAATATTTTAGAAATAGTGATGTTTTACTTATTGATGATATTCAGTTTATGAATGGTAAAGAGGCAATGCAAGAAGAATTCTTCCATACTTTTAATGCTTTGATTGAAAAAGGATCAAAAATTATCATATCGGCTGATAGAGCCCCAAATAGATTATCTAGAATACAAGAAAGAATAAAATCAAGATTTTCAGGCGGTCTGGTTGTAGACATTCAAAAACCTGATCTAGATTTAAGAAAAAAAATTATTGAAAATAAAGTTAGTGAACTAAATAAATTGTATGATGAAGAAATTAAGATTTCAAAAGAAATTAAAGATTTTATTAGTAATGAAATTTCAACAAGTATAAGAGAATTAGTTGGTGCGATTAATAGATTAGTATCTTTTTCAAGAATTTATAAAAAAATGCCAAATTTAGCCGAAGCAAAAGTGGTATTAAAAGATTTACTCAATTTATCTGAAAATAAAGTCACGATAGATTTAATCCAAACATTGGTTTGTAAGTTTTTTAAAATAAGTAAAAATGAAATGTTATCATCTAGAAGGTCAAGGTACTTAGTTAGACCAAGACAAACAGCGATTTATTTAACTAAAATTTTAACATCTAAATCTCTTCCTGAAATAGGTCGTGAATTCTCTAATAGAGATCACACCACAATTATTCACTCAGTAAAGACCATTGAAAGATTGAAAGCAAAAGATCCAGAGATGGTTCAAAATATCGATAAATTAAAAAATCAAATATTATATAATAATAAAGAAAATGAAATTTAACGTTAATCAACAAGATTTACAACAAGCATTAAATTACTGTCAGGGTGTAATAGAAAAAAGAAGCACTCTTCCAATTTTATCTAATATTTTATTAAATGCGCAAAATTCAAAATTAACAATTACAGCCACTGATTTAGACTTAATATTCATTCATAATTTAAATAACATTGAAATTTTAGAGGAGGGAAAAACTACAACAACATCCTCTATTATGTATGATATTGTGCGTAAGTTTTCATCGGGTAATAAAATCAATTTAACTTTAAATGATAAAAATAAGTTACATTTGGAATCGGAAAAATCTAATTTTAATCTTAACTGTATTGATGCTTCAGAATTTCCTCTTACAGATGAGACTTTCGATCAGAATGAATTTTTGTTAAATTCAAAACAACTATTAAAATTATTGAATAAATGTAAATTTAGTATATCAAATGATGAGACAAGACATTATTTAACTGGCATTTATTTTCATCAGTCTGAAGTAGAAGATAAAAATTTTTTGACTGCAGTTGCTACTGATGGTCATAGAATGTCTATTTCTAAGATAAGATTGAATAATAAAATTAATTTTGAGCCAATAATATTACCTAAAAAAACTATTTTTCAACTTTCTGCACTTCTTGATAGTTATGATGGTGATGTAAAAATCTCAAACATGAAATCAAAAATTAAGTTTGAATTAAGTAACAGTATTCTTATTTCAAAATTAATCGATGGTAAGTTTCCAAATTATATTCAAATAATTCCAAAAAATAATCAAAAAAAATTAGAAATTGATTTAAAATTATTTTTAAATTCTGTGGATAGAGTAGCCTCAGTTTCCCTTGATAAAAAGGATGGAGTAAAATTTAATTTATCTAAAGATCTTTTAAATTTATCTGTAAATAATACAAATAGTGGCGATGGTAAAGAAACACTAATTGTTAAATTTGAACACGATTTAGAAATAAGTTTCAACTCTAGATATTTGATTGATGTGGCCTCACAGCTTGATGGTGAAAAAATAGAGTTATTTTTAAATGATACTGGATCTCCTGCATTAATTAAAGATCCTGGTGATTTTGATAGCATTTTTGTTGTGATGCCGATGAAAGGTTAGCTCAAAAAATCAAGTTCTGAGTATATTTTTTTTTCTAAAGTCTCTATAAAATTCTCTTTAGATAATCCTACATCGATAGGTTTTAAGATAGAAATTGTAATATCTTTATTTGATTTTTTTTTTCCTTTTTTTGGCCAAACATAACCTGAATTAATTGCTACTGGCTGACATTGCATTTTTAGTTCATCATAAATTCTTGCTACACCTTTTTTAAATGGAGTTCTATCTGTTGGTAAAACCCTGGTTGCTTGAGGAAAAATAATTAGTGGTCTTTCTGAATTTTTAACCTTTTCTAAAATGTCATCAAAGAAATTTAAATTTTCTTTGGTTATCTTATTTCTATTAATTGAAATTGATCCAATTTTTTTTAGATACCAACCAAAAATTGGAATTAAAAGTAATTCTTTCTTTAAAATAAATATCGGATAATTAAAGATTGTTTGAAGATAAAATGTTTCAAACATTGATTGATGAGATGCAGCAATGAAAAATTTCTTATTTGTAATTATATTTTCCTTACCTTTTATTATTATTTTGGTAGAGAGAAATAATCTTAAACAAATACTTGACCAGTACCCCATTAATTTTCCACCAAATAAAACAAATTTTTGAGGTAATAAAAGAGTAGGTAGAAAAATTATAGAAATAAGAATTATTCCTAAAAAGAAAAAAAATGAAAATATAAAATCTTTTATCATTTTTAAAAAACTAAATTAAGTCTTTGAGATTTTGTCTCTTAGTAATAACTTTTACCTTTGAATTTTTAATAAGTAGTTCAGCAGCTTTTGGTCTGAGATTATAATTTGAACTTAATGACATCCCGTATGCTCCAACATCACAAATTGCGATTAAATCACCTTCGTATAATTTTTGAAATTTTTTTTGAGATGAAAATTTGTCTGTAGTTTCACAAATTGGACCAACGAACTCATAAATTTTTTTTGCTTTTTTATTATTTTTATTTATTGGAATAATACGATGTTTTGCATTATATAAAGCAGGCCTCATTAGATCGTTCATAGCTGCATCTAATATAATAAATTCTTTTTTTTCACTTTCTTTAATATAAATTATTTTTGATATTAAATAACCAGTATTTGCAATTATTGATCTACCTGGTTCAAATATAATTTTGCTTTTATATTTTTTTTTAAATTTTTTAATAATTAAAGAATATTTTTTTAAATTAAGAATTTTCTTTTTATTTTCGTAATTTATACCCATACCTCCACCCAAATCGATGTATTCAAAATGAAAATTTGATTTATTAATTATTCTTTTTAAAACTTTAAGCATTTTTTCATAAGGTTTATTATCTAAAATTTGACTACCAATATGCACACTTAAACACTTAAGTTTTAGATGTTTTGAATTTTTAATATAATTAATTAGACTAAGAAAAGTTTTTTCAGAAACACCAAATTTATTATCTTTTTTTCCGGTTGAAATTTGACTTAAAGTTTTAGCATCAGTATTTGGATTAAGTCTTACACCGATATTAACTACCTTTTTATTTTTTTTTGCTATTTTTTCTATTTCTAGAATTTCACTTTTTGACTCTGCATTAATGAGAAGTATTCTTTTTTTTACAGCATAATCTATCTCATTATTTGTTTTTCCCACCCCAGAAAATACTATTTGATTTGGTTTAATATCTGCTTTCAAAGCAGCCATTAATTCACCAATTGAAACTACATCAGCACCTAAACCAAGTTTGCCGATTTCACGTAATAATGTTAAATTTGAATTTGATTTTACAGAAAAACAAATTAATGGATTAATTGTCCTAAATACTTTCTTAAAATTATGAATATTTTCTCTTAACTTATTAAATGAGTAGCAATACAAGGGGGTAGAATATTTTTTTGCAAGTTCAGCAACACTCAACCTTTCAATAAAAATTTCTTTTTTTTTGTCTTTCATTATAACACAATTCGATTAGTGCCAATTATTTTTGATTGGTTTTCTTTATATTCTGGATCACCTTTTTTTCCACATGTTGTAACCAGTGTTAATATAAATAAAATAAAAAAAATTTTTTTTATCATAATTGTTTTTTATAACTCAATATCATTTTTTTAATATTATCAAAAGCTGTCCCCCCATAGGATTTTTTTGAATTTACAGAGTTTTTAACATTAAAAACTTTTAATACATCTGCTGTAAGTTTTGGTTCAATTTTTTTTAATTCATTTAATGTAAGGTCAGTAAGTTTTTTTTTCTTTTTTTCAGCATAATTGACTATAGCAGCAGTTTTTTGATAAGCCTCTCTAAAAGATATCGAGTGATTCTTTACTAAATAATCTGCTAAATCTGTTGCAGTAATATATCCAGAATTCGCAAGTTCTAACATCTTTTTTTTATCTGGTTTAAAATTATTTAAAACCTCATCTAATAATTTTATGTTATTAATAAGCGTTTCACTAGTTTTAAAAACTAATTCTTTATCATCTTGAAGATCTTTAAAATAAGATAATGGTAACCCTTTTAAAATTGTAAACATTGAAAATAAATTTCCATAAATTGGACCAGTTTTTCCTCTTAAAAATTCTAAAAGGTCAGGATTTTTTTTCTGTGGCATGATTGAAGAGCCAGTGACAATTTTGTCTGATAATTTGATTAAATTAAATCCGTCGGAACACCATATAATTAATTCCTCAGCAATTCTAGAAATATGCATTGAACAAACAGAACAACAAAATAAATAATCCAAAACAAAATCTCTATCTGATACTGTATCAACTGAATTATTTGTTGGTGTTTTAAAACCAAGTTTTTTTGTAGTATAATATCTATCAATATTAAAAGAAGTGCCTGTTAGGGCTGAGACTCCTAAGGGATTTTCATTTAGATTTTCCAAATTATTTGTAAATCTTTTTTTGTCTCTATTAAACATCTCTACATAAGCCATAAGATAGTGTCCAAGTGAAATTGGTTGAGCATTTTTGAGATGGGTAAAACCAGGCATAATAGTTTCAATATTTTTTTCTGAAATTTTTAATGTCGTTTTTATAATCTTGTTTAGATTATTATTAATTTCTTTTGTTGAATTTTTTATCCATATTTTAAAATCAGTAATTACTTGGTCATTTCTAGACCTTGCCGTATGAACATAACCTGCTTCATCTCCAATTATCTGAAAAAGTCTCTTTTCTATATTCATGTGAATATCTTCATATTTTTTATTATATTCAAATTTATTTTTATATATTTCTTTTTCAATTTTCTTAAGACCATATATAATTTTATTTTTAATTTTAAATGAAATTATTTTTTGCTTAAATAACATTTCAACATGAGCAATGGATCCAAGAATGTCTTCTTTATAAAGATTTTTATCAGTATCAATAGAACTTCCAATCTTCTGAAAAATGGATGATGTATTTTTTTTTATTCTTGTATTCCATATTGCATGGTTGTTTTTATTTTTTGTCATGATAATTAATTATATCAATTTAAAATGAGATTTTTAATATTATTTATTTTTTTAACTTCAAATGCTTTTGCTAATAATGAACTTAATATTAAAAATGTTGTTATTCACAAGAATTTAAAAAAATACGATAATTTGACGTTTTTAGATAAAAAAAATAATGAATTAAGATTAAATGACTTTGAGGGAAAATTAGTAATATTAAATTTTTGGGCAACATGGTGTGCTCCATGTAAGGAGGAAATGCCTTCTTTAGATAAATTGCAAAATAATAAGAATTTGAATAATTTAAGAGTTTTTCCTATTAATGTTGGAAAAGAAAATATTCAAAAATCTCAAGAATTTTTTGACGACTTAAACATACAAAATTTGGATTTTTATTTAGATAATCAAATTACTTTGGCTAAAAAATTAGCTTTAAGAGGTATTCCGACTTCAGTTTTATTTAATAAAGAAAATAAAGAATTCGCAAGAATAATTGGGTCCATTGATTTTGAAAATGAAGAATTTATTAAATGGCTAATCAATTTTAATTAGTTTTTAAAAAAATAAGCAAATGCTACCAAAACAATTATTGCAACAAATTGTATTAAAACTCTTAATTGCATAAGTTTGTTTGAATATTTTTTACTAGTTTCACCACCTTTGAATAAAGTTCCAATCCCAAGAATTAAAACAATTCCTACTGCAACTAATAAAAAAATAGATAAAAATTTTACTAATATTCCAGAAATCATAATTATATTGTAGGGTGTTTTAAAAATAAAAAAACATAAATCATACAGTATGACATTTTGTCTGGATTCAACCATTATTAAACCCGAGGATAATAGAAAAATTAAAAATGCAATAATTCTTTTGCATGGTTACGGAGGAGATGGAAAAGATATTAGTATGTTATCACTAAATTGGAAAAGACATTTACCTAATACTATCTTTATTTGTCCAAATGGTCACGAGACCTGCATAATAAATCCATCAGGTTTTCAGTGGTTTGATTTAACAAACGATGATACTAAATATATTTTGGAGCAATCAATTAAAGCTGAGAGTAAATTAAATCAATTTATTGAAGAAGTAAAAAATGAATTTGATCTAGAAAATAATAAAATTTGTTTATCTGGTTTTAGTCAAGGTTGTATGATGTCAATAAATTTAGGTTTAACATCAAAAAAAAAATATAATTGTATTGTAGGTTTTTCTGGTAAAATAATTAATCAAGATGATCTTAAATCTAGGAAAAAAATTTCAACAGATGTACTATTAATTCATGGCGACTCGGATCAAGTTGTCTCACCTAATTACATGTTGGAAGCAAAAGATTTTTTTATTAGAAATAATATAGAAATAGAGACATATTTAATAAAAAATTGTGATCATCATATTCCCATTGAAGCATCTAGTATAGCATTAAATTATATTTTAAAAAAATTTAATAAATCCTAAATATTGAAATAGTTTTTTATTTAAGTTAAACTTAAAGTATGAATAGCTTTATTGAACAAGAAGTATCATTAGAAAAATGTCCTGCATTAGTTTTGAATGCAGACTATAGACCACTAAGTTATTATCCTTTGTCATTATGGTCATGGCAAGATACTGTAAAGTCGGTTTTTTTGGATAGGGTTATTATAGTTAGTAGTTATGATAGAATTGTTAGAAGTCCATCGTTTAACATGCAGTTACCAAGTGTTATTGCGCTAAAAGATTACATAGTGCCTCAATCAAAACCAAGCTTTACAAGATTTAATGTTTTTCTTAGGGATAAATTTGCTTGCCAATATTGTGGGAGTGCGGAGGAATTAACTTTTGATCATTTATTGCCGAGATCTAAAGGTGGGGAAACAAATTGGGATAACGTTGTGACAGCATGTTCCGCTTGTAATGTAAAGAAGGGTGGAAAACTATTGAAATTATCAGGAATGAAGCTTAATTCATATCCTTACCAACCATCTACTGAAGATTTACACCGCAATGGTAAAAATTTTCCTCCAAATTACTTACATAAAAGTTGGATGGATTATTTATATTGGGATGTAGAGCTACAGGCTTAATATCTAAATTTTTTCAGAAATATTAATTGCTATTTTCGAACCAGTTTTTATAATTTTGTCCATTATTGAGTATAAACCTTTTTTAGTCGCACCTTCGTCGTAAGCTATATCTTTATGATGTAATTCATCTTCCCTAAATTTAATAATTTTATTTTTTAATTCTTTTTCATCAGAACCTAATTGATCTATTTGATTTTGATAATGTTTATCAATAACTTCTTCTACAGACGCAGTACATAGCATTGCAGCTTTTTTTCCAAGAAGAGTTGATCCAAAACCTAATCCTACTCCAAGTAAGTCCCAAAGTGGTAAAAACTTTGTTGGTGTAATTTTTCTTCTTTTTATTTCTGACTCAAAAAATTCACAATGTTCCTTCTCATGAATTTTCATCTCTTCAATCGTTTTTTTTAAGCTTTCATCTTTCACCAATGTACTAAGTGCCAATAATTGACCCTCATAAATTTTTACAGCACCACGTTCTCCTGCATGATCAACTCTTATAAATTCCTCAACTTTATTTTTTGAACTTTTCATAATTTTTAAAAATATTTGTTAATAAAACAACAAAAATTAAACTTAAAATCATATTAAATGTAGTTAGCGAAAATCCAAAAAATCTAAATGTCACATCTTTACAGCTTATAGTTTTTGTCTGTAATTGTTTCAATAATTCGTCTTTGGTTAGAATTTCAGATGTATTTTTTAATCCACAAACTGAGGACTCATCAAAAAATCCTTGTTCAATACCAAAGTGATAAAAGGATATTGTAGTAGAAAATGTAAATATTAGGATTAATAAGAGAATGATAAATTTTTCATCTCTTTTGAGGGTATAATTTAATATTATCAAAATAATACTTAACCAATAAGGTATCCTTTCAATTAAGCAAAGATTACAAGGCTGATGTCCGAGAATATATTCAATAAAATATGCTGAAATTATTGAGATCAAGCAAATAAAAAAAATTATTTTTAGGAATACGTTAATTTTAAAGTTAAGCATGAAATTAAAAAATTAAATAAATTATTAAACCAACTATAACAATTGATATTCCAATTATTGTAAACCATTTAGATCCATATTTATCCATGTATTTAGTAAAATTTTCTCCAAATTTATATGATAAATAAGAAACTATAAAAAAACGTAAACCCCTGGAAATTAAACTTATTAAAATAAAAATTAGAATATTAAAACCTAACAAACCACTAGCAATTGTAAAAACCTTATATGGGAGAGGGGTGAAACCTGCTAAAAAAAGAATTCCAAGCCAAGCATAAAAACCTTCACTATTGATTAAAGCATTTTTAAGTTTTACTAATTCGTCTTCATAACCATAAAAACTCATTATTTGCATTCCTAAATCAAAAAAAAATGCTCCAATAAAATAACCTAATATTCCACCTAGTACAGAAAATATAGTAGTGATAAGAAAAATTTTAAAGAAATCTTTTTTTTTGGAAATAACCATTGGTATTACCATTACATCTGGTGGAATAGGAAAAAATGAACTTTCAATAAAAGAAACTAATGCTAAATAATACTTGGAACTTTTGTGAGCAGCTAAATCTAAACATTTTTTGTAAAGAGAATTAAACATTTTTTGGTTTTAATATAATTTTAGTTCTTATACTATTTAATTAATTATTAAACAATTAAGGGCGAATGGCGGAATTGGTAGACGCGCACGACTCAAAATCGTGTTTCGAAAGAAGTGAGAGTTCGATTCTCTCTTCGCCCACCAAATTATGGAATTAGATAAAACAAATAGTTTAGTAGAGCTTTTTTTTGAAAAGTATAAAGAAAAAAAAGAATTAAAAAAAGAACCATTTCTAAAATGGTTAAAAAAACAAGACAATAAATTTTTAACATGGGAACAAATTAAAGATAAAATTTGTTTACTATCTGAGTATTTAAAAGAAAATTTATCCAAAGGAGATAGATGTGTTTTGTTATCTGAAAATCGACCAGAGTGGCTTATTGCAGATATCGCAATAATGAACTCAGGTGGTGTAACTGTTCCATTATTTACAACATATTCAGAAAAAGATTATGAATATATAATTAATGATTGTAAACCAAAGATTTGTATTATTTCTAGCGAAATTCAATTTAAAAAAATTGAAAAATTTATTACTAATAAAACAAAAGTTATTTCATTTGAAAATTTTTCACAAAAGGTTGAATGTATAGAAAATATTCTTAAAAAAAATTCAAAACAAGAAAAAATCAATTTATATGACAATTTTAATAATAGTATAAAAAGACAAGATCTTGCTTGCATAATATATACATCAGGAACAACTGGAAATCCTAAAGGAGTGATGCTTAGTCATGGTGGAATTTTATCAAATTGTGAGGGTGCTCAAGAAATTTTAAAATCGTTAGTTAAAAATGAAAAACCAGTTTTTTTAACTTGGCTTCCATTGTCTCACTCATATGAACATACTGTTCAATACGTGCAAATATCACTTGGAGCAAAAGTTTATTATGCTGAGAGTTTAGAAAAATTAATACCAAACATGGCAGTTGCTCAACCAACAATTATGACAGCTGTTCCAAGATTTTATCAAAATTTATATAGTAAAATATTTCTGAATTTTTCAAAACAAAAAGGTTTTAAAAAAAAATTGATTGAGAATACAATTTATCTTGGAGCCAAAAATCTGAACAAAGAAAAATTAAATTTTAAAGAAAAAATCATTAATTTTTTGTGTGAAAAATTAGTAAGAGGAAAAATTAAGAAACAGTTTGGAGGTAAATTAAAAGCCTTTGTTTCTGGGGGAGGAGCTTTAGATCAAAAAATCGGTGAATTTTTGAATTCTATAGGTTTGCCAACTCTACAAGGCTATGGATTAACCGAAACCTCACCAGTCGTTAGCTGTAATATACCTGGAAAAATTAAAATCGAAACTGTTGGCCCTCCTTTTAAAACTAATAAAGTTAAAATTGCTGATGATGGTGAAATTTTGGTTAAAGGTGAAAACGTTATGCTTGGCTATTGGAATATGAAAAAAGAGACAGAGGAGATAATTAAAGATGGTTGGCTGCATACCGGAGATATTGGTGAGTTTACTCAAGAAGGAAATTTGAAAATAACAGATAGAAAAAAAGAAATTATAGTTAATTTAGGAGGAGATAATATTTCACCATCTAAAATTGAAAATTTATTGTGCCTTAATGAAAAAATTAAACAAAGTTTTGTTTATGGAGATAAAAAAAATTATTTAGTTGCTTTAATTGTCAGTGAAAGTAAAGAAAATGAGAAAGAAATTGAAAAATATTTAGAAAATTTAAATAAAAGTTTGTCTTTAGTGGAAAAAGTAAAGAAATTTAAATTAATTATAGAAGAATTTACAATTGAAAATGGAATGTTAACACCAACTTTAAAACTAAAAAGAAAAAAAATTTTAGAAAAGTATAAATCTGAATTAGATAAACTTTATTAAAAACTTTAATCTATTGATTATTAATCGCATAAACATTAACTTTTTTACACTTTAAAACAAAAAAAATTTATTTTTTAAATTTTAATTTAAAAAAAAATTTAACTTTAATTAAAGAATTGACATAACGTGTATAAAAAAATAAAAATAAGGTAATTGCGAATCATTATGATTCGTTTAACTAATAAAGGGAGCTAAAGATGGCTAAAAGAAGAAAAAAAGCAAAGAAGGCTAAGAAAAAAGCTAAGAAAAAAGCTAAAAAAAGAAGAAGAAGATAGTAACTTAGTATTCTTTATTAAAAACGCTTCTCATAACGCTTTATGTGTGAGAGGCGTTTTTTTTTACCCTTCTATATTCTCTTCATTTTCAGGAATAGGTTCTTCTTCTGGTAAATCTGAACTTGTAGTTTTAGCTACTTGTGAAGCAGGTTTTAATTGATCATTAGTATTTCGTTTTAAAGCTTTATCTAGTTTTTTTTGAGTATCCTCTAATGATACATTTAATATAATTTTAAATTCAGTAAGAATTCTATCATAAGCTTTTTCAAATAACTGTCGTTCACTATATGATTGATCCACCATTAGATCATCACCTTTATTTAAATCTCTTACAACTTCAGCTAATTCATAAATTTTACCTGATGATATTTTAGCCTCATATTCTTGAGCTCTTCTACTCCACATTGATCTTTTGATTTTAGGCTTACTTTTTAAAATAGAGATACATTTATTTACCTGATTGATTGTAGCTAATGGACGTAAATGTGATTGTTTGTTTACAGGAACCATACCATTAGCTTTATCTTTTTCAAATCTAATGACATATGTCTCTACGTCAATACCACCAATATTTATCTTCTTAAATTCATTTATTTGGCCGACACCATGTTTAGGATAAACAATAAAGTCTTTTATTTTATAATCTCTTTTTTCAGTTTCTTGCTTTTTTACTTTTTTAATTTCCGGTTTACTCTCAGCGTTTTTACTTATTCTTAAATTTTCAATTTTATTATCAGAGGTTTTATCCTGAATTTTAGTAATTTTTTTTTTTGTGTTTTTTTTAATGTTTTTAGTTGAAATCTTAGTAGATTTTTTTGAGGTAATTTTTTTGGTCTTTATAGCTTTTTTTGCTACTTTCTTAACCTTTTGTTTTTTTAATTTTTTTTTAAACGTTTTCTTTAAAATATTTTTCAAACTTATTTTGCTCATTTTTATATTTTTCATGATCCGATGGAGGATCCTTTTTTTTACTTATGTTCGGCCAGATCTCAGAGTATTCTTTATTGATCTCTAACCATTTTTCGCTGCCAGGCTCTGTGTCAGCTTTGATAGCATCGACAGGGCATTCTGGTTCACAAACACCGCAATCTATACACTCATCAGGTTTAATTACAAGCATATTTTTTCCCTCATAAAAGCAGTCAACTGGACAAACTTCAACACAATCCATTAATTTACATTTTATACAATTTTCATTTACTATGTATGTCATTATGATTTTGTTTTTTTAATTTTTTCTTTAATATCTCCCATAATTTTATTGTCAATATACAATAGACCGCCAAGTCTACGCATCAAGTTTGACTCATAAATATCCACCTCATTATTTGAAAAAATAATTTCCCAAAGTGCTTCGATAATTTTAATTTTATCTTTTTCTTCCATATTTTTTACTCTTTTTGTAAAATTTAGTATTTGATTTGAATCTTCTTCAATTATTTTTGCCTCTTTAATTATACTATTTAGCTTATCTTCTTTCACACCAATTATTAAAAGGGTTTTTTTAACGATTTCTTCTTCTTTTATAGAATAATTCTCATCAATTTTTGCAGCATGTATTAATAAGGCGCAAATATCAATAAATTTTTCATTTTTGTTTTGATCTTCTTTTTTTTTAAAAAACATTTTTAATTTAAATTGAGATTTTTTAAAATACCAAAAGGATTTTCTTTAGATTTTTTTTTATCAAAAGTTTTTTTTATTTTTTTATTTGGCATATATTTGAAAAACATTTCATTATTTTTCTCTATTACCATGTAATTCATAGTTTTTATAAGTTTTTTGAAATTGTCTTTGCTACATCCTAATAAATTTAACATTTCTGGCACGAGTTTTATTTCTTTATCTTTTTCTAAATTTGAATTTATTATTTTCATAAATAATCTTTCTAGAATATCAATCCTAACAAAAAAATTATTAAATTTTTCAAATCCACAAAGAAGCATAAAGTTTTTGTTTCTATTACTTTGATCATTTAAAAAATTTAATCCAAAGATAGGTGGTTTTAAATTGAAGTATTTTTGGTTATAATTTTTCCATAGCAATGTTCTTAAAGAAACAGCCTCTGGTTTAATCAATCTGTGTAAAAATATATGATACCTTCCAAATTTAACACCTAAATCTCTTAAAATTTTTCTTTCAGTTTGTTCTAATTTTTTTAAATACTCGGAAACTTGATCTCTTTTTAGTACACCATTATTTTCATAAAGTTGGAATGCTAATGCTTTTATTGATGTATTATTTTCTTTTATATTTTTTAAATCAACAAGACTCTTTAAAACAGTATTAATTTTATTTTTTATCCATTTTTCTATAAAAATTGTTAATCTCTGCTTTTGATTCTGTTCTAAAATGTCATCTACAATTAATTCAATATTTGGATTTAAATAATCTCTACCAGCTATTATTCTAGCAATTGGTGATTTATTCCAATAAATTTTAAAATCATCTTTTAGTTCAATTATACCAGTACTTATTATAATCTGAATTCTTTTTTCTAACTCTGGTCCAACAGTTTGTCTAGCAGCTTTTTTGAGAGATTTAATATCTGTTTCAAGGGCACCTTTTTTTAAATCTAATTCTAGTTTCAGTCCATTAATTTTTCCAATAAATTGATCATCAATCATGACTTCATTATTTTCTAAAATTTTTGTATCAAATTCCATTTCTTGTTTTAATCCTCTTGCAAGCACGCTTGCTCGTTTATCAATAAATGTTTTTGTAAGTTCTTCATGAAGTCTATCTGAGAGTTTATCTTCTAATAATTTTGTTTTTTCAATCCAATAGTTTTGATTTTCTATCCAATTATTTTTATTCGAAACATATGACCAAGTTCTTACATTTGCAATTCTATTTGATAAAGAATCCACATTTCCCTCTAATTTATCAAGTTTCATTAGTTGGAGACGCATGAAATCATCGGTAATTTTACCTTTTTTACTATTTAAGAATTTAAAAACACTTTCAATTACCTCATAGTGATTTCCATAAGTTTTCTTTACAAAATCCGGAATTTGGCAGCATTCCCATAAAAGATTCAATTTTTCTTCATTAAATTCTAAATTCTCTAAATTTTTGCTTCGAAGAAAAAATTTAAGAGCTTTTTCATCCTCACATTCACTTATTTTTCTAAGCCAGCTTTTTGGTGGTTTTTCATCTAAAGATTTTACTAAAGATAAAGGATTTTCAAAATTGAGCGTAGAATTTCTCCAATATAATGATTGAAGATTCTCAAACTTATGGTTCTCAAGCAATTCAACTTCTTCAGAATTTATTTCTTTGCATTGTCCAGTAATACCAAAAATACCATCATTTAAATATCTACCTGCTCTACCAGCGATTTGTCCGATTTCAGATAAATTTAAACGTCTTAATTTTTTCCCATCAAATTTCTTTAAATTTGAAAAGTAAATTTGATTTAAATCCATGTTTATTCCCATTCCAATTGCATCAGTAGCAACTAAAAAGTCAACATCGCCAGATTGATATAGTTCAACTTGAGCATTTCTAGTCTTTGGACTTAAAGATCCCATTACAATTGCTGCACCTCCTTTTTGTCTTCGAATTAATTCAGCTATCGCGTAAACTTCTTCAGCAGAAAAGGCAATAATTGCTGTTTTTCTATTAATCCGTGAAATCTTTTTGTGTCCTGAATATGAAAGTTTTGATAATCTATCTCTATTAATAAATTCTATATCATCATCTAAATTAGATATTATATTTCTAATAGTATTAGAGCCCATTAACATAGTTAATTTATTACCCCTCATATTTAATAAACGATCAGTAAAAATATGACCACGTTCATGATCTGAACACATTTGTATTTCATCTACTGCAACAAAATCTAATTCTTTATCAATAGGCATCGACTCCACAGTACATAAAAAGTATTTAGCATTTAAAGGAATTATCTTTTCTTCTCCAGTAATCAAAGCTACTTTATCAAATCCAATTTTTTTTATTACTTTGTCGTAAACTTCTCTAGCCAAAAGTCTTAATGGGAAACCAATCATGCCACTTTCAAAAGACAACATAGTTTCAATAGCTAAGTGAGTTTTGCCGGTGTTAGTTGGACCGAGAACAGCTGTTATTTTATATTTAGACATTTCTATCTTTGGTATGTATTTTTTTTGACCTACAAGATATTGTTGCTGTTAAAGAACAAAAATAGACTAAAACATGACCGAATCACAGAGTAAAAAGTTCTCATTTTAAAAATATTAGATTTATCTTAGCACAAAAAACAAAATTTAACCACCAGGCCCTAAATCTGATGGTTTGACTTTTAGTATTTTCCACACACCAGATGCCGATGTAATTATTTTATTATTACAAGTTAGCTCACAAAATAAAAACACTAAAGTTTTAGTTTTTTTTAAGATTTTGACGTGACCAATGATTTCATCTCCTACTTTTGATGATCCAATAAATTTAAGATCTAATGAGATAGTTACACAAGGAGCGTTATCAGAAGAGCGATGAGCTGCTGTACCAGCGCCAGCATCAACTAAAGCAGATAAATATCCACCATGAGTTATTCCAGCAGCATTTAAGTGATTTTTATTTATAGATGATTTGAATTCATAATCCGTTTCCGAAATTTTTCTAAATAGTACACCTCCATTATGTTTCATGAAACCTGGTTTTAAACTAATTTGTTCAAATTTTTTAGACATTAT
>CACPDA010000010.1 GCA_902632515.1 uncultured Pelagibacteraceae bacterium
AGTTTCCTTCCACGTCGTATTCATATCTAATAAATTTGTAAAATAATCATTTGTTAGTGTTCCTGGTTTTTTGGTAAAAACACCAAATTCTGAATTATCAAAATTAGTATCCAAAACACGCATTCCACCTATTAAAACCGTCATCTCAGGAGCTGTGAGACCCATTAATTGGGCTTTATCAACTAATTTCTCTTCTGCAGATACATTTGTTGTATCACCATTTAAATAATTTCTAAAACCATCTGCTTGTGGCTCTAACAATCCAAATGAATGGATGTCAGTTTGGTCTTGTCTAGCATCACCTCTTCCAGCTGAAAAAGGAACATTGATTTTATGACCTGCTTTTTTAGCAGCCATTTCAATACCAACACCTCCTGCCAAAACAATAAGATCTGCCATTGATACATTTTTCGTTTTACTATCAAATTTATTCTTGATTTTCTTTAAAACTGAGACAACTTTGGAAAGTTTTATTGGATTATTAACTTTCCAATCTTTTTGAGGCTCTAACAGAATTCTAGCACCGTTAGCTCCACCTCTTTTATCAGATCCTCTGAAAGTTGAAGCAGAAGCCCATGCAGTAGAAACCATTTCCGAAACTGATAATTTTGATTTTAAAATTTTAGATTTTAAATCTTTAATATCTTTAGTTTTTAATTTGTATTTTGGTTTATCTATAGGATCTTGCCAAATTAATTCTTCTTTAGGAACATCGCCACCTAGATAGCAAGCTTTAGGTCCCATATCTCTATGAGTTAACTTAAACCAAGCTCTTGCAAAAGCATCATGAAATTCTTTTGGATTTTGATGAAAATGTTTTGTGATTGGACCATAACTTGGGTCAACTTTTAAAGAAATATCTGTAGTCTGCATCATTGGAGGATGAACTACATTTTTATCGTGTGCGTCTGGTACCATCTTGATTTCTTGTCCATTTTTCTTTGGAGTCCATTGATGAGCACCAGCTGGGCTTTTAGTGAGTTCCCATTCATGACCATATAGACAATCTAGATACCCCATGTCCCATTTAATTGGATTTTGAGTCCATGCACCTTCTATACCGCTACTAATTGTATCCACACCTTTTCCAGATTTATAACCACTGTTCCAACCAGTAGCTTGATCTTGAATTTTTGATGCTTCTGGGTCTGGACCTTTATGTGATTCAGGGGCTGCACCATGTGATTTACCAAATGTATGACCTCCAGCAACTAATGCTGCTGTTTCATAGTCATTCATTGCCATTCTTCCAAACGTTTCTCTAATATCATGAGCTGCAAGCAGTGGATCAGGATTTGCATCAGGTCCTTGAGGATTTACATAAATTAATCCCATATGTGATGCTCCTAAAGGCTGCTCTAAATCTCTTTTACCACTATATCTTTTAACATCTAACATTTCTTTCTCTGAGCCCCAATAAATATCATCTTCTGGTTCCCAAATGTCTACTCTACCTGCTCCAAAACCAAATGTTTTAAAACCCATTGAATCTAATGCTACATTACCAACCAAGATAAAAAGATCTGCCCAGGAAATTTTTTTTCCATATTTTTGTTTTATAGGCCATAAAAGTAATCTTGCTTTATCTAAATTAACATTATCAGGCCAAGAATTTAATGGTGCAAAACGTTGATTACCTGTTCCAGCTCCACCTCTACCATCCCCTGTTCTATATGTGCCCGCCGCATGCCATGCAAGCCTTATAAATAATGGGCCGTAATGTCCATAATCTGCAGGCCACCAATCTTGTGAATTAGTCATCAATTTTTTCAAATCTTTTTTTAAGGCTTTAAAGTTTAGCTTTTTGAACTCTTTCGAGTACTTAAAATTTTTATCCATTGGATTTGATAAAGTTGAATGTTGACTTAAAATTTTTAAATTTAAGCTATTTGGCCAAAAGTCCCTGTTTGTCTGACCTTGCCCAGCAGAAAACTTAGCTGGTGTGCCTGCCCCTGTGAAAGGACATTTGCTTAATTCTTTATCTTTAAAAGATTTACTTTTAAAATTTTCAGTACTCATAGATATCTCCTTAATTATTTAGCCTAAAATCTACTTTATAATGATTCTAAAAAGGTGTCAATTGTATAATAATGACTTATAAATTGTTTGAGTGATTAACCCTCTAGCTTAACAAGAACTTCTATAGATTTTATTTTTTTTCCGTTAATTTTTTTTAAAATATTTATTGGCCCAACATCAGAATTATCTAGATCAATTAATTTTTCTTCTTTCAAATCATAAAAATGGTGGTGATCTGAAACATTTGTATCAAAATAGGTTTGATTAGAATTAATTGGTATTTGCTTTAAATATCCTTTTTTTTCAAAAGCATGAACAGTATTGTAAACAGTAGCTAGAGATATTTTGTTATTTACTTGTTTCTTAATTTTATTTGCTAGGTCATTGATAGTAAAATGAAACGTCTTTTCAGTATCAAACAAAACTTCACATATTTGGAGCCTTTGTTTAGTGGGTCTTAGTCCTGAATTTCTTAGTTTTTTTATATATTTCACTATTAATATATCATTAGTTATAATTGTTCTAAACTAGCATTAAAAGTATATTATATAATGATAAAATCAAGTAAATAAGAGTACTCAATTTTATGAAAAAAAATTCATACTCATATAAAGAGTTAATTAATTGTGGCAATGGCCAATTATTTGGTCCAGGTAATGCTAAATTACCACTTCCACCAATGTTGATGTTTGATAGAATTACAGAAATTAATGATGACAAAGGAGCATTTAAAAAAGGATCACTAATAGCTGAATTGGATATTAAAAAAGATTTGTGGTTCTTTGATTGTCATTTTAAAGGAGATCCAGTGATGCCTGGGTGCCTTGGTCTAGATGCTATGTGGCAACTAGTTGGTTTTTATTTGGGTTGGATTGGTAACCCAGGTAAAGGAAGAGCTTTAGGAGTGGGGACTGTAAAGTTTACTGGAGAAGTAATACAAAATGTAAAATTGGTAAAGTATGAAATTGATATGAAAAAAATTATGTCACCTGGAGGAACAACAGTAGGTCTTGCAAATGGATTAGTATTTGCAGATGAAAAAAAAATTTATTCAGCAGATAATTTGAAGGTAGGATTATTTAAATAATGAGAAGAGTAGTTGTAACAGGATTAGGAATAGTTTCTTGCTTGGGTAATAATCAAGAAGAAGTTCATCAATCACTTTTAAATTCTAAATCTGGAATTTCTTACGCTGAGGAATATAAAGAACATAATCTAAAAAGTCATGTTCATGGAAAACCAAAAATAAAACTTGAGGATCACATAGATAGGAAAATAATTAGGTTTATGGGTTCAGGTTCAGCCTATAATTATATTGCTATGAAAGAAGCAATAGAAGACTCTGGATTAGAGGAAAATGAAGTTAGTAACTTTAAAACTGGAATTGTAATGGGTTCTGGAGGTCCTTCTATAGAAAATGTAATTTTAGCAGCGGATAAAACAAGAGCTAAAACTCCAAAATTAATGGGTCCTTTTATTGTTCCAAGAACAATGGCAAGCACAGCCTCTGCAACACTTGCTGTACCTTTTAAAATTAAAGGAACAAACTACACGATGAGTTCTGCCTGTGCAACCAGTGGACACTGTATTGGAAATTCTATGGAATTAATTCAAACCGGTAAGCAGGACATAGTGTTTGCTGGAGGAAGCGAAGAAATTCATTGGGCCATGACAGCTATGTTTGATGCGATGACTGCTTTATCATCAAAGTATAATGATACACCTGAGACAGCATCAAGAGCCTATGACAAAACTAGAGACGGATTTGTAATTGCAGGAGGTGGTGGAGTATTGGTCCTTGAAGAATATGAACATGCTAAAACTAGAGGAGCTAAAATTTATGCAGAATTAACTGGTTATGGAGCAACTTCAGATGGTTATGACATGGTGGCACCATCAGGCGAAGGGGCTGTTAGATGTATGAAAATGGCAATGGAAACAACAAAAAATAAAATTGATTATATTAATACTCACGGAACATCTACTCCAGTAGGAGATATTACAGAATTAAATGCAGTTAGAGAAACATTTGGAGATCAAATTCCAAAAATAAGCTCAACAAAATCTTTGTCAGGACACCCCCTTGGAGCTGCTTCTGTACATGAGGCTATCTATTGTTTGATTATGATGAAGAATAATTTTATTACTGGATCAGCAAATATCAAAGAAATGGATGATGAAGCCAAAAAATTCCCGATAGTGGTAAAGACAGAGAATGGAGTGACTTTAAATACGGTAATGTCAAATAGTTTTGGTTTTGGTGGAACAAATGCTGCTTTAATTTTTGAAAAGGTTTAAATATGAGTTTAATGAAAGGTAAAAAAGGTTTAATTATGGGTGTCGCGAATGAGAGATCTATTGCTTGGGGTATTTCACAAAAACTTGCTGAAGCAGGGGCTGAACTAGCATTTACATATTTAGGTGACGCTTTAAAAAAAAGGGTTGTTCCTTTAGCTGAAAAATTAAATTCAAAAGTGACTTTTAGTTGTGACGTTGAGAATAAAGATGATGTAATCAAATTATTTGAAGATATTAAATCCCAATGGGGAGAAATTGACTTTGTAGTTCATGCAATAGCATTTTCTGATAAATCAGAGTTATCAGGAGAATACTTAAATACTACAAGAGAAAACTTTTTAAGAAGTATGTTAATTTCTTGCTTTTCATTTACTGAGATTGCTAAAGAAGCTTCTAAGATAATGAAGAAAGATGGAAGTTTACTTACTTTAACTTATGAGTCTACTAAAGCTATTCCAAATTACAATGTTATGGGTGTATGTAAATCTGCATTAGAAGCTAGTGTAAAATATTTAGCTAGAGATTTGGGCACAAAGGGAATGAGAGTAAATGCTATTAGTGCTGGACCTATTAAAACTTTAGCCGCTTCTGCTATAGGAGATGCAAAGTTCTTATATAAATGGAATGAAGACCACTCTTTTCTAAAAAGAAACGTAGATATCCATGATGTTGGAAAATCAGCATTATATTTACTAAGTGAACTTGCAAACGGTGTTACAGGTGAAATTCACTATGTAGATGCTGGATATAATAAAGTTGGTATGCCAGATCCAAAAAATATTAGTTAACATTAAATTAATTTATGGAAATATTTTTATTTTTAGTTTGTTTAGTATTTATAATTTATTATCTATTTAGACCCACCTCTCAAAAAGAAAAAGACCAATTTGATGATAAAAACAATTGGCGAGGTGGGTTTTAATTTTATTCAGATGCTTGTTTCATAGAAAGTTTAACTTTCCCTCTATCAAAACCAATTACTTTAACTTTTACTTCGTCACCTTCTTTGACAACATCAGTAACTTTTGCAACTCTCTTATCTGCAAGCTCTGAAATGTGAACTAGCCCATCTTGTTTTCCTAAAAAATTTACAAATGCACCGAATTCCATAATCTTCATTACTTTTCCAGAATAGATTTTATTCAATTCGGCTTTTGCAGTTATATCTTTAATCATTTGCATTGCAGTATTTCTAGACTCTTCATCTGGAGCGGCGACTGTTACAACTCCTTCATCGTTTACATCTACTTTTGCACCTGATTTTTCAACTATTTCTCTAATAGTTGCACCACCTTTTCCAATAACAGCAGCAATATCTTTTTTATCAACATTTATTTTTTCCATTTTTGGAGTGTGTTTTCCTACATCCGCTCTTGAAGATGATAAAGCTTTATTCATTTCACCTAATATATGAATTCTTCCATCTTTAGCTTGACTTAAAGCCTGCTCCATAATCTCAAAAGTAATGCCAGTAATTTTTATATCCATTTGAAGAGAAGTAATTCCATCTTTAGTTCCAGCAACTTTAAAATCCATGTCACCTAAATGGTCTTCGTCTCCTAGAATATCAGATAAGACACTAAAATCATCACCTTCCTTAATTAATCCCATCGCAATACCAGCAACTGGTTCTTTAATCGGTACTCCTGCATCCATTAATGCAAGTGAGGTTCCACAAACAGTTGCCATTGAGGATGATCCATTAGACTCTGTGATCTCTGAAACTACTCTAAAAGTATAAGGGAATGCTTCTTTTGAAGGTAATGAGGAATGGATCGCCCTCCAAGCTAATTTACCATGTCCTATTTCCCTTCTACCAGTTCCAATTCTACCAGTTTCGCCTACTGAAAATGGTGGAAAATTATAATGAAGCATAAATCTTTCTCTTTGCAATCCATCTAAGCTTTCAATTCTTTGTTCATCATCAGATGTACCTAAAGTTGCAGTCACAATCGCTTGAGTTTCTCCTCTTGTAAACAAAGCAGAGCCGTGAGTTCTTGGCAAAACACCAACCTCACAAGAAATAGGTCTTACATCAGACAAACCTCTACCATCAATCCTATTTTTATTTTTAAGAATGTCTGTTCTAACAATAGATTTTTCCAGATTTTTTAACTGACTATTTACATCAAGATCAGTATAATTTTCATCTTCCTCATAAAGCTTTTTAGCTTTATCTGTTATCTCTGAGATTTGATTTGACCTATCTTGTTTATCTCTTGTCGCAAAAGCTTTTTTTAGATCATCAGTAAAAGTTGATTCAAGTTTTTTCTTTACTTCAGACAAATCTTTTTTCTCAACTGTCCACTCAGGTTTTCTACACTCTTTTGCGAGCTCTTCGATAATTTTAATCACTGGAACAAATCCTTCATGACCAAATTTTACTGCCTCTAGCATTTCTTCTTCTGTCAAACCGTTGGCTTCAGATTCAACCATAAGAACAGCATCTTTTGTACCTGCTACAACTAAATCTAGTTTTGATTTTTCAAGTTCCACTTTTGATGGATTTAAAACATATTTTCCATCAATATATCCAACTCTAGAGGCTCCAACTGGACCCATAAATGGCATTCCAGATATACTTAATGCTGCTGATGAGGCAATGATTGATAAGATATCTGCCTCATTTTCTTTATCATAAGATATTACAGTTGGTAATAGTTGAACCTCATTTTTAAATTCGTCCGGAAACAATGGTCTAATTGGTCTATCTATTAATCTTGAAATTAACGTTTCACTTTCAGTTGGTCTTGCTTCTCTCTTAAAATATCCACCTGGAATTTTTCCAGCTGCATAATATTTTTCTTGATAATTTACTGACAATGGAAAGTAATCCATCTCAGGATTTATTTTTTTTGCACCCACCACTGTAGCTAAAACTACAGTTTCTCCACAAGTTGCTATTATTGCACCATCTGCTTGTCTTGCTATTTTTCCTGTTTCTAAACTAATTTTTTTTCCTGCTACTTCTATCTCTTTTTTATAAACTTTAAACATCTTTTCTACGTCTTTCTTATTATTTTCTCAATTTCAACTTATCTAATACATTTTTGTAAGATTCTTGCTTATTTTTTTTAAGATAATCTAACAATTTTTTTCTCTTATTAACTGCTTTTAACAATCCAACTGAAGAATGTCTGTCTTTCTTAAACTTTTTAATATGTTTCGAAAGATTTTCAATTTTTTCAGTTAATAAAGCTATTTGGATCTCTGAAGATCCTGTATCTTTATTATGAATTGATAATTCTTTTATGTTTTTATTCATATTTTTCCTTATTTAGTTGTTTGTTTTATTAAATTTTCTATTTTTTCCGCGTATTCAAATGACTCATCTTTTTTAAAAAGTAATTTTGGTAAAAACTTTACAATTACTTTTTGTGAAAGAATTTTTCTTATCATAAATGAATATTCTTTAAGTTTGTCAACTGCTTGATCAGCATTTTTACCTCCTAAAGGTAAAACATAAGCTTTAGCAATTTTTAGATCTTGGCTCATTCTAACTTCGGTCACTGTAATTGTTTTTGTTTCTAAGTCCGGAACTTTAGCTTCATTTCTAATAAAAATCATACTTAAAGCTTGTTTTATCATCTCCCCAACTCTTAATTGCCTTTGTGATAACGGTTTTCCAATTCTATCAGTCATTTATAAAGTTCTTTCTTTTGATATGACATCAAATGCCTCAATAATATCGTTTTTTTGAAAGTCCATATAATCTTTTAGGGTAATTCCACACTCTTGACCATTATTTACTTGTTTAACCTGATTTTTTTCACGAAAAATAGTACTGATTTTACCTGTGAAAATAATCGTTCCATCTCTAATAATTCTTGCACTTGATGAGCTTAATATCTCACCATCAGTAACTTTTGATCCTGCCACTTTACCTGCTCCAGACACTTTAAATATCTCCAATATTTGAGCTGTTCCAGTAATTGTTTCTTGAATATCAGGAGTCAAAAGTCCTGACATTTTATTTTTAACAAAATCTAAAACTTCATAAATTATGTTATATGATGAGATTTGAATCCTCTCATTTTCAGCTAATTTTTTTGCTTCTTTACTTGGTTTTACATTAAACGCAATTAAAACAGCATTTGAGGCTTTAGCCAATGTAATGTCGGTCTCTGTAACCATGCCTATATCAGATAATATTATTTTTGGTTTTACTTCATCATGCTTAATTTGCCCAATAGCATTTTTTATCGCCTCTGAAGAACCATGAACATCTGCTTTAATAATCAAATTAAGTTCTTTTGCAATTTTATCAGAGAAAGCTGACTCTTGCGTTGCGAATGATAATGGATTTTTTCCATCTTTACTTTCTTGTGTTCTATTTTCACTTAAAGTTTTTGCTTCTTTTTCAGTTTCTAATGATAAAAAATCATCACCGGATTTAGCTGCACCGTTAATACCTAATATCTCAATGGGAGTTGATGGTAATGCTTCATCTAAATTTTCACCTTTATCGTTAATTATTGCTCTGATTTTTCCCCATCTCAATCCACTTACAAAAAAATCACCTCTTTTTAAAGTTCCAGAAGTAACAATTATGTTTGCAACTGGGCCTCGACCTATATCAATTTTAGACTCTAAAACTACACCTGTAGCTTTAGAGTCATAATTAGTTTTTAAATCTAAAATTTCTGCTTGTAGCATTATAGATTCGATTAACTTATCTAAGTTTTTTTTGGTTTTAGTAGAAATTTCAACCATTAACGTATCACCAGATAAATCTTCAGCAATTAATTCGTGTTCTAATAATTGATTTTTAATTTTTTGGGGATCTGCATCAGGTAGATCACATTTATTTATAGCAACAACAATCGGTACTTTTGCTGCTTTAGCATGCTTTATTGATTCTATTGTTTGAGGCTTAACTCCATCATCTGCAGCTACAACTAATACTACTATATCTGTTAATTTTGAGCCTCTAGCACGCATTTCAGTAAAAGCTGCGTGCCCCGGAGTATCAATAAATGTTAATTTATTTGTTTTAGTTTTTATTTGATATGCTCCAATATGTTGTGTGATCCCTCCAAATTCTCCAGACACAACATTCGCACTTCTCAGAACATCTAGTACTGAAGTTTTACCATGATCAACGTGGCCCATTACTGTAATAATAGGTGGTCTATTTTTAAGATTTTCTGACCTAGATTCTTTTATTTTTTTAATTATTTCCTCTGCTTTTTGCTCCCTAATTGGATTATGTCCAAACTCTTTTACAAGATATTCAGCTGTATCTGCCGCTAAACTTTGATTAATTGTTACTGTTACACCCATTTCAAATAAATGTTTAATTACATTGCTTGATTGTTCGGCCATTCTATTCGCTAATTCCCTAACAGTAATAACTTCTGGTATATTTATGTCTTTTTTAATAGGTTTTAGACTTTCATCTTTTTCTTGTTTATTTGCATTCTTTAATTCTTTTTGTCTTGCTCTTTTTACAGATGCCAAGCTTCTCTCTCTAGTTTCTATCTCATCACTCAATGCTCGAGAAACAGTTAATTTAACATCCCTCTTTTTTTCACTTATTTTAGATTTCTTTTCTTTATCCGTATCCCCTTTAAATTTTTTTGTTGCTCTTTGTTCAGCAAGTTTACGTTTTTCAAAATCACTAATAGTTGATGGTGAAAATTTTTGTGTAAAATTACCTTTAAATGATGATCCTTTTTTAAAATTACTTGATGATGACCTAAAATTATTCTTAATAGTTGGCTTTGAAGATTTTTTATCTATTACAACAGTTTTTTTACCTAGTTTTTTTGTGGTATCAAAATTTTTAAATGACTTCTTGGGACTGCCAGAGATTGTAAGTTTTGTTTTTTTGTTTTCCATTTTTCATCCCTAATCTTTATAAACTATATTTCTTGCAGACATTATTAAATCATCTGCTTCGGTCTTAGATAATGCAAAATCTTCCAAATAACCTTGAATTTTTACTCTTTCACCCTTAACTATATCAAATCCACCTGTTAATTCATCAGAAGCAAGATCTGCAAAATCAGTTAAACTCAGAATCTTTTGTTCGCCTAATGTTAATAACATTCCTGGTGTTAAACCTTTTAGATTAATTAATTCATCTGCAATTCCTAAATCTTTAATTCTCTGAGAGATATCCTCTTGATCCTTAATGTAAAATTCTTTAGCCCTCTCTATAAGTGCTTTAGCTGTTTCCTCTTCTATGCCCTCAATTTTTTTTAAGTTATCTAGTGAACTATCTTTAATATCATCAATTGTTGAAAAGCCCTCGGCAACTAATAATTGTCCCAAAGTCTCATCTAACTCTAAATTTTTAACAAAATTTTCTGTTTTCTCTTTAAACTCTAATTGTCTTCTTTCAGAATCCTCTTGATCAGTCATTATGTTAATTTCATAATTTAAAAGTTTTGTAGCTAATCTAACATTTTGTCCTCTTCTACCAATTGCTTTACTTAAATTCTCCTCAGTTAATATTACATCTAATTTTTTTCTATCAATATCAACATTTACTCTTTGCACTTCTGCAGGAGATAAAGCGTTAGAAACTAAAATTGCTGGATCTTCTGACCAATTTACAATATCAATTTTTTCACCTTGTAATTCATTTACAACTGCTTGAACTCTTGAACCTCTCATTCCAACGCATGCGCCGACAGGATCTAAAGAACTATCGACAGCTTTTACACAAATTTTTGCCCTGCTACCTGGATCTCTTGATGATGATTTAATTTCAATAAGTCCATCATAAATTTCGGGAACTTCTTGAACAAAAAGTTTTTCCATAAATTTTGGATGAGCTCTAGACAAAAAAATTTGTTGACCTCGAGTTTCTCTTCTTACATCATAGCAGTATGCTTTAACTCTATCTCCAGCTTTAATATTTTCTCTGGGTATTAATTCATTTTTTTGTATAATTGCCTCTGTTCTCCCAAGATCAACTATAACATTTCCAAATTCTAATCTTTTAACTATTCCACTCAAAATTGAATCTTTTTTATCTATAAAATCGTTGAACTGCCTTTCTCTTTCAGCCTCTCTAACATTAAAATTTATAACTTGTTTTGCAGTTTGGGCTGCAATTCTTCCAAAATCTATTGACGGTAATGGTTGCAAGATTTCATCTCCAATTTTTTTATCTTTATTAGAATCATCCAAGTTTATTGCATCCTCTAGTTTAATTTCTGTATTTGAATTTTCTGGATTTTCTGTAATTATTAATTTTCTATAAAGCTCAATATCTCCATTATCTCTATTTATAAGAACTTTAATCTCATTTTCTTGTCCAAACTTAGATTTGGCTGCTTTAGCAATTCCAACTTCCATAGAGTTAATTATTAATTCTTTATCAATTGATTTTTCTAAAGCTACAGCTTCTGCAATTCTCAATAATTCTAATTTATCTGCTCTTTTATTTAACATTTTAGTTTGTTCCAAAAAAAAATGGGCCAAAGCCCATTTTGATAATTCAACAATGATCTCGCAATATATTAAAGTTTTTTAATTATTCAATAAAAACTATTTTGAAAAAATGTTTAATTTATCAGTATTTTCCCATGAAAATGCACCATTTTTTTCAGGTTGTCTTCCAAAATGACCATATGCTGATGTTTTTTCATATATTGGTTTATTTAAAGATAACATTTCTCTTATTCCTCTAGGGCTTAAATCGAAATTTTCTCTAATTTTTTCCTCTACAAATTTATTTTTTTTTAGATCATTATCAAAAAGATTTACATAAATTGATAAAGGTTTAGAAACTCCAATTGCATAGGCTAGTTGAATTAAACATTTATCAGTAATTTTTGAAGCAACAACATTTTTTGCAATATATCTTGCTGCATAAGCTGCTGATCTATCAACTTTGGTTGGATCTTTTCCCGAAAAAGCTCCACCTCCATGTGGTGCGGCGCCACCGTAAGTGTCAACAATAATTTTTCTTCCAGTTAATCCACAATCTCCATCAGGACCTCCAATAACAAAATTTCCTGTAGGATTCACATAAAATTCATTTTCATTAAAACCTTCCAAAAATTGAGAAGGAATTGAATTTAACATGTATGGTCTTAATAATTCTCTTACATCGTTTTGATTTACATCTGGTGAATGTTGTGAAGAAATTACTACAGATTTTACTCTTAGGGGTTTTCCATCAAGATATTCAAACGTAACTTGACTTTTGGAATCTGGCTCAATGTTCTTAAGTTTTCCAGATTTTCTATCCTTAGCCATTAATCTTAAAATTTTATGTGAATAATGAATAGGCGCTGGCATTAACTCTTCCGTTTCATTACATGCATATCCAAACATTATTCCTTGATCTCCAGCACCCTCATCTTTATTACCTGAAGAGTCAACACCCATTGCAATATCAGCTGATTGAGAATGAAGATGACATTCTATTTTAGTTGCCTCTTTCCAAGTAAACCCTTCTTGATCATAACCAATATCTTTTATGCAATCTCTAACTTTGATAATTAAATCGTCTTTATTTATATTCGGACCTCTCACCTCACCAGCTAAAACAACTTTATTAGTGGTTGTTAATGTTTCACAAGCAACTCTTGAATATGGATCTTCTGAAAGATACGTATCTACAACCATGTCTGAAATTCTGTCAGAAACTTTATCTGGATGTCCTTCGGAAACTGACTCACTTGTGAATAAAAAATTTTTTAAATTACTCATTTTTGATCCTATTAAATGAAAATGTTAGAAAAATATACAACAAAATTAATATTATAAAAATTTTATTACCATATGTGGAAAAGATTGTTTGATTAAAATCTCTTCGTCTTTCAAAATCAATAAAACCAGATCTCCCATAATCTATTTTTTTTTCAATTTGACCTAGAGGATTTATTATTGCTGCCATTCCATTATTAGATGATCTTATTACATATTTTCCATTTTCAATTGCTCTAAAAATACTATGAGCAAAATGCTGTTTTGGGCCAATAGATTTTCCAAACCAACCATCTTCTGAAATATTCAATATAAAATCAAAATTAAAATTTTCAGTTAAATTACCACTGTAGATAATCTCATAGCAAATAAGTGGTAAAAACCTTAACTGCTGATTATCATTTCCTACCTCTAAAATTTTTCTGACATTTCCTTTACTAAAGGACTCGATCTTATTAGTGATAGGTCTTAAGCCAATCTTATTAAAAAAATTTTTAAAAGGAAGAAATTCTCCAAATGGTACAAGATTAATTTTATTATAATTATTGATCAGGTTAAAATTGTTATCAAATAATGAAAAGGAATTATAATATCTATATTCATCCTCAACTATTTCTCTTCTTGATGTTCCCAAACCAATCAAATGATTTTCATTAAAATGTTCTCTAATTAAATTATCAAATGAATTTAATTCATCCTGATAAGTATTTGGTATTATTCCCTCGGGCCATACAAAAAGTATCTTTCTTTCTTTTTCGGGTAAACTAAGAAGTATCAATTCATTTATAATATTTTCTGTTTGAGCATTATCATAAAATCTTTCTAAACTAATATTTGAGCCAATTATCCTTATTGTGAAAGGATTTTCTTGTATTTCACTATTTAAAAAATTTTTTTTTTGAAGTTCACCGTAGTTAATAAATAAAATTGGCAAGACCAATAAAAAAATACTTACCATTATCTCCTTTTTTGATTTTCGCAAAATAAAGAGAGCTGGTGCAGTAAAAAAACTAATTACAATTAAATTTAATGAGTATGTTCCAATGACAGAAATTATACTTATAAGATTTAAATTTTCAGAAAAACTATAAATAATCAAATTCCATGGAAAACCAGTTAAAATCATTCCTCTGATAAATTCTATTATTCCAAATAAAAATGAAAATAAAAAAAAAGCACTTAAAATGTTATTAGGTTTAAACAAATAAAAAAATAATGTGATCATTGCATAGAATAGGGCTAAAAAAGAAGGAATTAAAAGTAAAGTTATTGGTATTAAAAATCTAAAACTATCATCAAATGTTAGAGAGATTGTTATCCAATATAAGCTTGATAAGAAAAAACCAAATCCAAAAAGCCAACCATAATAAAAGAAGAATTTTTTCGAATTTTTATAATTTATTTTTTTAAACAAAAAGATAAAAAAGATACTAAATGTAAAAAAGTTAATTAAGAAAAAATTAAATGGTGGAAGACTTAAAGAAGTTAAACCACCCAAAAATAATATCAAAATCGTTTCAAATATAAAATTTTTTTTCAATTTATTTTAGTAATTTTTCAACTGATTTAAAAATTTTTTGCTCATACTCAAGCATTTTTTTATAATCCTTATTATTAATATGATCAAAACCTATTAAATGTAAAAATCCGTGTATAAAAATTTTCATAGTTTTTTTTTTAAATTCTGTTTTGTTCTGATTTTTTGGTTTATTCATATGATTGAAACTTATGATAATATCTCCTAAATAAACTTCTTTTTGATTTTTAGTTTCTTGCTCAAATGGAAAAGAAAGAATATCTGTATGATTATTTTTATTTCTAAATTTTTTATTGAGATTTTTAATTGTTTTATTATTCGATAATAATACTGTTAAATAAACTTTTTTATTATTAAATTTAAATTTTTCTGGAAAAAATTTACATAACGTATTAAAAAATTTTTCTTTTTTATCTAATCTTTTCGACCAGGAATGTTCATCTGAAAGTACATTAACTTTGATCATTATTGTTATATGCTTTAACAATTTTTGAGACTAGTGGATGTCTTACTACATCTGAATGATCAAAATCTACTACTGAAATTTCATTTAAATGAGATAATATTTTTTTAGATTTATCTAATCCAGACATTTTCTTATTTGGTAAATCTATTTGGGAAGGGTCCCCATTGACCACGATCTTAGAATTTTCACCTATCCTTGTAAGAAACATCTTTATTTGAGTATCGGTAGCATTTTGAGCTTCATCTAAAATTGCGAACGAATTTTTTAAAGTTCTACCTCTCATAAAAGCAAGAGGTGCTATTTCAATATCACCTATTTCTATCATTCTTTGGATTTTTTCAAAATGAAATAAATCATAAAGCGAGTCATATAAAGGTCTTAAATATGGATCAACTTTCTCTTTCATATCACCTGGTAAAAATCCTAATCTTTCACCAGCTTCTACTGCTGGTCTAGATAAAATTATTCTTTCTATTTTTTTTTCTAAAAGCATTGTTAATCCTATTGCGACAGCTAAAAAAGTCTTTCCAGTGCCTGCTGGTCCAGCTGATATTATAATTTCATTTTGTCTTAATGCTCTTACATATTCTTTTTGTTTTTCTGATCTTGGAATAATAGATTTTTTGGGTGTTTTTATTATATCAGTTACATTTGTATTTTTTACTTTTTCATTAATCATAAATTGATCTATTGAGGACACAATATCTTTTTGCTCTATACCACCATTATTTATAAATTGATTTGCTAAAAATTGAATTGCATTTTTAATAATTTCATTATTTTCTGAATTAGATTTAATTAAAATTGAGTTTCCTCGTGAATAAATATTTGAACTTGTTATTTTTTCTAATTCTTTTAAATTTTTGTTAAATTCTCCAACCACTCCTTGTAGTAAGTCGTTGTCATGAAAAATAACACTTATTGAATTATTTTCAGAATAAACAAATTTTAATAAAGATTGAGTATTTTTTTTAATTGTACTTCTCAAAATTATGCCACTCTTTTTTCAAATTTGTTTGAACTTTTTCCAAATAGTGTATTTTGATTACTACTTTTAACTTTTACTTTTATCAATTTTCCCACATCTTGATCATTACCATCAAATATAACTGGAGTCATGTACTCTGTTCTACCAAAAAATTTATTGCCTTCTTCTGTCTTATTCTCAACTAAAACCTCTATTTCTTGATTTTCTAATGATTTATTCATTTTAATTTGATAATTAAATAATTGTTTTTGAACTTTTTCTAGTCTTTCCAAAGAAATTTTTTTATCAATCAAATCTAAATTTGATGCAGCTGTACCTGGTCTAGGGCTGAATACAAAAGAAAAAGAATTAATAAATTTAATATTTTTGATTAAATCAAAAGTTGCTCTAAAATCATCATCGTTTTCTCCAGGATAAGCAATAATGAAATCACTGGAAAATTCAATTCTTGGATTTATCTTTTTTAGCTTATCATATGTTTTAATATAATCACTGATCAAATGTTTTCTGTTCATTAATTTAAGTATTTTATCAGATCCACTTTGAACTGGTAAATGAATTAATGGCATTAATTTTTTTGAAAATTTATAAACTTCAATCAAATCATCCGTCATATCTCTTGGATGAGAAGTGGTATATCTTATTCTTAAAATTTCTGGAATTTTTTCTATTTCAATTATAAGATCTGATAATTTAACATTGTTATCATTGTATGCATTTACATTTTGCCCCAATAAAGTAATTTCTTTTACTCCATTTTCAGCTAAGTTTTTAGCCTCATCAATAATCTGATTAAATGGTCTTGAATATTCTGGACCTCTTGTAAATGGTACCACACAAAAATGACAAAATTTATCACAACCTTCTTGAATTGTTAAAAAAGATGAAACTTTATTAGAGGAATTCTTTATCTTTTTAAGATAATCAAATTTTTGAATTGCTTCAAATTCTGTCTCATCAATTTTTTTTTGTTTATCTAAAAACTCCTCAATTTTATTATTTATCTTATGATAAGATTGTGGACCAACGATCAAATCAATATATGGTTCTCTTTTTAACATCTCCTCATTTTCAGCTTGAGCAACACAGCCTGCAACTATTACAATTGGTTTTTTTTTATATCTAAAATTCTTTTTTAGTCGTCCAATTTCATGATAAACTTTTTCTTTAGCCTTATCTCTAATATGGCATGTATTTAATAAATAACAATTTGCTTCTTCAACATCTTCAGTTTTAAAAAATCCAATTTTTTTTACCGAGTCAAATATTCTATTCGAATCATATTCATTCATCTGACAGCCGAAAGTTTTGATAAATATTTTCTTACTCATTTTTTGAGTTGATTTTAACGCCATATAATTCAAGTTTATGATCAACTAATTTATAACCATGTTTTTCAGCAACTTTTTTTTGAAGCTTTTCTATTTCATCATCTACAAATTCTATGATTTCTCCAGTCTTAACATCAATTAAATGATCATGGTGACTTTCTATCATTGCTTCATATCTAGCTTTGCCACCTTTGAAATCATGTTTAGTTAATATTCCGGCTTCTTCAAAAAGCTTAACGGTTCTATAAACTGTGGCTATACTTATCTTAGGATCAATTTTAGACACTCTTTTATAAAGCTCATCAACATCTGGATGATCAGATTCACCATAAGCCTCTTTTGACTCAGAAATTATTTTAGCAATAATTCTTCTTTGATCTGTAAGTTTTACACCTTTATTTAAACATTTTTCTTCTATAGTTTCAGACATAATTAATTTTAACTCAAATAAATAGGATTAATCAAATTTTTTTTAATATTAAATTTTTTACAAAGATCAGGTATATTTTCATATTTAACCTCATTTTTGAGGTTAAAATCACTAAAACTAAAACAATAATAATCTGTTTTATTCACTAAATGGATAGCTTTTACAGTTGATAGAGAGTTTCTTATTCCTGCAAAACTACCTGGACCTCTATTTACATAAATTTTTGAAATTTTATTCAAATTTAAGTCACTTAATTTTAAAAAATTGTTGATAAGAAGAGTAATTTTTTCGAAATTATTTTTACTATTTTCATGAGTAATATTATAAACATTATCATTATCAATGATCATAAAAAAAATCTTATCTTTTGCAGCATCAATAATTAGTTTACTCATTTTTCAATTTTTATTTTTAGTCAATTCTAATTCAGAGGAAAATAATAGTAAATACTATTCTGATGATAGTGGTATTTTATCAATCATGTACCATCGATTTAATGAAAATAAATATCCATCTACAAATATTAGAATGAATATTTTTATTGAACAAATGAATTTAATAAAAAAACTTGGTTATGGATTTTATGATCCAAAGCTTTTAATTGATGACTTCAAAAAACCAAAAATTAATAAAAAAATTTTACTTACCATCGACGATGGTTTTAAATCATTTTATAATGAGGCATGGCCATATTTAAAAGAAAATAATATTCCATTTATTCTTTTTATTTCTACAGAGCCTGTTGGTAAAAGTGGTTATATGAATTGGGATGAAATAAAAGAAATTGATAAATCTGATATTGGTTTAATAGGACACCATTCACATTCTCATGAATATTTAATTGATATGCCTGAAACAGACTTCGTTAATGACATTGAAATAGCCAATAGAATTTTTAAACAAAATCTCGGTTATGTTCCCTCAATTTTTTCATATCCTTTTGGTGAATATTCTTTGTATATGAAAAAATATATTTCAAATAATTTTAAAATTGCTTTTGGTCAACATTCTGGAATTATTGATCTTAATAAAGACAAGTTTGAATTACCAAGATTTCCAATTAATGAAAAATATGGTGAAATAAAAAGGTTTAAATCAATAATTAATTATCATCCCCTTGAATATAAAAAACTTATTCCTGAAGAAAAAGTAATTAATGAAAAAAATAATCCACCAACTTTAATAGTAGAATTTTTTGATGAACAAAAAAAAATAAATAATATAAATTGTTATTCTAATGATGGTGGTAATTGGAAAAAGTCAAATTTAAAATTTAAGGGAAGTTTACTTATAATTGAATTTGAACAACAATTCGTTCCAAGAAGAGGAAGAGTAAACTGTTCATTAAATGATAATGGAAAATGGAGATGGTTTGGAACACAATTCACTGTTAAAAAAAATTAGATTAAACTTTCGAGTTCAATACTTGAAGGTAATAATTTAGCATCATCAAAATCTTGAAGATTATTTTGTTTAATAATTTTTTGTAATACTTCAACATACTGACTTCCAGTTTCAGCATACTTATCTAAAAATTTTGAAAGTATAATACTATCCAAAGGTTTACCCTTATCTCTCAATTTAGCTCTTTCAAGTCTAAAATCTTGATATGTTGAGTGAGTATTTAGATTTCTTTGATAAGCTCTTACAGAAGCTTGTAAGACATTAAATTTCATAACTTTATGGCCTTGACTTTTTTCTGCATCTTTTGGTTTAAGTCCTTCCCCAGACCATGTCCATTGTCCAAATAAAGCATTACCCTCCTGAGCAAATCGTGAAGTTCCCCAACCAGTCTCTTTTGCAGCTTGAGCAAGTGCCAAAGAAACTGGAATTTCATCCATCCTTACTTTTAAAATTGATAAATCTTTCGAAGGTACACCGTATTGTTTATATTTTTTTTCAAGCCATTTTTTTTCTAAGTCTGTATTATTGTTTTTATTAATAATACTAAAAAGCCTTTTTCTATCTAATTTAATATTATTATTTTCTTTTAAAATTAATGGTAAGACTATTTGTATAAAAAATTCTTTTCTTTTTTTGGTACTTTCTATCATTTTTATTTCATTAGGTAATAACGTCAAAGCAACTGGTTTAACTAACTTTTTCTTTCTAACATCATCTAACGAGTAATTTGTATCTTCAAATAATTGTTTTATTGTAGAAGCATCTAGTCTGACCGTGTCTGTCTCTAAATCATTTAAACTAAAGATGTCAACTAATAAATCTTTTTCATTTAATGTTTCATTTGAATTTTCAAGTTTTGAACCATTATTTAAAGTATATGCCAGTACAGCTTTGGAGTTATTCTGAAATTCATTATTATTATTTGCAAAATTCAAGATTAAAGGCATTGAATAAAAGAAAAAAATTAATAAAAAAGATGAAATAAAAATTCTTGGAATTGATCCGATTTGCTTTTGATCAAAATATCTTAATAGTTTCATTTTTTTCATTAAATTCTTTTTATACATAGATTATATTGCCTCAACTTTTTTTACTTCTGGAATATAATGACATAAGAGATTTTGAACCCCTTGTTTCAAAGTCATTGTAGAACTTGGGCATCCAGAGCAACTGCCTTGCAACTGAACTTTAACTATGCCATTTTTGAACTCTTTAAATTTAATATCTCCTCCATCTTTTGCTACAGCGGGCCTAATTTTTTGATCTAAAATTTGAATTATCTTTTTTTCAATTTCCTTTAAATTTTCAAAGTTTTTCTCTAAATCATTTTCAATGACATATTCTTTGCCGGAGGCATAAAAATCATTAATTAAAGAAATAACAATATGTTTAATTTCTTCCCACTCAATATCATCATATTTATTGATTGAAATAAAATCTTTTCCTAAAAAAATGCCCTCAACACCATTTATCGATAACAAATTTCTTACTAATTCATTATCCGTTTCATCTTTTTTTGTAATTTCAAAAGATTCATTTGGCGATACAGATCGACCAGGCAAAAATTTTAAAGAATTTGGATTTGGTGTAATTTCTGTTTGAACGAACATGATTTATATATAGTTATTAATTCAAAAATTAAAACTTGTTAATAAAAATAATTTAAAAACCCACTATTTCATGAATTTTTTTTATCTTATTAGATGCAATTTTATTAGCTTTTTCATATCCATCTAAAAGGATTGAGTCCAAAAAATTTTTTTCTGATAACAATTTACTAATTTCTTTTGATATTGGTGAAATTTTCTCAACCAGAGCTTGTGATAATTTTTCTTTAAATTCAGAAAAATTTTTTCCCGAAAACTCATCAATTGTTTTTTCTAATTTTGTGTTCGTTAAACTTGAATAAATTCCAATTAAATTTTTTGCCTCAATTCTTTCATCTAATTCATTTTTACTGGAAGGCATTGGTAAAGGATCGGTTTTTGCTTTTTTTATTTTATTAATTATTTCATCTGCATCATCTGTTAAATTAATTCTACTTAAATCTGATAACTCGGATTTACTCATTTTCCTAGATCCATCTTTAAGACTCATTATCCTCGAAACTTCTTTTTGAATTAGTGGCTCCGGTACTTTAAAAAAATTTTCTACTTCAAAATCTTTATTAAATTTTTGAGCAATATCTCTACAGAGTTCCAAATGTTGTTTTTGATCATCACCTACAGGAACATGAGTTGAATCATATAACAGAATATCCGCTGCCATTAAAACTGGATAAGAATATAAACCTACACTAGCTTTTTCTTTATCCTTTCCAGCTTTTTCTTTAAATTGTGTCATTCTACTCAACCATCCTGTTCTAGCTGTACAACTTAATATCCATGCTGCTTCGGAGTGAGCTGTCACTTGAGATTGATTAAATATAATACTTTTTTTTGGATCTATCCCACTTGCAATAAAAGTAGCAACTGTTTCACGAATATTATTTTTTAATTCCTTTGGATCTTGTTTGACTGTTATTGCATGAAGGTCAACAACACAAAATATACAATCATTTTCTTGTTTATTATTTAACTCTACAAAATTTTTTATTGCACCTAAATAATTACCAAGATGAAGATTACCCGTGGGCTGTACACCTGAAAATATTTTTTTTCCCATAATTAATACTTTAATTTAAGATCTTTATAATTAAAAGCTTTGATGAAAAATGATATTAACAAGTATAAAATTAAAGCTAATATTACAACTAAAATTAAGTAAAATAATTTAAATTGATGCTCAAAGATTAATTGATTGCCAAAAAAAACAATTAAGTATTTTAAAATAAAACCCATCAAAATTGATGAAAAGAGGATCTTAAAAAAATTCTTAATAAAAATTTTATTGAATGAAAACAATTTTTTTTTGCTCAAAAATATAAATAAAATTATAGAATTAAACCAAGATGAAATAGATGTAGCAATTGGAATAATTATAAATCCAATTTCTCTAAAATAATAGAGACTGATGATTATATTTAAAATTACTGAAATTAATGAAATATAAAAAGGAGTCTTAGTATCGTGGTTGGCGAAGAAAAAACTAGAAAAAACTTTTATCAACGCAAACGCAGGTAATCCAAGGGAGAAAAAATAAAGTGCTTTTGCTGAATTTTCTACTGATGTTTCATTAAAAGATCCATATCCAAATAAAGCAGAAACAATCTCTTTGGAACCAATTATTAAAGCTATAGTGGCCGGTATACTTAGAAACATACTTAATTCTAAAGCTTTATTTTGAATTAAAAAAATTTTATTCTTTTTTTTCATCTGAACATATTTTGATAATTGTGGTAAAACCACAACACCAATTGCAATTCCTGCAATTGCTAAATTAATTTGATAAATTCTATCTGCATAATAAAGATAAGAAACTGCACTAGCTTGAAATGATGCAATAATTGTTCCCACTAAAATATTAATTTGGGTAACTCCAGATGAAAAAATACTTGGAAGAAGCTTTTTGAAAAAAATTTTAACGGGTTTTGTTATCTTAAAATTAAAATTAAACTCAAATGAGTAAAATTTATTCACAAACTTATACAGAAAAATAGTTTGTAAAAAACCTGCTATAGAAACACCAAAAGAAAGAAAATAAATAACCTTATCATCTAATAATTTTCCAAATAATAATATTCCTATTAGCATTAAATTCAAAATAATTGGCGAAGCTGATGCAGCAGCAAATTTATTATGTGAATTTAAGATTGCGGCAAAAAAAGATGCTAAACACACAAACATTAAAAATGGAAAAGTTATTCTAGTTAAAGTAGTTGCAAGTTCTAACTTTTTTTGGTCTTCAATAAAACCAGGCGCAATTAAACTTACAAAGACTGGCATAAATATTTCTATTATTAATACTAAAAAGAACAAACCTAAAAACAAAAGATTAAAAATTTGATCTGCAAATTTTTTTGATCTTATTTTTCCTTTAACAAGTTCAGATGTATAACTTGGAACAAAAGCAGCATTAAAAGTTCCTTCTGCAAATAATCTTCTAAAAGTATTTGGAATTCTAAATGCAACAAAAAATGCATCGGCAATAAAACTTGTGCCTAAAAATATAGCAATTAAAATATCTCTCAAATATCCAAGTATTCTGCTGATTACTGTATAAAATCCAAAAGTGCCTGTTGACTTAATTAAATTCATAAATCATATTAGTCTTAATTTTACCCCATTTGTACATCTAATTAATATAAAATGAAAAAAACTAAAGTTGATCATTACACTGATAAAGAAGCATTAGATTTTCACAGTCATAAAAAACCAGGCAAGATTGAAATTTCCTCTTCAAAAAATATGACAACTAAAAGGGATCTTGCGTTAGCATACTCTCCAGGAGTAGCCGCTCCTGTAAGAGCAATAAGTGAAAATCCAGAAGCTGCTTTTGATTATACAAGTAAAGGAAATTTAGTTGCTGTAATAAGTAATGGCTCAGCTATTTTAGGTATGGGAAATTTAGGAGCTTTAGCCTCAAAGCCAGTAATGGAAGGAAAGGCTGTGTTGTTTAAAAGATTTGCAGATATTGACTCCATTGATCTTGAAATAGACTCTTCTAATCCAAGTGAAATTATTAATAGTATTAAGAATTTTGCACCAAGTTTTGGTGGTATAAATCTTGAGGATATTGCTGCTCCAGATTGTTTTATAATAGAGGAAAAATTAAAAGAAATATTAGATATACCAGTTTTTCATGATGATCAACATGGCACAGCTATTATCACCACTGCAGCATTAATAAATGCGTTAGATATAAGTAAAAAAAAAATTGATAAAATAAAAATAGTTGTAAATGGTGCAGGAGCATCTGCAATGGCTTGTACAAATCTATTTAAAAAAAGTGGTGTTCCTCAAAAAAATATAACCATGATAGACAGAACAGGTGTTATTTTTAAGGGGAGAGATAATTTAAATCAATGGAAGTCTAGTCATGCAATTGAAACAAAGGATCGAACATTAAATGATGCAATTAAAAATGCAGATGTATTTTTAGGTTTATCTGCAAAAGGTGCCCTTACAAAAGATATGGTAAAAAAAATGGCCAAAAATCCTATTATATTTGCTTGTGCCAATCCGGATCCAGAAATAACACCCGAAGAAATTGAAGAAGTTAGAGATGATGCAATAATAGCTACGGGTAGATCAGATTATCCTAATCAAGTGAATAATCTAATTGGATTCCCTTACATTTTTAGAGGTGCGTTGGATGTAAGATCAAAAACAATTAATGAGGAAATGAAAGTTGCTGCAGCCCATGCAATTGCAAATTTAGCAAAAGAAGATGTGCCGGATGAAGTTGTTGCGGCGATGGGAGGTGAAAGACCTCACTATGGAAAAGAATATATTATCCCATCAACATTTGATCCAAGATTAATTAGTGTAATTCCAGCAGCTGTTGCAAAAGCTGCAATGGACACTGGGGTAGCAAGAATTAATATTAATGATTTTGAAACATACAAAGACCAGCTTAAACAAAGATTAGATCCAACAGTAACTATTATGCAAGGAGTAAATAATTACATTAAGAAAAAACAAAAAAAAGTTGTTTTTGCTGATGGTGAAGACGAGAACATGCTCAAGGCAGCAATAGCTTTTAAAAATTCTAAGTTAGGAATACCAATTTTAATCGGAAAAGAAGAATTAATCAAAAATCAAATTAAAAAAATTGGCTATAATGAAAATTTTGATATTGAAATTGTTAACTCAAAAGACACTCCAAAAAGAGAAAAATATGTAAAACATTTATTCAAAAGACTTCAAAGGGAAAAAGGAATGTTGGAATGGGATTGTGATAGACTTATAAGAAATGATAGAGTTATTTGGGCATCTTGTATGGTTGCATGTAAAGATGCTGACGCAATGGTCACTGGAAATACAAGAAGATATTCTTCCTCACTCGAAAAAATATCTCAAGTAGTTGATCCTAGACATGGTGAAATAATGTTTGGTTTAAACTTAGTGGTAAATAGAGGTAAAACAATTTTTATATGCGATACTTCGGTAATAGAATATCCAGATGCAAAACAATTAGCTGAAATGGCAAAGTCTGCTGCAAGAGTTGTAAGACTTTTTGGTATTGATCCAAAAATAGCCTTCTTATCACATTCAACTTTTGGTCAACCTGCAACCGATAGAACAAAAAGATTAAGTGATGCAGTAGAAATTTTAAAAAAAAGTAAAGTTGATTTTAAATTTGATGGAGAAATGCAGCCCGATGTAGCATTAGAGGAAATTTATAAAGAACTTTATCCATTTTCAGAAATTGTAGGTAACTCAAATGTTTTGATTATGCCAAGTCAACATAGTGCTGCTATTTCATACAAAATGATAAAATCTATGAGTAGAGCAAAAGTTATCGGACCATTATTAATTGGTTTAGGTCTACCAATCGAAATTGCGCCTTTAAGAACCTCTACCTCTGAAATATTAAACCTTGCATCTATAGCTGCTTATTCAGCTGATGTTATAAAATATGACAAATAATTTATTTTTTTTGGATTCTAAGATTATCAACTAACAATATACTAGCTATTACATCTTCAACATCTAATATTCCTTTTGCCTCTTTAATAACAAGATCTTTCTCATCAGAAGTAATAGCTAATCCGTAGATATAAATTTTTTTTTTATACGTATCAATTTGATAATTGGTTGCTTTAATATTTTCATTGAAAACCAAAGCAGTTCTCAACTGTGAGGTGATTAGCAGATCTTTAGCTGACTGTTTAAAATCAAATTCTTCTTTTATTTTGATATCATTTTTTACAGATCTAACACCTTGAGTCTCCCATGCTAATTTTGTCAACTTAAGTTTTTCTTCAGGATCGTCAACTTTTCCAGTTATAAATATTCTACCATCAATAACTTTTGTTTTTACAGTTAAAAAATAGTTTTTATTAACTAATAAAATTCTTGTACTCAAATTTTTCTGCATTATTGAATCGTCAATTTGCGTTCCTAAGGACCTTGGATCAATAGCTACTGTTACACCTGTGCCAAAAATACCTGTCGAAGAAACACCCACGCAGCTTGACAAAATTAATCCAATTAAAATTATTAATATTGATCTAGTTTTCATTTTTTAGTTTTAAACAGTATTCATAAATTTTTTTTTTAGAAATCTTACTATCTTTATTTATTAAATTAATTATTTCCTTTACTGTTAACTTATTTATCATTTCTTTTATATTTCTTTTATCTGATTCACTCAAATCTAGTAAACTTTTTTTATTCATTTTTTCAGAAATCACAATAGTTAACTCCCCTTTTAAGTTTTTTTGAAAAAGTTCTAATTTACCGATTTCCATTCTTATATATTCTTCATATAATTTAGACATCTCTCTGCATATAATGATCTTTCTTTCTTTAAAAATATTTTTTAAATGTGGAATAATTTTATTTATTTTTCGTGGAGAAATAAAAAAAACAACAGAGCTATCTATGTTTGATAAAAACTCTAAAGCTTCAATTATTTTACCCTTTTTTTCAGGAAGAAAACCATAAAAAAAGAATTTTTCAGAAAAGCCACTTATTGATAAAGCTGTTAACACTGCTGATACACCCGGTATAGGTAAAACTTCTATATTATTTTTTACACACTCATTTATTAGTATTTTACCTGGATCTGAAATACCTGGAGTACCTGCATCAGAAATCAATGACACAATCAAACCTTTGCTTAATAGATTTATAATTTTTCTTAGATTTTTTTTTTCATTAAACTTATGATTTGAAATTAATTCAGCTTTAATTTTATAAGTTTTTAATAGCTTTTGAGAAACTCTGGTATCTTCACAAAGTATATAATCAGATTTTTTTAAAGTTTCTATAGCTCTTAAAGTTATATCTTTTAAATTGCCAATGGGAGTTGACACTAAATATAGCCCCTTTTTAATATCTTTATTGTGTAATTTAAAATTTTCGATCATATTTGTAATAAAGTTTATATAATAACATTAAATGTTTAAAATTTTTAAAATTTTTGTGATTTCAATAATATTTCTTCTAAAAAATTCTGTTGGAATAACAATAGAAGAAAAATTAAAAGTTGGTCTCCTAGTACCTATGACTGGAGAAAACGCTAAACTAGGACAACTGTTAATTAAATCAACAAGGATGGCACTTAGTGATATTGGTACAGATAAAATAGAGATATATCCAAGAGATACTGGTCTTAATCCAAACAAAACTCTTCAATCAGCTATTGAACTAAAAAAAATTGGTGCAAAAATTATAATAGGACCAATTTTTTTTAAAAACCTTGAATATCTTGATGAGGTAAAAGATGTTACCTTTATATCACTCACTAATAAAACAGAGGGCCTCCCAAAAAATGTTATTAGTAGTGGTGTAAATTCTATATCGCAAGTAAATGCTATTAAAAAATTTATAAAATTAAATGAATTAAAAAAAACAATATTTTTAACTCCAGATCTTGAATATAAATCAGAAGTTAAAAAAGCAATAAAACAATCTAAAATTAAAATTTATAAACATTATATTTATAATACTGAACCAACAAAGCTCACTAAACAGATTGAGGATATAACAAACTATAAAATAAGAAAACAAAACCTTATAGATGAAATTACAAGAATTGAAAAATCCGATCTAAGTGAAAATGAAAAGAAAAGAAGAATTGAAAGATTAAAAAAAAGATACACAATTGGGAAGGTAAAATTTGACTCAATAGTAATTTCTGATTTTGATGAAAGTTTAAAAAGTGTTATTACCTCTCTTTTATATACTGATGTTTCTCCAAAAGATAAATATTTTATTACTTTTAATCAATGGTTTGATGAAAGCTTATTAAATGAAAAAACATTACAACCACTTTATTATCCATCAATTAACATAAAAAATTTAGAAAAGTTTAATAAAAAATTTTTAAAAATATATAATGAATCTCCAAATCATCTTTCTTTATTAAGTTATGATTTAATTGGTTTAATCTATTATTTATCATTGAAAGCAAATCTATCGGAAACACAAGAAATATTTAGAAAAGAAAATTCATTCAAAGGTAAAATGGGTATTTTTGATATTAAAAACAATAAAATAAATCATAGGTTAAATTTATATGAGATAAAAGATGGATTAATTAAAGAAATTTTTTAATCTTTTTAAAAGCTACAAAACGATGATCAATTTTATATTTTTCTTTTGGTAAAATTTCTCCAAAAGTTTTAATTTTGTTGTTTGGAATAAATATCGGATCATAACCAAAACCATTATTTCCTCTTGATTGTTTTGAAATTTCTCCCTCAACTGTTCCTTGAACGCATGCAATTTTTTTTTCTAAAAAGCATAAAGATAATGCACATACAAATCTTGCTTTAATTTTTTTATTCTTCCAATTTTTGTCTTTTTTATTTAATTGTTTATAAACTTTTTTTATAGCTTTACTAAAATCACCACTTCTACCACCCCACCTTGCAGAATAAATTCCAGGATTTTTATCTAAAAAATCTATTTCTAAACCTGAGTCATCAGCTAAACATATAAGTCCTGTTTTTTTTGAAAAATATTTTGACTTGATTAAGGAGTTTTCTTTAAATGTCTTACCATTTTCAATTGGGCTTTTAAGATTAAATTCAGATGTAGAATGAATTTCGATGTTTTTTGGCAATAAACTCTTTATTTCACGTAGTTTACCCTCATTATTAGTTCCAATTAATAATCTATTAATTTTTTGTTTAAGCATCTAGAAATTTTTAAAATCCTTACCATATTAGAAGCTATGGAAAAAGAGGAAAACCAAAATAATACTAATACAAAAGAAAATCAGAAGTCCGAAAAAGTAGATACTACAACTGATGAAAATTTGAATATTGAAAACGAGCAAGTTACGGACCCAGAGTCTAAAGATGAAATAAAAGAACTTTCACCAGAAGAAAAAATTGCTGAACTTGAGGATAAATTAGCAAGGACTTTTGCTGAAATGGAAAATCAGAGAAGAAGATTTGAAAAAGAGAAAGAAGAAGCTTTTGAATATGGTGGTTATAATTTTGCCAGGGAGGCATTAAATTTAATTGATAACCTAGATCGTTCTAAGCATGTTTTAGAAAGCGACGACAAACTTAAAGAAACTGAGGCATTAAAGAAAACTATCGAACATTTAGACATAATAAATAAAGATCTAATCTCTATTTTTGAAAAAAATAATATTAAACCCATTGATAGCCTTAATAAAAAACTCGATCCAAACTTTCACCAAGCCATGATGGAAATAGAAGATGATACAAAAGAGCCAGGAACAATAATTCAAGAGATTCAAAAAGGCTTTACTATCAAAGATAGACTACTTAGGCCTTCGCTAGTTGGAGTATCAAAAAAAGTTACAGATAAAAACGAAAAAAACCAAGAAAATCAAGAGAATTCGAAAGATAAATAATTATGAGATTAACTTGTAGTTTTGCATTTAAACCCTATATGACGAAAGAGAGACATTATTGTTATGAGTAAAATAATTGGAATAGATTTAGGAACAACTAATTCATGTGTTGCCATTATGGAGGGAACACAAGCTAAAGTTTTAGAAAACGCAGAAGGTGCAAGAACTACTCCTTCAGTAGTTGCATTTACTGGTGATGGTGAAAAGTTAATTGGACAACCAGCAAAAAGACAAGCAGTTACAAATCCTGAAAATACTATTTTTGCAGTAAAAAGATTAATTGGAAGAAACTTTGATGACCCGACTGTAAAAAAAGATATAGAGGCAGCTCCTTTTAAAATAGTTAATTCTGAAAAAGGTGATGCTTGGATTGAATCTAAAGGTGAAAAATATTCACCATCTCAAATATCTGCATTTATTTTACAAAAAATGAAAGAGACAGCAGAAAAATATTTGGGTCAAGCAGTGACTAAAGCTGTTATTACAGTACCAGCATACTTTAATGATGCACAAAGACAGGCAACAAAAGATGCAGGAAAAATTGCTGGGTTAGAAGTATTAAGAATTATTAATGAACCAACTGCAGCATCACTTGCCTATGGTTTAGATAAAAAACAAAATAAAAAAATTGCTGTATATGACCTAGGTGGGGGAACTTTTGATGTTTCAATACTAGAGCTTGGAGATGGAGTTTTTGAGGTTAAATCAACTAATGGTGATACTTTTTTAGGTGGTGAGGATTTTGACAATACTGTAGTTGATTATTTGGTTTCAGAGTTTAAGAAAGATAATGGCATTGATCTTAAATCAGATAAGCTTGCTTTACAAAGATTAAAGGAAGCAGCCGAAAAAGCAAAAATAGAATTATCTTCTGCAGAACAAACAGATATAAATTTACCTTTTATAACAGCTGATAAAACAGGTCCAAAGCATATTAATTTAAAAATGACTCGAGCAAAACTTGAGGCTTTAGTTGAGGATTTAATAGCTAGAACAATGCCTCCTTGTAAAACTGCTTTAAAAGATGCCGGAATTACTGCAAGTGAAATTGATGAAGTGGTAATGGTTGGTGGTATGACTAGAATGCCTAAAGTGATTGAAGAAGTAAAAAACTTTTTTGGAAAAGATCCTAATAAAAGTGTGAACCCAGACGAAGTTGTTGCGATGGGAGCTGCAATACAAGCGGGTGTATTACAAGGCGATGTAAAAGATGTTCTTCTTCTTGATGTTACGCCTTTATCATTAGGTATTGAAACACTTGGTGCTGTTTCAACCAAATTAATTGAAAAAAATACAACTATACCTACTAAAAAAAGCCAAGTATTTTCTACTGCAGAGGACAATCAACCTGCTGTTTCAATTAGAGTTCTTCAAGGGGAAAGAGAAATGGCTGCTGATAACAAATTGTTAGGTAATTTTGAGTTGGTTGGTATTGCTCCAGCTCCTAGAGGTGTCCCTCAAATTGAAGTTACTTTTGATATTGATGCAAATGGTATTGTAAATGTATCTGCAAAAGATAAAGGAACTGGAAAAGAGCAAAAAATTCAAATTCAGGCATCTGGTGGTTTAAGCGATGAAGAAATTGAAAAAATGGTAAAAGATGCGGAAGCCAACAAGGAAGCTGATAAAAAGAAAAGGGAATCTGTAGATGTAAGAAATCAAGCAGATACATTAATTCATTCTACTGAAAAAAACTTAAAAGAGCATGGCTCTAAAGTTTCTGATGCTGATAAAAAAGCAATAGAGGATTCATCTTCTGCTCTTAGAGAAGCTTTAAAATCTGATAATATTGAAGATATAAAGAAAAAAACAGAAACTCTAGTTCAATCATCTATGAAACTTGGAGAAGCAATTTATAAATCACAACAAAATAAGAAACCTGAATCTAGTAAAGATGATGGAGATGATAACAAAGGAAAGAAAGACGATAATGTTGTTGATGCGGATTTTGAAGAAGTAAAAGACGAGAATAAAGAAAAAAGCGCTTAATCGACATCAGTTTGTCCATACAAAATGGCTAAGAGAGATTACTATGATGTCCTAGGCGTAAATAAAAGCGCAACACCACAAGAGTTAAAATCTGCTTACAGAAAGTTAGCTGTAAAATATCATCCTGATAAAAACCCCGGAGACAAAGTTGCTGAAGATAAATTCAAAGAGGCTAGTGAAGCTTATGGTATCCTTTCAGATAAATCTAAAAAGGAAAACTATGATAATTTTGGTCATGCTGCTTTTGAAAATGGTGGTGGTGGTCGAGGTGGTTTTGGAGGATTTGGAGGTTTTAGTGGTGCAGATTTTTCAGACATTTTTGAAGATTTTTTTGGAGACTTTGGTGGTGGCCGAAGAAGTTCCAGAAAAAACAATAATAGGGGTTCTGATTTAAGATATGATTTGTCAATAACTTTAGAAGAGGCTTACACAGGTAAAAAACAAAATATACAATTCTCTACAACAGAAAAATGTAATACTTGTAAAGGGAATGGATCCAAACCAGGCTACAGTCCAGATCGATGCACTTATTGTGGTGGAAATGGAAAAGTTCGCTCTAATCAGGGTTTTTTCACAGTCCAACAAACATGTCCACAATGTGCTGGTAGTGGAGAGGAAATTACAAATCCATGCAATGATTGCAATGGTCAAGGAAACAAACAATCCTCAAAAAAAATATCAGTAACAATACCTAAAGGTGTAGATGACGGAACAAGAATAAGACTTGCAGGGAAAGGTGAAGCTGGGACTAGAGGTGGTGCAAGTGGCGATTTATATTTATTTATAAATGTAGAGTCTCATCAAGTTTTCAAAAGATCAGATGTAAATTTATTTTTTGAATTTCCAATTTCAATAGCAGATGCTGCTCTAGGAACGACAATAGAAATACCAACTATTAATGGGGGAAAAGCTAAAATAAAGATACCTGAAGGTACTCAAAGTGGTAAACAGTTTAGATTAAAAGGAAAAGGTATGCCATTCATGAGAAGAGGTGATTTTGGAGATCTATATGTACAGGTCAAAACAGAAGTTCCAGTGTCTCTTAATAATGAACAAAAAGAATTATTGGAAAAATTTAGAAAAATTGAAAACGATAGATCTAATCCAAGTATAAAAAAATTTTTTCAAAAAGCTAAAGATTTTTGGAATAATTAATAATGGGATTAGAACAAATAATTCCATCTTTATTTTTAATTGCTATTTTAATTCTAATTCTTCCCAA
>CACPDA010000011.1 GCA_902632515.1 uncultured Pelagibacteraceae bacterium
AAAGGATTACAAATTAATTTTTAATTGTGATGTAAATCATGAAATTACAAAAAAATTTTTTTATAAAAAGATAGATAAAAATTATGATAGTTATGCATATACAACAGTTATAAAACACAAAAAAAAAGTAAATAACAATACTGCAAAACAAATTTTTACATTTTTAGGTCCTTTAGCTTTTTTACCTATTTCAGATGTTGAAACATCTGTAGTATATTCTGTAAAAGGACAAAAAAATATTGAACTAAAAGATTTAATTAGAAAATATAATTCAGACTATGATATTGTTAAAATAGAAGATCCTTCAAGTTTAAAACTCAAATCTTCAACTTTAAGATCATATTATTTTCAGAATATTTTGGCATTTGGTGATTTATTACACAGATTACATCCCTTAGCAGGTCAAGGTTTTAATATGACAGTGAGAGATATTGAGGAATTGTTAAAAGTAATAAAATCTAAAACAAATCTTGGTTTAGATATTAATAATCAAGTTTGTTATGAATTTGAAAAAAGAATGAAACATAAAAACTATCTTTTTTCACATAGTATAGATTTTATTTATGAATTTTTTAACTTAGAAAATAAAGCATTGATTAACACCGTTAAACTTTTCGGTAAGAATAAAATTATCAATAAATTTTTTTCAAATTTCGCGGATAATGGTATAAAATTTTAAATTATTGAATTGTAGTATTATTATATTGGTCAAATGTATACGTGCTCAAAATTTCAGCGATTCTAGATTTTCTTAAATTTGAATTTTTAGCCTCTAATAAAACTTGCTTTTCCTCGATCGTGAATGGAGATGCCATAGATAGTGCATTAATTGTTTCATCTAAGTTTTGTTTTTCAAGAGCTTTCCAATTGATTAAAAAACCTTTTTTTTCAAAAAGAGATTTTAAATCCTTAAAAATTAATTCCAAATCTGAAAATTTTAAATCTTCTTTTTTATTAATTAAATCATCATAATAATTTTCAAAATTTACCTCGCATTCTCTATATTTTTTATTTGAAATAGTCTCATTATAAATTTTAAATCTTATTATTCCTTTTAATTGAATTAGAAATTGATTTTCTTTAACTTCGTTAAAACCCGTTATTTTTCCTAAACAACCTACCTCATATAATTCTGGATTAATTTTATCAGATATTTTGAAATTTTTTGGTTGTATCATACCAATTAGTTTATTTGATTTCATACTATCATTAATCATATCTACATATCTTGGTTCAAAAATATTTAATGGTACTGACGTTCTGGGAAAAAGAATAAAGTTACTTAGAGGAAATACAGGTATTTTTTTTGGTAAATCTTCTTTTTTCATAATAATAAATATTATAATAAATAATACTTTATTTATAAATTAATGATTGAAAAAAAACTACAATTTAAAAAAATTAAAGACCAGGCTTATACTGCAATTAAAAAAAAAGATTATCAAAAAGGTAAAGAATTATTAGAAAAAGCTATATTAATTGAGCCAAATAACGCAGAGATATTAAATGATCTGGGTTTGTTAGATTTTAATTTAAATAATCTTGATAAATCAATTGAGTATTTTAAAAAAGCTAAAAATATAAATCCAAATTTTTCATTAGCTATTAATAATCTTGGAAATGTATTTTTGAAAAAAAAAGACTTTGAAAAGGCAATGCAAAGTTATAATCAAGCAATTAAAATTGATTCCAAAAATGTATATGCTCACTACAACTTAGGTTTATTATATTATAAAAAAAGTGAAATTAAACAGGCAGAAAAATTTTTCAATCTGACGATAAATTTATTTGCAAATTTTAAAGCAGCTTATATCAATTTGTTTGAGTTGTATGACAGATCTAATCAAGTAGAAAAATTCAAAGAATTGCTTCAAAAAGCTGAAAGTGTTTTTTCAAATGACTCAATGATTAAATTTTTTTTAGGAATTTATCAATTTAAAAAAAAAAAATATTATGAAGTTATAAAAACTCTAGAAAATGTAAAATTGGATGATCAAGCTGATTATAAATATAGCTCAGTAAAATACGAACTTTTAGCAAAGAGTTTTGATTTTATAGGCTCGCACAATAAAGCTTATGAGTATTTTGAAAAATCAAATAGGATAGTTGGTGATTTTGGAAAAAAAAAAAAAATTGATAAAAATGTTTTTAGAGATTTGGTAAAAAGAAGGATTGAGTATTTTGTTAAATCTGATTTTGAAAATTGGAATAATACAAATTTTTCAGACAAAAGAAATGATCCAATTTTTATAATTGGTTTTCCAAGATCTGGAACAACTTTACTTGATACTATTCTAAGAAGTCATTCATCTATAGAAGTAATTGAAGAAGAGCCAATTATTGATGAATTTATAAAATATCTTGAAAAAAAAACTAATAACAATTTTAAAAATTTAGAAAATATAAGTGAAGATTTAATAGATGAAATGAGAAATTTTTATTTTAACGAGAGAGATAAATTTTTAAAAAATAAAAATGATAAATTTGTTTATATCGATAAAATGCCTTTAAATATTGTACACGTAGGAGAATTTTTAAGATTTTTTCCAAAATCAAAATTTATATTTGCCTTAAGACATCCTTATGACTCCGTTATAAGTTGTTTTATGCAAAATTTTAAACCAAATAATGCTATGATAAATTTTACTAATATAAACGATACTTGTTATTTATATGATTTAGTAATGCAACTATGGATTAAATATCAAGATTTATTTTCATTTAATGTTCATACTATAAAGTATGAAGATGTGGTTAATGATTTTGATAAATCTATTAGTAATTTACTAAAATTTTTAAAATTAGAATGGTCAGATAATGTAAGAGAATTTTATAAAACAGCAGAAAAAAGGAATATTATTAATACTCCAAGCTATAATCAGGTAAATATGCCCTTGTATAAAAAATCGATAAATAGATGGAAAAATTATGAAAATAAATTTTCTGGATCAAAAGAAATTTTAGATAAATGGGTTAAAATATTTAATTATGAAATCTAAAATTTATAATAATTCTAGTTTGTCACTTGCTTAATTTTTAAAAAGCCACTAGTTTTAAAAATAATTAATGTGAGGGCATAGCTCAGTGGTAGAGCGTCTCGTTGCCAATGTTCTATAATTAAAGTTACTTATTAAGTATGCCAGAACTTTAGAGAATAAGTTTATTTTCTGGCACACTCTCGGCACAATTAAAGAGAAATTATTTACCTCTTCTAATATCAGTTTCAATAGAAGCCCAATGATCAGCGGCATCATAATTAGGATCTTTTTCTTCTGTAGATTCTAACCATTCTGCTAAATCTTTGCCATCTGGTTCATAATCTTTATACAAGTCAAGTTGATCTATTTGTGATTTATTTATCTTTGTCTTCTTTCTAGACATAATTGTTTACCTCCTCTCTATTAATTTTTCTTTTCCAGTTAATTCCTTTGTTCCATGGAATGTTCCCGGTTTTATATTTTTTCCCTTTATTCCATGGTGTCTTACCGATTCTAGCATTAGACATTTTTTTTCTTGCTTTGGTCGAGTGATTTTTCCCAAACATTCCATTCTTTTTACCCCTCACACCAAGTCCAATGTTAATCTTATGTAATTTAGAAAGCTTCATTCCCTTTCTAGAATTAGAAATTTTCTCTTTAAATTCTTTTGGAAATTTTTTACCTTTATTTATCTTTGAACATTTTGAATAAAACTCTGGACCTAGAATTCTCGTCTTATTTGATTTTATAACTGCAGCTTTATGTTTTTCAGATGAAAATGATTTACCTTTTTTTGAAATTGATATTTTCTTCTTTGACTTTTCATTCAAAAAAATAGCTGGAAAGGCATTTTTGTTTACCCAATCAAAACGTTTATAAATTTTTTTATTAACTTTTGTTTCATAATTTCTAGCTTCCTCGACACTATTAAAGGTCCAGCATATTCTATAAACGAAATTATTTTTATTCCTTTTAAATTCTTCACAAAAATCTTTGTCACTTTTACTGCTTCCAAAATATATAGCTGCAAAATCACTTATAGGAGCTATTTTGTTTGCCCATCTTACTCCATGATATTTTAGATTATCAGATTTTCTTTTTATGAAGTAGGTATATGGTTTGACTTTATTGAACTCTTTTGATTTCATATTAGTTAAGACTCACTTGGTTATCATTTGTTTTGAGAAGTTTAACTCTGTGAGAAAAAACTTTTTGTAATTTAAGTAAATTCTCAATCATCCAATCAGCATATTCTATCCATTCGATTTTATTGTCGATATCAAAGTCCTCGTTATAAAAACGAATATTTGAGCATTTTTTATCTTCCTTAGAGAACCATTTAAATGATTCTCCAAATTCTTCTTCGACCTCTTGTTTTTGTTGCATCAATCTATGATACAAATCCTTGTCTGATCTAATTCGTATTCCAACACTCATTGCTTCCCTGTTGGTATCCACTACTGCTGACATGCATGTACCTGATGTACCAATTGCAAAATTAAGCCAGTGGCAAGCTCTTGGTGTGTGAGGTTTAATAGATGTAATCTTTTTTTCATTTAATCTATCTTTTAGAAAAACCCAAAAGTCTTGCTGTTTCTTTTTTGTATCTGTTAGTTTTCCATAAGTTTTGTATCCATCTGAGTTGATACTTTTTGACCAATTATTTGGTTGGCTTACAATTTTAAAGAAAGGATAGTAGTGACCATTACCTTTTTTTACTTCTACCACAATTCCAAAAAAATTTATTCCTTGGCCAGTATTTTCATTTAGCCAGTCTAAAGTTGCCCTATGTTCATCACTAAATTCTGATGCAACCCAAATTATTGTAACTGCTTCTAAACCGGCAGCGTAAGTTAATAATTGACCTAAATGTTTGTGATCTGTGCCCTCTAATTGATTTTCAATAAGAACTGGATTTTCATCTTCATCTTTACAAAATATATCTGCTCTATAAGGACCAACTGACTTTTCTTTTTCTTCTACAGTTAAATCAATACCTATTTGTTCAGAAATATTATCTATATTTTCTGGCTGAGCTAACCACGGGGTAAATTCAGTTGTTTCATTGTCCCATATACTTCTTATATCTACATCTTCTAATTTACTTAGTTGTGTTTTCATTTTTGTTTCCTTTATTGTTGTCATGTTAATTTAAGACCGAATGCCCCCTGTTAATTAGGCACTTTCTATAAAGTGCTTGATATTCTGTGTCTGCCTCAACGCTACCAATCCAGTAAATAATATTTCCTAAAAATGACGTATTATTTTTTGCAAGCTTTTTGCAATGCTGGATATCGTTAGTAATTTCGTGAGCTTTATTTTCATTAAACGTTCCGGATCTTCCTGCGGTATCAACAACAGGTTTATACGCGCAGGAAGCTAGGAGAGAGAAACCAATAAATACTAATAAGGATCTTTTTAAACTCTGACCGAAGTCAACATAACCAAATCGGAGAGAATTATTGATGTTATTCGTTGAAGTCCGATCAGAGCCTTGTTTCATGTTTTTTTCCTTTCTGTTTAGTTTTTTGTTCATGAGAAAACCTTAATTCAACCAAAGAGACTAAACCCGTATTTTAATTTGAATGTTTACGGACAAGAAAAAAGTAAGTAGAATGCCATATATGAATGAAAAGCCTGGTGCTAAACGTCCTTACACAAAAGAAAAGCGTAATATAAAGCGAAATCCCTATTCGATTGAGGATGGGATTAAGGATATTATTGAGAAAATTGGAGATGAAGGTTTAAGAGAAGCAACTGGGAAAGGAAAAGACTCTTTCTTAAAAAAAAGCAATCCTGAGTATCCAGGTAGAAATATAGATCTTAAAGATGCTGTTGATTTAGACATTTATTGTTTCAAAAACGGCTTTGGTACACCTCTGTTAGATAGCTATAAGACTATTTTACATAAGGCCACAGGTATATCCTCAAATTATAAACCTGATGAAATTCGTCAAACAGTGACAAAAATTCTTGAAGAGCTTGGTGATGTTTCAGAAACTGTCAGTAGTGCAATAAAAGACGGAAAAGTGACTGAATCTGAAAAAAATAAAATATCTAAAGAAATAAAAGAATTAGAAATACAAATTTCAACAATTAAAAAGCAAGTTGGCTTAGGAGAAAAGCACGATTACAAATATAAGACTGGAGAAAAAATAAAAAATCGTGATTACGATGGCTTAAAATCAGATTAAAAATCTTGGCACACTCTCGGCACAGTTCAGTACAAATTTAACAAAAATTACTATTACTTGCATTTCCGAAAAGCACTATTTATAATACTTTTTTAATAAGCGGGCATAGCTCAGTGGTAGAGCGTCTCGTTGCCAACGAGAAGGTCGAGGGTTCGACCCCCTTTGCCCGCTCCATTTATTTATGAATGATTTATTAAATAAAAAATGTAAACCATGCGAAGGTGGAGTGATTCCTTTTGATATATCTGAAATTCACAAATATCAAAAAAAAATCGATGGATGGTCACTAATTAAAAATGAAAAGGAAATTTTCTCTTTAGAAAAAGAATTTAAATTTGATAATTTTTTACAAAGTCAAAAATTTGTTAATAAAGTTGGAAGTATATCTGAAGAGGAAGGTCATCATCCAGATATTTATTTTGGATGGGGTTATGCAAAAATACAGATTACCACTCATGCCATTCAGGGACTTTCTGAAAATGATTTTATACTCGCCTCTAAAATTGATAGTTTAATTAGTGCCTGAAATGTCTTGTATCCGAAAATACTAAAACTGTTCCAGTATCATTTGCAAATTTAATTATTTCTTTATCATTTCTTGAACCTGAGGGTTGAATAATGGCAGAAACTCCTGATTGAACTAACTTTTCAATCCCATCGGTAAATGGAAAAAAAGCATCGGAAGCTGCTACAATCTTGTCACCTGGATTAACAAATTTTCTCATTTTGCTAATAGCAATTTCACAACTATCAATTCTACTCGGTTGTCCTGAACCAATACCAACGGTACTATTATTGTAGCCCAGTACTATAGCATTTGATTTAACATATCTACATATGTTGAATGTAAAAATTAAATTTTTTATTTGCTCTTTATTGGGTTTTCTTTTTGAAACTATTTTAAAATTTTTTTTATCAAATTTAATTTTATCTTCTTTTTGCATCAAGACCGAATTACCAAATGAATTAATTTTAAAATCTTGATTTAATGAAAAATCATTTGAGTCAATTATTCTTAAATTTTTCCTTCTTTTAAGAATCTTTAAAGCTTTTTTTTCAAATTCATTTGCAATTATTACTTCTAAAAAAATTTTATTTAATTCTAATGCTAATTTTGTGTTTATCTTAAAATTACAAGAGACAATTCCACCAAAGGCACTTATTGGGTCACATGCAAGAGCTGATCGATAACATTTTGTTTTATCTTTAATTATAGATGCTCCACATGGATTTGCATGTTTTATGATCACAACTCCAGTGTTTTTAGGAAATGATTTTGAAATTGTTAAGGCAGCAAAAATATCATTATAATTATTATAACTTAGTTGTTTTCCGTTCAATTGTTTTAGTTTCAAAGATTCGTTAAATGTGTAGATTGCACTTTCTTGATGAGGGTTTTCTCCATATCTGAGTTTTTCTATAATTTTGCAATGAAAAGTTTTTTTTTCTGGAAAAGAATTATTTGTTAAATTATTAAAGTAATTACTTATTAGAGAGTCGTAGTAAGTTGTTTCCGAAAAAGCAATTTGAGACATTTTTTTTCTAAATTCTAATGAAGTAGAACCATTGTTTTTATTTAACTCATTTAAAAAAACTTCATATTGTTTAGGAGATGTCAATATTGTAACATAATCATAATTCTTAGCTGCAGCCCTAACCATTGTAGGACCACCAATATCAATATTTTCAATGATTTTTTTATGATTTGTAGTTTCTTTAATTATCTTTTCAAAGGGGTAGAAGTTGACAATTACTAAATCTATATTTTGATAATTATTTTTTTTCATATCCTCTTTATGTATTTTATTTTTTCTTTTATTAAGGATTCCTCCATGAATTTTTGGGTGAAGCGTTTTTACCCTTCCTTCTAAAATTTCAGCAGAATTTGTATAATCTGATATTTCTATACATTTAAAACCTAATTTTTTTATTTCTTTAAAGGTTCCTCCTGAACTTATGATATCGATACCAAATTTTTTTAATCTAGATAAAAGAGGTTTTAAATTTTTTTTATCAGATACAGAAATTAAGGCTTTTTTTATTTTACTCATGATAACTTTATTAGTTCCCATTTAATATTGTTATTTTGTGAATTTGTTATTCCTGAAATAAAAATATTCTGGTTTTCAACGTATGTGTTTTTCTTACCGAAAAACAAGCCATTATCAATACCAATTTCATAATTATCACAAGTAAATTTCCATCCTTCATTTTCCAGTTCAATAAATATTGAGGTATTATCTTGAGTTTTCATTGTTTTTGCTTCGGGATCTAAATGAAAACGAATATCAAATTTAAGATTTTGAATTATTTTTTTTCCAAAAATTTTTTCTACTCCAATTAATTTAGAATTTTTAGGATGAAATTCAATTTCTCTTTCATAAAAAGAATTATATTTTTTTAAATAACCATCATGCATTGCAATAATTTTCCAAAAATCTTTTTCGTATTTAATTGATTTATTAGTTACTTTTAATCCTTCTTTTATTTCTAAAAAGTAATTATTCCTTTTTTTAAATTTACAAGATGAATTGTCATCAATTATTAAAACATTATGCACAGCTGAAGATTTTGATAATTTATTTAATATTAAGTTATTTTCATCATGGTAGCCCGAGTTAGTGAATATTTTTTTCCCATTCGAAGTAAATTCAAATGATAAAGCGCCTGCTTGATATTTATCAGAAAATTTTTTATTTGGTGATGAACCTAAGTCCATTATGAGACTTATTTTTTTATTTTTTAGACAAACATAGTTTGAAAGTTCAAAATTATCATTTTTGAATGTGTAACCTAATCTTTTTAGATATAAATCAAATTCATTATTTTCTGAAATATTATTGCCATTAAATAAAGGATCAAAATTAATATTTTTCCAAAAAAAAGCATAAGATTGTCCAAGATAAAAAATATTTTCATTTATAAATTCAGGCACTTCTGTTTGAGATTCTTTAAACCATTCTCTGATTAGGATTAAATATTTAAGAAAAAAAATTGAGGTTTTTATACATCTAGATTTTGGAAAGCTTTGACTATCTAGTGAATTTTGTATTATCTTTTTTAAGAAATTTAGACCCTTGTTTGTAAAATTATTTCTATCTTTATAACAAAGACCAACAAGAATAATTGCAGCAGCTCCAATTAATTTATCATTATTTTTTTCTGTTTTCTCTATTTGATTCAAGAGATGTAAGGTTTGTTTTTGAACAATATCATTAAAATCTTTCTTATATTGTCTATTACTTTCTTCAAAAGTAAGTTTTGAATTTGATAACCAAGATATTAATCTCTTAGAGGTGCTATTAAATTCCCAACTAACTGAATTATACTTATTGTAAATTTCAATCCAATTTTTTATAATTTTTTGAACCGACAAACTAGATGATTTTAAATCAAGACTGAATAACCAAAAAAAATTATTAAGTTTGTTTATTTGTTTGTCATTTAAATTTTTATTAATCCAAACACTCTCCAAAGAAAAATCGTTAATGTTAAATTTTTTAGTTTGGATTTTAACTATTGATGTTAAAAGATAGGTGCTCGGCTTGTACTCAAAGTTATTTTTAAAAATTTTAGATATTTTTTTTTCATATATAAAAGAATTAAGATAAATTTTTTTAAAAATATCAAACATATTTGAAAAGATTATTTGAGATTATAAACTAAACTGCTCTCAATAAATCAATATTTTTTTTGATATTACCGTCATTGCTTTTAAAAATAGTAGTTCCAGAAACCAAAATATTAGCACCTGCATCTATTGCTAATTTACAGTTTTCAAAGTTAATACCGCCATCAATTTCAATATCAAAATTTAAATTTTGTTTTTTACGAATGTTTACTAATTCTCTTATTTTATCTAATACTTCCGGCATGAATTTTTGTCCACCAAATCCAGGATTTACACTCATTATCAAAACTAAATTTATTTGATTTAAAATTTCTATGATTGTATCAATTTTAGTCTTGGGATTTAGAGAAACTCCAACTTTTTTTTTTAATTTTTTTATTTCGTTAATTGATTCTTGAAGATCTTCAGTTGCTTCTGGATGAATAGTAATTATATCTGCCCCCGCCTCTGCATAAGCTTGAATATATTTATGAACTGGGGATATCATTAAATGAACATCAAATGGAATAGACGAATGTTTTTTAAGGTCCTTAATTACAGGTGGTCCAATAGTTAAGTTTGGCACAAAGTGACCATCCATTACATCGACATGTATCATGTCTGCCCCAGCATTACTAAGTTTCTTAATTTCATTTCCTAGTTGACTGAAGTCAGCAGATAAAATTGAAGGTGAAATTTGTATTTTTTTCATTGATAGCTAGGATAACTAGTATCAATTTTTAAAATTTAATTGAATTAAAAAATTGGTAAATTTGTCTCGATATTTCACTTTCCAATGGAAAAGATAACATCCCCATAACTGAATATCCCAAAATCCATGGCATTAAGTAAAATCTAATCATAAAGAAAAACCAAGCTACATATAGAGGAACTAAGGGTCCAATTATAAACGATGGAGTTATTGGTTTGAACAAACTCATTAAAGGATTGGTAAATTTTACAAACACTCTCATAAAAAAGAATTGAGAGTCTTCCCTCTGAAAAATATTCATTGCTACTCTCCCAATTAAAGTCCACATAATTACTCCAAGAATGTAGTCAATTATATAAACTAAAGGATGAAAGTTAGCTGACATTTAAAATCTATATTGGAAAAATTTAGAAATTAAAAGGGGCGAAATTAATCGCCCCCTTTAAAAGATTTTTATTGTTTACCAAGGATCGTTCTACCTGATGGTACACGAACCTCATCAACCATTTTTTGCGTTGCAGCATTAGGCTCTGAAGTAATTAAACTTACTACTACCATAGATACTAAGCTGACAGCTGAACCAAAGATACCAAATGTTAACTGTGTAATACCTAAGAATCCACTTCCGCCGTTTCTTACCCAAATTAGGTAACCAGCACCAGAAATTAATCCTAAAGCCATACCAGCTATAGCACCTTCTCTGTTAGCTCTCTTCCACCATACACCAAGTACAAGTGGGAAGAATAAACCAGACATCGCAAAGTCAAAAGCCCAGATTACTGAACCTAAGATACCTTGAATCTCCATCGCCGCAATAGTTGCTCCAGCAAAACCAATTACTACAAGTAGTACCCTTGCAACAACTAGTCGTTTTGCAGTTTCTGCTTTTGGATCAATGATCTTGTAGTACAAGTCATGAGATAAAGCATTTGCAATTGCTAGAATCAAACCATCAGCTGTTGACATGGCAGCAGCCATACCACCAGCAGCAACTAGACCTGAGATTACATAAGGTAATCCAGCTATCTCTGGAGTTGCTAATACAACGGCTTTACCACCCATGAAGAACTCGTTTAATTCAACAGTTCCATTTCCGTTAAAGTCGCTGATAAACATTAAGTTTGCTTGGTTCCAGTTTTGATACCAATCTATCGCTTGAACATCTGCTACTGATTTACCGATGATACCAGTTGGTAATGTCGGATCCATCAATGACAATTTAGACAGTGTCGCTAACATTGGAGCAGAAGAATAAAGTAGGAAGATAAAGAATAATGACCAACCTACTGATTTTCTAGCTGCTTTTACACTTGGAGTAGTGAAATATCTCATCATCACGTGAGGCAATGAAGCTGTTCCCATCATCATCGCTAGTGCTAATGAAATAAATGCCCAAGGTGTAGCGTTAACCGCTGAGTGAGCTTTAGTTATTCCAGCCAAACCTTTTGGTACCATAGCAAGATTCTCTTTCGAGTTTGCCACAAAACCAAACTGCTGTTCTAGTTCACCAATTCTAGCTACTTCATCAGCTAACATAAAGTGTGGGAAGAATCCCGCACCAATTTTGTTACTGATCCAGAATACTGGTAATAAGTAAGCTATAATTAGCACGATATATTGTGCAACCTGTGTCCAAGTTACTCCTCTCATACCACCTAACATTGAACATAGTAAGATACTTACTAATCCAACATAAACTGCGTATTGAAATGGAATATCAAGAGCAACAGATGCAATAGTACCTGTAGCGTTAATTTGTGCAGTCACATAAGTAAATGAAGCAACAGTTAAAACTATTACTGCAAGTAGTCTAGCTAAATTACCACCGTATCTTGTACCAATAAAATCTGGAACTGTGTAACAGCCAAATTTTCTTAGGTATGGTGCTAATAAAGATGCAACTAATACATAACCACCAGTCCAACCAACAAGTAGTGCCATATAACCATAACCTTTAAAGTAAATACCACCTGCCATTGCAACGAATGATGCACCAGACATCCAGTCTGCTGCTGTCGCCATTCCGTTGAACACAGTAGGTACTTGCCTTCCAGCTACGTAATAAGCATCTGCTTGGGCCGTACGTGATAGCCAACCAATTATCGCATAAATGGCTACTGTAAAAGCAACGAAACAAATTCCTATTACTTTTGCAGACATACCCATTTGTTCTGCGATCGCCATAATTATTATGAAAGCTAAAAATCCACCTGTATAGATTCCATAAACTTTAGGCAAATTATCTATAAAATTACCTTTTATCATTAGTCGTCTCCTCTCTCACTGAAGCCGAACTCTTCATCAATTTTTTCTTGTCTATTCGCAAACCAGAAAATTAGGATTACGAAAATTCCAAGAGAACCTTGACAAGTGAACCAATAAGTTAACGGATAACCAAATGGTCCCGTAACTTCGTTCATTTCTGCTCCAAAAAGGAAGATGCCAATTGAGAATACAAACCAAATTGCTAATGTAACCATCAACAATCCCCTGGTTTTTTCCCAGTGTTGTTCTTGTTTTGACATTATATACCTCTCTCTTTTAGTTATAACTGGCGAAAATCATACTTATTATGAAAGAGATTCAAAGTATTAAAATTCTTCATAATAAGGGACTTTTTGGGTTATAAGTAAGCAAAATACCGCATTTATGGCAAAATATAAATTATCATGGAAAGATCTCTCATGGAATGATTTTAAGATTTATTTATTTGCTTTATTCAAAGCTTTTATCCCTAAGAAAAAAATAAAAAATTTAAATGAGCTTGAAGCATTTATCCAAGCTAAGTCAGCATGGGTTACACAAGTAACTCTTTATGGTTACTTAAAGACTAGAATGGGAACTAGATATGTTCTTCATTTTGAAAATGATGAATTTATGTCCTCTGTCAATTTAGCCAAGTGGAATATTTATGCAGTTGCGCTTCAAGATCTTACTTTTTTTACATTTTCTTACTTGAAGGCTAATTATAATTATAACGAAATAAATAATGCCCAAGAAATCTTTATGAAAATCTTAGATGATGAAACATCAAATAAGATGCCCTTAGATATTATAGAAAAAGCTAAAAAAAATTTTAATGAGAGATATCAAAATATGAATTGGGAAAAATATCATAACGACCTTCCATTCAACCCAAGTGCACTATCATTGTATGAGTGGGCTCCTATTGCTGAAGATTTAAAAACTTTAGATCGTAAAATAGTTCTTAACTCAGTAATTTTAAAATGGGATATTGTTAAAAAAGAATTTAAAGAGAGAGTAAATTTTTAAGTATTTTTTCTATTCTCAACTAAACTATCTACAACACCTGGGTCAGCTAAAGTTGTAGTATCACCAAGTTGACTGTGTTCATTGGCTGCAATTTTTCTTAAAATTCTTCTCATGATCTTACCTGATCTCGTTTTTGGTAATCCAGGTGTAAAGTGGATTAAGTCAGGTGTAGCTAAGGGCCCAATTTGTTTCCTGACCCATAACTTTAATTCTCTTTCTAGATCTCCTGTTCCTGCTTCACCAGCATTGAGAGTTACATAACAATATAATCCATTTCCTTTAATATCATGTGGGTATCCAACAACAGCAGCTTCAGCCACTTTTGGATGAGCTACAAAAGCACTTTCAATCTCAGCAGTACCAAGATTATGTCCAGAAACAATAATTACATCATCTACTCTTCCAGTTATCCAGTAGTACCCATCTTTATCTCTTCTACAGCCATCACCAGTGAAATACTTTCCATCAAATTGTGAAAAATAAGTATCTATAAATCTTTGATGGTCTCCATATACTGTTCGCATTTGTCCAGGCCATGATTGAGAAATACATAATCTTCCTTCACCAGCTCCTTTAATTTCTCTTCCGTCTTTATCAACAAGAGAAGGTTTAATTCCATAAAATGGTTTGGTTGCCGAACCTGGTTTTAGAGGTATAGCCCCTGTTTGAGGGGCGATTAAAATTCCACCTGTTTCTGTTTGCCACCAAGTGTCAACAATTGGACATTTTGAGTTACCTACTGTTTTATAATACCACATCCATGCCTCAGGATTTATTGGTTCACCAACTGTACCAAGTAATTTTAGACTTTTTCTTGATGTTTTATTGACTGGTTCATCACCTTCTCTCATCAACGCTCTTATTGCGGTTGGAGCGGTATAAAATGTATTTACTTTAAACTTATCAACTATTTGCCACCATCTTGAACTATCAGGATAATTTGGAATACCTTCAAACATTATTGTTGTTGCTCCATTAGATAGAGGTCCATAAATAATATAGCTGTGGCCGGTAACCCAACCAATATCAGCTGTGCACCAATAAATATCTTTTGGTTTATAATTAAAAATATATTGATGGGTCATTGATGCATAAACCATATACCCACCAGTCGTATGCAATACTCCTTTTGGTTTTCCAGTAGATCCTGACGTATAAAGAATAAACAAAGGATCTTCAGCACTCATTTCCTCGGGATCACAATGATTTGAAACATCTTTAATTAAATCATGGTACCAAACATCTCTATCATTGTTCCAAAAAACATAATTCCCAGTTCTTTTGACTACAATACATTTTTTTACATTAGGGCAATTCGCAAGTGCTTCATCAGTAGTTGCTTTAAGAGGTATAGTTTTACCACCTCTTACACCTTCGTCAGCAGTAATTATATACTCAGACTCACAATCATTAACTCTGCCCGAAATAGATTCTGCTGAGAAACCCCCAAAAATAATTGAGTGAATTGCTCCAATTCGAGCACAAGCTAACATTAAAATCGCTAATTCTGGAATCATAGTTAAGTATATTGTTACTCGATCGCCTTTTTTAATTCCTAGTTTTTTTAGGCCGTTTGCTGCTTTAGAAACTTTTTGATGTAGTTGTTTATATGAAATTTTTTGAGCATCTTTTGGATCATCCCCTACCCAAATAATTGCAGTTTTATCTTTTTTATCTTTTAAGTGTCGATCAATACAGTTAGCAGATGCATTTAATGTACCATCTTCATACCACTTAATTCTAACTTCTTCTTTACTATATTTTACATCTTTAATTTTTTTGTATGGTTTTATCCAAGTAATTCTTTTTCCCTCTTTTTTCCAGAAAGTATTATTATTTTTTATCGACTCATTATATTTTTTTTGATATTGGGCTTTATTTGCAAGACTACCTTTTATCCATTCTGGTCTAGTTTTAAATATTAATTCTGAAGAAGAATTGTCAGTTTTTTTTGTTTCATTTGGAAATTTTTTTTTTGGTTTGGATTTTCTTTTATTTTCTTTTCTTTTCTTTGAAGATCTTTTTTGTACTTTTCTTCTTCTTTTTTTTGAAGATCTTTTTTGTATCTTTTTTCTTCTTTTTTTAATTTTTGATTTTTTCTTTTTTTTTGGCATAAATAAATTTTATCTCAAACTTTACCCATGTTATTTAAAATTTTCCAGCTTTTAGAGTCTATTGGCATAACAGATAATCGACTTTGTTTAATTAATGATAAATGGCTTAATTCCTTATTTTTCTTAATATTTTCAAGCGTAATAGGTCTTTCAAGTTTTTTAACAAATTTTACAGTAACTGCTACAAACCGACCAGATTGGTCTGTTTTATCTGCGTAAGCTTCTTTAATAACTTCAACTATACCAACTATTTCTTTACCAATATTTGAATGATAAAAAAAACATTGATCACCTTTTTTCATTGATTTTAAATTTTTAGCAGCCTGATAATTTCTAACACCATCCCACTCAGCTCCTTTGTTCCCAGTTTTTTTTTGTTGATCGATAGACCAAACATCTGGCTCAGATTTTAATAACCAATAATTTTTAGACATAACTATAGTTTAACTCCTGCACCTTTTAAAAATGCAGCATTTTCATCTAGTGGCCATCTTGGTTTTGCAGGATAATCTAAGTTATTAAATTTTTTTAGTTTAAATCTTTCTAATCCAACCATTGCAATCATTGCAGCATTATCACCACAAAACTCAATGGGTGGAAAAATAGGCATATAGTTTTCTTCTTCACAGATATTAATCAACATTTTTCTAATTTCTTTATTTGCTGCAACTCCACCCGCAACAACAAATTTTTTTTCTTTTGTATCAATATGTTTTTCAAATTCTCTAAAAGCTATTTTTGTTTTTTTATTTAAAATTTCAATAATTGTTTTTTGAAAAGATGCTGCAAGATCAAATTTTTCTTGATCAGTTTTTATTTTTTTCACAATTTTTAATACTGCTGTTTTAAGTCCTGCAAAAGATAAATTACAACCCCCTTTATTAAAAATTGGTTTTGGAAGATCATATTTATTTGGATCTCCTTTTTTTGCTAAAATTTCTATCTGTGGACCACCGGGAAATTCTATATTTAAAAGTTTTGCAGTTTTATCGAATGCTTCTCCAATAGCATCATCAATGGTTGTTCCAAGTCTTTTATATTCACCTAAATTTTTTACACATAGATATTGTGAATGCCCCCCTGAAATTAGTAAAAGTAGATATGGATAATTTAATTCTGTGTTTAACTTAGGGCTTAAAGCATGACCCTCTAAGTGATTCACAGCAATGAATGGTTTATTCAAAGAAGCTGCAAATGCTTTTCCAAAACTTAATCCAACAGAAAGACAAACAATTAAACCAGGTCCGGCTGTTGAGGCAACAGCATCTAACTCTTTAATATCAACTCCACTATCATCAATTGCTTTTTTGACAATCCAATCAATCTTTTCCATATGTGATCTCGCGGCCAGTTCAGGAACTACCCCACCAAATTCTTTGTGTACATCGACTTGGCTAGATACAATATTTGATAGGACAACCGGATTACCTTGACCATTTTCAGATATTATTGATGCAGCCGTTTCATCACAGCTTGACTCTATTCCTAGAATTAAGGGTTTTTTATTCATTCAAATAGTTTTGAATAATTGTACAATCTCAATACAAAAAAGAAATAAATTAATTAATGAGTAATAAAATAACAATAGGAACTAGAGGTAGTAAATTAGCATTACTCTATGCGCAGAAAGCCAAGAATACTATTCTTCAAAACACAAACCTAAGTGATAAAGAAATTGTTATCAAAACAATAACAACTAAAGGTGATCAAATTAAAGATTCAAGGTTATCCGAGTTTGGTGGTAAGGGTTTATTTTCAAGCAATATAGAAAGAGAACTCCAAAAAAAGAATATTGATATAGCAATTCACGCATTAAAGGATTTACCCGCAATTGAAACAGACGGTTTATTAACTGATAATTTTTTAGAAAGAAATAATCCAAAAGAAATTTTAATTTCCAGAAATAAAAAAAAATTGAAAGATTTAGATACAAAATCGATTGTGGGAACATCTTCATATAGACGAGAATTCCAAATAAAAAAAATTCGACCTGATGTTCATTGTAAACTTATTAGAGGCAATATTGATACTAGAATAAGAAAATTAAAAGATGGCTTGTATGATGCAATAATCTTGTCTTATGCAGGAATTAAATATTTAAAGCTAGAAAACGAAATTTCTGAAATATTTACAACTGAAGAAATAATCCCAAGTGCTGGCCAAGGTATTATTGCACTTCAATGTAGAGAGGATGATTTAGAGATAATTTCTGTATTAAAAAAAATTAATCATAATGAAACTTATAAAAGAGCTCATGCAGAAAGAAATATCTTAAAAGTTTTAGAAGGGGATTGTGAAACAGCTATAGGCGCACATTCTGTAATTGATGGAAAAAATATTATTATTGAGGCAGAGCTATTTTCTTTAGACGGTTCAAAAAGGTTTTATGAAAAAAAAATTGAAAAAATTGAAAAATTCAGAGAAATTGGAAAAGAAATTGGTAAAATTTTAAAAACCAAATCAAATAATTCGTATAAAAGATAATATGCATATTTTATTAACAAGACCGCTTGAAGATTGTTCAGAATTGATTTTGAAATTCCAATCTTTAGGTCATCAAGTTTCTCATCTTCCTTTATTGACTATAAAAAAAACTAATTATGAGGAAATTAATTTCTTTGACTATGGTGGAATTATTTTTACGAGTGCTAATGCAATAAAATTTATAGATTTAAAAAAAATAGAAAAAAATATTATGTGTTTTTGTGTAGGAGATATAACTGAAAAGAAAGCAAGAACTTTAGGTTTTCAAAACACAGTTGCTGCTGAGGGAAATGTTTCAAATTTAAAAGAATTAATTTTACAAAATTATGACACCAAAAATAAACCACTCCTTTATGTAAGTGGAGAAAAGATTTCAACAGATTTAGATGAACAGCTTATTAGTGAGGGATATAATATTAAAAGAATTATTAATTATCGTGTGAGTCATAATCAAAAATTTGATGAAAAATTTGTAAAGGAATTAAAAATTAAAACACCAGATTTAGTCTATGTTTATTCTCAAAATAGCGCTTCTAGTCTATTAAATTTTATTAAAATTCATCAAACTGAAAATATATGGATGAATACTAATTTAATGTGTATAGGTGAAAAAACATCGTCTATATTAAATGAAATTAAATGGAAAAAAATATTTCTTTTTAATCCTGGAGAAGAGGAGTTTTTGTTATATAAAATTTAATTATGGAATTGATAAATAATTTTTCAGAAATATTTTTATCAGTATGGAATAAAGGAATTCTAGGGGTAGATATTTTTCAAATATTAATTGGAATTGGAATTTTTCTAATTTTTTTAATTTTTAGAGGTTTAATAAGTAAACTTATAATTAAAAAGCTAGAAATCATATCTAAACGAACTACGAATAAATTAGACGACACTTTTGTAAATGCATTAATTGGACCAGCAAGATTTTTACCAATTGTCCTAGGTTTTTTTATTGCTAGCTATTATATGACATTTTCAATTGAGGGAAGAGAGGTTGTTGATACTATTAATAGAACTTTAATTACAATTTTAATTTTTTGGATAATTCATCAAATTATAGAACCAGTATCATATATTTTAAGTGGCCTTGATAAACTTTTAACGAGAGAATTAATTGGTTGGATTATAAAATCACTTAAAGTTCTTATTTTTATTTTGGGCTTAGCAGCTGTTTTAGAATTATGGGGTATCAAAATTGGACCAATTATTGCTGGGCTTGGTTTATTTGGGGTGGCAGTGGCTTTAGGAGCACAAGATTTATTTAAAAATTTGATTTCAGGAATTTTAGTTCTTGTAGAAAAAAGATTCAGAATTGGTGATTGGATTTTAGTTGATGGAATAATTGAGGGTATCGTTGAAAAAATTGGTTTTAGATCTACTACAATCAGAAAATTTGATAAATCTTTAGCTATTATTCCAAATTTTCAATTTGCAGAAAATGCGGTTATCAATATTAGCGAAACCTCAAATTGGTTGATCAGTTGGATAATCACTCTCCAGTACGACACTTCAGTTGATCAATTAAAAACTATAAGAAATCAGATTGAGGATCATATTAACAAGAGTGATGATTTTAATACAAGTATAGGTATTGCTGTAAGGGTGGATAAGTTTTCGGACAGTTCGATAGATATGTATGTTCGTTGTTTTACAAAAACAGATAGTTGGAATGAGTGGCTATCAGTTAAAGAGCGTTTGGCGCTAGAAATCAAACAAATTGTAGAAAGTAATAAAGCCTCTTTTGCTTTTCCAAGTCAGTCAATTTATATCGAAAAAAAATGATTGCTATTTTTTATTTAGTTTTACAGATATTAAAACTTTATTCTTATGTTGTGATTGCAAATGTTGTTGTAAGTTGGTTGATTGCTTTTAATATTTTAAATACACAAAACAGATTTGTTTATTCAATTTTGGAATTAACCTATAGATTAACTGATCCTTTTTTAAATAGAATTAGACGATTTTTACCCAATTTAGGTGCATTAGATATTTCGCCAATCGTTTTACTTCTATTGATTTGGTTTGTAGAAATGTGTATGAAGCTCTACATTGCACCAATGATTTTTTAAAAATTTATGATTTTAATAGATGGAAAAAAAGAGGCAGCACTTCTTAGAGAAGAATTAAAAAAAGAAGTATCTGAATTAAAGGCAAAACATAACAAAGTTCCTGGATTAACAGTAATCCTAATTGGTGACTTGACCCCAAGTCAGATTTATGTTCGAAATAAAGAAAAATCAGCCAATGAAGTTGGTCTGAAGTCCGATGTTATAAAATATCCAGATTCGGTTGAAGAAAAGGTTGTTTTACAAAAAATTGAGGAACTAAATAAGGATAAGTCGGTATCTGGTATTTTAGTTCAGTTACCCCTTCCAAAACATATAGATAAACAGAAAGTTATAGAAGCTATTGATCCATCTAAAGATGTGGATGGTTTTCATCCTATGAATGTTGGCAATCTTTCTTCTGGTTATGAAAGTTCTGTTCCTTGTACGCCATTAGGATGTTACTTATTAATAAAGAAAATAGAACCAAACTTGAGTGGAAAGAAAGCAGTCGTTGTTGGTAGGTCAAATTTAAATGGAAAGCCTATGACTCAACTTCTTTTAAAAGAAAATTGTACTGTAACAATTACACATTCAAGAACAAAAAATTTAAAAGCTGAATGCCTTGAGGCGGATATAATTGTTGCAGCAGTTGGAATACCAGAACTTGTTAAAGGTGATTGGGTAAAGAAAGATACTATTGTAATTGATGTTGGTATTAACAAAACTGATAAAGGCATCGTAGGAGATGTAGATTTTGATGAAGTTTCAAAAAATGCAAAAGCTTTAACGCCTGTTCCGGGTGGTGTGGGACCAATGACCATTGCTTGTTTGCTTAAGAACACGATAGACTGTTTCAAAAGATCGCAAATTTAATATTTAATTCATGAAACAATTTTTGATAGATTTGGTTCATGAAAAAACCTAAGTATCCATATAGAATTGTTATATTAATGGCCATACTTACCATTCCTCCAATTGGAGCGACACAATTGGGTTGGTATCTTTATGATCAGCAAACAGGATTTGATTATGGTATGATCATTGGTACATTTTCAGTTATATTGGCTGCTTGGTTAATGTATGAAAAAAACTGGAGAGAAGAAGACGAGGATTAATTTATGGAAAAAATAATTTTTTTTGGTTTAGTTATCCCAATTTTTGCTTTTGTACTTTATTTAGGTGTTAGTGCGATAATGAAAGGATCGGAGGCTAAAAGCGCACTTAAGGAGGAAGCAAATTTAAATAATAATGAGATCGAAAATTCTATTGATAACAAAAAAAATTTAAGCGAGGAGATTGACAAATTAAATAATCTTTTAAAAGATGGTGTTTTAACTCAAGAAGAATTCGAAAAAGCCAAAAAAAAATTGTTAGATGATTAGTTGTAATTAAGTAATTTTTTTAACGATCCAAACTCACCAATTTTATAAATAATTGCATCTTCTTTTTTGAAACCATATTTCTCTGCACTAGCTTTAAATCTTAAAGGTGGTTCCATTATTGGCTCAAGGGATAGAACGAAAGTTCCCCAATGCATTCCAATTACTTTTTTACTTCTTAAATTTTTAGCAATCTCTAAAGCCTCTTCTGGGTTAGTGTGATAAACTGATTTATCTTTATAGGGCATTATTGGGTAAAAATTATAGGCTCCTATATTTATTAATGTTAGATCAATTGGACCATATTTGTTACCGATATCTTTATAAATATCCCCGATACCGGTATCGCACATAAATAAAATTTTTTTTCCACTATATTCAATTAAAAAATTTCCCCATAATGATTTGTTTGTATCTGTTAAACTTCTTTTAGACCAGTGAACAGCAGGTAAAAATGTAATTTTTAAATTATCATTAATCTTAACTTCATCATACCAATCCATTTCATTAACATCTTTATATCTTTTAAAATATTTACTTAATTTTAGGGGTAGTAAAACTTTTGCATTTTTATATGGAAATTTTCTAATCGTAGACATATCTTGATGGTCGTAATGGTTGTGTGTTAGTAAAAATAAATCTATTTTTGGAATTTCGTTAAGTTTCAAGGCTGGTTCGGTAAATCTATCTGGTCCAAAGATTAGTGGACCTGCATTTTTTGAAAATACTGGATCAGTAATAATTGTTATTTCTCCAAGCTTTATTAAAAAAGTAGCATGACCTATCCAGGCTACATAATCATCATCCTGATATTTTTTTAGATCTGATAAAACTTTTTCTTTTTTTACAACATGCTCTTTGGGCACTGTCATATCAAGCTTCTTTTTTTCTTGATTAAATATTTTAAAAGACCATTTAACATTAGGGTCTCTTTTTGGTGAGCCCTCCGGGTTTCTAAAAGTTCCGTCTGGCAAATGATGATAAGGTTTTTCCACTGCAATACTTAAACAATTATAAAAAAAAATTCCAATTAAAATTAATGAAGCACTAATTAACTTTTTTCCATCAACCATAAATTATCTCCTGCCAAAAAATAAATTTTTCCATTATTTGGATGAACTTGAATATCTCTTATTCTTCCAATTTTACCTTTAAAAATTATTTTTTCTTTTACAGTTGATAAGTTGGTGAATATTAATTTCCTTAGGGATTGATCCTTAAGCGAAGTTATTAAAGCATGTCCATTCCATTCACTGAATTCCTTACCCTTGTAAATAGTTATTGCACTTGTTGCGATAGAAGGTACCCAATAATGTATTGCTTTTGTGAAGCCAGGTTTCCATTTTGGACCAATTGGAATACCAGAATAATTTGTACCTCCCCACCCTAAAATTTTCCATCCATAGTTTTCACCTTTTTTTGCTTCGCCAAACCAATCACCACCTCTTGCACCATGGTTGCTCATATAAATTTTTTTATCAAATGGGGATAAAGTTAAACCTTGAGGATTTCTAATTCCTATTTGATAAATTTCTGGTAGCCAATCAGATTTACCTTGAAATTTTGGGTTATCTTTAGGAATGCTTCCATCAATATTTATTCTTATAATGCTTCCAGGATGTTTTGATGGATCTTGTGCAATCATTCCCTCTCCTCTTTCACCAGCTGAAGCAAATAGAAAATTATCTTTAATCGCTAATCTTGATCCAAAATGATATCCTGAGTTAATAGGAGGGTTTGCTTGAAAAATATTTTTAAAATTTAATTTTTTTTCATCAAATTTTGCTTTAGATATTGAAGTACTGGTTTTTCCACTACCTCTATTTTCTGAATAAGAAATATAAACAAAACTATCTTTAAACAGAATATCTAGCAAACCTCCCTGGCCATGTTCTAGATAATTAAGATTATGATTAACTTCAGAGATTTTTTTAGAATTAAGATTAATCAACTTAATTTTTCCACTTTTTTCTGTGATCAATAGTTCATTATTATTGATGAATGTTGAGCCCCATGGGTCATTTAAATTTACAATTTTTTTAAAAATAAGATTTTCTGCAAATGAAACATTTATAGAAACTAAAAATAAGAATATGGAAATAAAAAATTTACTCACTTTAAGAAAGTTTTGATCTTCCACCATCAACGGCAATAATCTGACCAGTAATCCATGAACTATCATCAGTAATGAGAAATTTTGCAAGTGAAGCCGAGTCTTTTCCTTCACCCAATCTTTTTAAAGGATGAGCTTTTGCTATTCCATCTGCTAATGCTTTATTTTTTAACATTGGTTCCGCAATTTTTGAATTAGTTAAACTTGGTGCAATACAATTTACTCTAATATTTGGAGCAAATTCAGCTGCTAATGAAACAGTTAATCCTTCAACAGCGGCTTTAGCCGAAGCAATTATCGCATGATTAGTAAATCCTCTTTGTGCTGCTACTGTAGAGAATAAAACTACCGAACCTTTATTTTTTTTTAAACTTTCTTGATAACCCTTAATAACTTCAACTGCCGAATAGAGATTTAATTTCATACATTTATTAAAATCATTTTCATTAACCATTCTCAAAGGTTTTAAATCTATTGAACCAACACAATAAGCAACACCTTTTACATCTGAAATGTCATTTTTAACTTTTTCTATGAATCCATCTTCTAAAACATTAGCAATGGTAAAAGTACAACCAAGTTTTTCCGAAATACTTTTTGTTTCATTTTCATTTCTTCCAACTAAATGAACAGAATTTCCTGAGTTTACCAGTTGTTCAGCTAAGCTAGATCCGATTGAACCTGTCGCACCAAAAATAAGATATTTTTCTGACATACAAAATTTTATTAGTTATATTTAACTATGAAGTTATTTTTTATACTGGGTAATCAATTATTTCCATCAAAATACTTGGACCGCTTCAAAAAGGATCACCTATTTTTTATGGCTGAAGATTACCAATTATGCACTTATGAAAAACACCATAAACAAAAAATCCTTCTTTTCTTATCATCAATGCGCTCACATGCAGATAATCTTAAAAGAGATAAATTTAAATTAGAGTATATTAAAATTGAGGATAAAGAATTCAAGGATGATTATTTAAAAAAATTAAAAAAAGTAATAAATTCAAAAAAAATAAAAGAGATTTCAAGCTTTGAAGTTGAAGATAAATTTTTTGAAAAAAAAATAAATCAATTTCTTAAAAAAGAAAAAATAAAATGGAATGTTGTACAAACCCCTATGTTTTTAAATTCAAGAGAGGAATTTAAACAATATTTATCTAAATCAAAAAAACCGTTCATGGCAACTTTTTATAAAGATGTCAGAAAAAAATCAGGGATATTAATGGGTTCAGATGGAAACCCAATTGGAGGTAAATGGAGTTTTGATGAAGATAATAGAAATAAATTACCAAAAAATATTTCAATTCCAAAATTTCCAAAAATAAATGAAACCAATCATACTAAAAAGTTAAAACCAATAATTGAAAAATTATTTAAAGATCATCCAGGGAAAACTGATAATTTTTGGTTCGCTACTGAATATAATGATGTCATCAAGCTTTTAAATTTTTTTATCAAAGAGAAATCAAATTTATTTGGAGATTATGAAGATGCTGTTGATCAAAAAGATAATATTTTATTTCATAGCGCATTAAGTCCATACATTAACATAGGTTTGATAACTCCAGAATTTATTATTAAAAAAGTTTTGGAATTCCACAAAAGTAAAAAGATAAGATTAAATTCACTAGAAGGTTATATACGCCAGGTAATTGGTTGGAGAGAGTTTATGAGAGGAATTTATCAAAGTTATTCAAACGAAATGGAAACTGGAAACTTTTTTAAACAAAATAGAAAAATGAAAAAATCCTGGTATGAGGGTACAACCGGATTACCTCCTCTTGATTATGCAATTAAGAATGCTTTAAATCATGGATGGTCTCATCACATTGAAAGATTAATGATTTTATCTAACATTATGAATCTTTGTGAAATTAAACCTACCATTGTTTACAAATGGTTTATGGAGATGTTTGTAGATTCTTCAGATTGGGTAATGGTGCCTAATGTTTATGGTATGGGATTGTTTAGTGATGGAGGAATATTTGCAACCAAACCTTATATATGTGGCTCAAGCTATTTTATGAAAATGATGGATTTTAAAAAAGGTGATTGGTGCAATATCATGGATGGACTATACTGGAGATTTATTGATCGTAATAGAAAATTTTTTTTAAAAAATCCAAGACTCTCTATGATGGTTAGAATTTTCGATAAAATGAAAGCTGATAGAAAAAAATTAATTTTATCAGCTGCAGACAAGTTTATTAAACAAAATACAAACTAGTGAAAAAAGAAAATCTTCCTTCAAAAATTTGTCCTGTTTGCAAAAGATCTTTTGTTTGGCGTAAGAAATGGAGATTAAATTGGGAGAGAGTAAAATATTGTTCTAAGAAGTGTTCTAAGCTAAGTTAAGATTATTGAACATAATAATTTTACAACACATTAAAATTGAAGATCCTGGATTCATAAAAGATCTTATGTTAGCTGATGGATTAAATCTTACTACCATTGAGCTAGACGAAGGTGAGAAAATTCCAAATGATTTAAGTAAATTTGATGGAATGTTTTGTATGGGTGGTCCAATGGATACTTTTATGGAAAAAGAATATCCTTGGTTAATTGAAGAAAAAAAAAGAATTAAAGAGTTTGTTGTTGATTTAAAAAAACCTTATTTAGGTTTTTGTTTAGGTTGTCAGTTATTAGGTGAAGTCGTCGGTGGCAAGGTGGTAAAATCAAGTCCAGCAGAGATTGGTATGATGGATATCAATTTTACAAAAGAAAAAAATCAAGATAATTTGTTTTCTAAATTTCCTGATAAAATTAAGAGTTTGCAATGGCATTCGTATGAGGTTCAAGGAATAGAGAATAATAAAGATGTTACTTTGTTAGCCTCATCACCTGTTACTAAATATCAAATTTTTAAATATCAAAATCATGCTTATGGTATCCAATTTCATATTGAAATAAAAGATACAACGGTCAACGAGTGGGGATGTGTACCAGAATATAAAAAGGCTTTAGAAGATCAATTAGGAGATACTGCATTAGAAAAATTTGATCAATCTGCAAAAGAAAATATGACAGATATGAATAATTATTCTAAGATTCTTTATAGTAATTTTAAAAAACTTTTATGAATAATAAAATTTTTGAATGGGCAGGAGTTATTACTGCAATTTTGTACTCACTATTTGTAGCAATGAATATTGGGATAGAGTTTTTTGGTTTTTGTTTATTACTTATATCCGCAATTTTAATTGGTATCTGGGCTTATAGAGGTGGTCATAGAGGAATATTATTTTTACAATTTTTTTATGCTACAGCTGGAATAATTGGAATGTTCAGGTGGTTTTAATTTAAGGTTGAAATTATTTTAGGAATATAATTTTTAAAATTAAAAAAACCTTTATTACAATATTGCCAAGAATACTGATCAAGTTTTCGATATAAAAAATCAATTTTAAAACTATTTGAACTTAAATAATCCAAGTTTTCACCCACTGTTGGATATAAAGCATAACAATTTTCAAATTTTTTAACTTCACTTATATCTATGACTTCACAATCAATTGACTTACTTTTTAATCTTTGTGCTTGGTCTTCGATTAATAGGGATTTAAATTTAACTACTTTTTCACTAAGTTTGATAGATCTATTTTTGTTTTTATTAGAAATTAAATAAATTTTTTTAAATTTATTATTCTGAAAATCAGTGATTTCAAAAGAGAGATTATTTTCAAAAATTAATAGATTTTTATCCTCTATATTTTGTGGATTGTTAAAATCTTTTTTAATAATTGAGTATTTTTTTTCAGATATTTTTGGAGGAACATTTTCATTTAATTTAATATTTTTAAATCTATTATTTGTAAATTTTTTTATATTCAATTCACTTGCTAAATAATGTTTTCCTTGAGTTTGAACTCCAGCAACCCATCTCCAGCCAAGAGTATTTGATGCAGCATCTCCGTCATAAAGATGTTGCATAAAAAATTCTGATCCTAATTGCCATGGTAGTTCTAAAGTAAAAATCCAAATACTAGCAAACCACATCCTTGTGTGATTATGTAAATAGTTATTTTCTTTGAGTTCATTTACCCAAGTATTAAAACATTCAATATTTGTTTTACCTTCTATAGCGTTTAGATAGTTTCGATTATTTTCAAATTCTTCTTTAATTTTTTTTAATTCTATTAAATAATCTGACCAAACATTTGGTCTCAATTCTAACCAGCCCTTCCAATAAGTACGCCACAAAACTTCTTGAATAAACTTTTCATTTTTTGAGAAAGAAAATTTACCAAGTGATTTTTCAATTACTTCTTTCTCACTAATTATTCCATGGGTGATATAAGGAGATAAACAAGAAATATTTGATCTATTCTCTGGTCCAAAATCAAAATTTCTTAATTTAGAGTATTCTGAAAGATTATTTTCTACGAAATAATTTAATTTGTCTAAGGCCTTAGCCCTTGAAGCTTCAAAATTCATGTTAAACTATTTTGATTTTTTTTTCTTAAGACCTAATTTATCACTGTGTCTTAATCTTAAGATTACAATTGCTCCAGCAATAAGAACAATTGCAACAGCTTCATAGACTAATGCTGCTGGATCCATTTCTTTTCCTTGGAGAATTATAAATCGGGCTAAAGCTGTAATTGCAATCAATAAAGGCAATGTAATACTTATGGATTGTTGATCCCAAAAAACTCTTACCATTGCTAATACTTCTAAGTATAGAAACATTAAAAGCAAATCTGCTAAAGTAACTGATTGGTTTAAAAACATTTTTTTGATTTCTATTCCAACAGCAATTACTGTGCTTACTAAAATTATACACATTAAAATTAATTGTAAATTTTTTGCAATATTTTGCATTACTTATCCTTACTAAATGGTAGCCATTTTTCAAATACTGATTTTGATGAACCATCATATGGAATTGAGTAAGAATATGGATTTGGACTAGTTAATACTTCAATTCCTTTAGAAAAAACGAATATAAATACTATTACAAAAACAAGAACCATTATTTTGAAAGGGTCAAAGTTTTTAGTTTTAAAAACGCTCGTTGAATTTTCTTCAGCTCTATGGAAATGTTTAAAAGTCATGTAGACAGCAAATATTAGTCCAATGTGAGCTAAAAAAAGTCCGGTCCAGCCAAAGACAAAAGTTGTATATGAAAATACGTATAAACTAAAAACTGTGGTCCAAATAAAACTTAAAACTAATAAAATTTGTAATCTTACAGTTTTAGGAAGAGAACGAAGATCATTCTTACTGTCGTCAAATAAAATGTTTGCTGTATCTCTCATCCAATTTTTTAATGATTCCATAAAATTTAAGTTATGTTTTTTTCAAAAATAAACAATCCCCAAATTTTTCGCAAATAAACGGCTAGTTTCTTAACTTTTTTTTGTGAAAATTTATAAATTTCTCAACATTCGATTTATTAAATGATTTATTTTCCTCAAATGAAACTTTTTTCATCGAGTAAGCTTTACTTTTAGTATCTCTAGAATCAATTGTAACATTTCCTTTATAAAGTTTTAGCTTAACTGATCCAGTAACTTTGTTTCTTTTGATATCAATAATTTTTTGAAGTTTAAACCTTTCTTTTGAATACCAATACCCATTGTAAATTAGCTCTGCATATTTTGACATTATACTATCTTTTTTATGCATTGTTTTTTTATCCAAGGTTACACTCTCAATTGCTCTATGGGCGATGATTAATAATGTCCCTCCAGGTGTCTCATAAACTCCCCTTGATTTAATTCCAAGAAATCTATTTTCAACAAGATCAACTCTACCAATTCCATTTTTTCCAGCCAAAAGATTTAATTTTTCAAGTAATATTGAGGGTCGTAATTTTTTCCCATTTACTCCAATTGGATCTCCATTTTTAAAACTAATTGTGACAAATGTTTTTTTATTAGGTGCCTTTTCAGGGGAAATAGTTCTCTGAAAAATAAATTCCGGAGCAGGTTTTGTTGGATTTTCTAAAATCTTTCCCTCTGTTGAGGTATGAAATAAATTATCATCTACAGAAAAAGGAGGAGCACCTTTCTTATCTTTTGGAGTCAAAATATTATTTTTTTTTGCATAATTTATTAAATCTGTTCTAGATCTTAATTTCCATAATCTCCAGGGTGCAATAATTTTTATCTTTGGATCAAAGTAATGATAACCAAGTTCAAATCTAACTTGATCATTTCCTTTCCCAGTTGCTCCATGAGAAACTGCATATGCTTTATATTTTTTGGCAACTTTAATTTGATCTTTTGCAATAAGAGGCCTAGCAATTGAGGTTCCTAATAAATATACACCTTCATAGATTGCGTGACCGCGTAACATTGGGAAAACATAATCTTTTACAAAAATATCTTTTAAATTATTAATAATTATTTTCTTTACTCCAAATTTTTTCGCATTTGAAAAAATTTTTTTTCGATCAATTTTTTGACCTATATCAGCTGTATAGCAAATAACTTCAGCATCATAATTTTCTTGTAACCATCTTAGAATAATTGATGTATCTAAACCCCCAGAGTAAGCTAAAACAATTCTTTTTTTAGATTTCATTTATTAACTGCAAGCTTTTTTCGCAGCGCTATAAGCTTTTGTAAATCCTAGTAGTGAATAATGATCTATAGTTTGAGAGCCTTTTGCATTATATCCAGTGACCATGATTCTTGATCCTTTTTTCATAATCTTAACCATAATTTTTTCTTTTTTATTACTAGTCATCCAAGCAAAACCTTGTTGTTTAATATCGAATTTAAACTTATTATTTCCTGAGGTTGCTAATACTGTATTATTTTTGTTAAATTCATAACCTGACGTCGTACTAATTTCATTTGTGATTTTTTCACCAGGTCTAAAAGTTACAAATAATCTAGCATCTCTTTTATCTTTTTTTGGAGCTTGCAAAACTGGAATTGATTGAGCAAAACATACTTTTCCTGATGTTTCGGTCATAACCATTACTTCCCAATCCTTAAATTTACCAATTTTTTTAAGATCAGAGGCAAAAGTATTTGATAAGGAAATCATCAAAAATATGGTTGATAATAATAAATATTTTTTAATTAAGGACATGGGTTTGGATAAATTTTTTGTATTTCATTAATTTCATTAATTATTTTGTTAGTCAAATTAATATTTACACTTTCTATATTAGTTTTCAACTGCTCCATTGTAGTTGCCCCAATAATGACTGATGTTACAAATGGTTGAATTTCTAAAAATTTTAAGGACATTTGAGCCAAATCTAATTTATGTTTTGTTGCTATTTCATAGTAAGCATCGATTGCCTTGTCAGCGTTCGGTTTGTTATATCTTGTCCAGAAATCTTTATGTAAAGCTATCCTGGATTTTTTTGGTAATTGATTATTTCTATATTTTCCTGAGAGATATCCACAAGCAAGTGGTGAATAAGCAAGCAATCCAGCTTGTTCTCTTACAGACATTTCTGCTAGACCAACTTCATAAGTTCTATTTAGGAGGTTATATGGATTTTGGACTGAAAGCATTCTCGGTAGATTATTTTTTTTTGATATTTCAAGAAATTTTGATAGTCCCCAGGGAGTCTCATTCGATAGTCCTATGTATCTTATTTTTCCTTGTTCTATAAATTTTTTTAGGTTCTCTAAAATATCTTCAAATTTAGTCCACTCATCGTCATCATTATGTTCATAGCCTAGTTTACCAAAAAAATTTGTATTTCTTTCTGGCCAGTGAAGTTGATATAAATCAATGTAATTAGTTTTTAATCTTTTTAAACTTCCCTCTAAAGCTTCTGTTATATTCTTTTTACCGAATTGGTTGCCACCACCTCTAACATATTCTCTCATTGGTCCGCAAACTTTAGAAGCAAGAATTACTTTGTCTCTTTTTTTTGTTTTTTCGAACCAACGACCAATTATTTCTTCAGTTTTACCAAATGTTTCTTCTCTTGGAGGAATAGAGTATATTTCTGCAGTATCCCAAAAATTTACACCTTGATCTAAAGCATAATCCATTTGTTCAAAACCTTCAGCTTGAGTGTTTTGTTCACCCCAAGTCATCGTTCCGAGACAAATTGTACTAACTTTTAGATCTGTATTACCTAATTTTTTGTAGTTCATTAAGGTTTTTTAGAATTTATTAATTTAATAATCTTTTAAGGTATCTTGAATAATTAGTAAAAGACTATATATTTCTATCGTTATGGAATTTGATAAAAAAGGAATATTAGCTAGAGCAAAAGTAGCCGCAAAAGAAACTACAGTAACTGATGAAGGCTTAAGAGCCTATATGTTAAAAGTTTATAATTATATGGCGACAGGTGTTTTACTTACTGGAATAATTGCACTTTTAACATTTAAGATGTCAGTTGTAACTGATGCTTCAGGATCAATTGTTGGATTGACGCAA
>CACPDA010000012.1 GCA_902632515.1 uncultured Pelagibacteraceae bacterium
CCCAATACCTATTATTTATGATGAAAATAATAAACCCCACAAAGTTCCAAAAAAAATGCTTCCAGTAGAGTTACCAAAAATTAATAAATTTGAAACTTCTGGAAACCCTCTTGAGGTTAATGAAAAGTGGAAAAAAATTACAATTGATGGGAAAAATTATACAAGAGAAACGGACACACTTGATACATTTGTGGACTCTTCGTGGTATTTTTTAAGATTTTGTTCTCCTCAAAATAATGAATATGGATTTAGTTATAATGATATTAATTATTGGATGCCTGTAGATCAATATATTGGAGGTATCGAACATGCAATTTTACATCTTTTATATTCAAGATTTTTTATGAATGCACTTTCTTTTGAAAATGAGAAATTTAGCATCAACGAACCTTTTGATGGATTATTCACACAAGGGATGGTTTGTCATGAGACATATAAGGATCAAAAAGGAAATTGGGTAAGCCCAGATGAACTTATCACTCTAAACGGAGAAAAATTTTTAAAAAAAGATAAATCCCAAAAAATTAAAATTGGTCCAATTGAGTCAATGTCAAAATCGAAAAAAAACACGATTGATCCTGAAGAAATAATTAACAAGTTTGGTGCGGATGCTGTAAGACTTTTTATTTTATCAGATAGTCCACCCGAGAAAGATATACAATGGTCTGAGGAGGGTATAATCGCTTCCTATAAATTTATTCAGAAACTTTGGAACCTCAATTCTAGAATTTTAGACGAAATAAAATCGGAACATCAAAATGAGGATTTTAAAGAACTTAAAAAATTAACAAATAAATTTGTAAATAATGTTAATAATAATTTATTAAACTTTAGCTATAATAAAATCATTGCCAATTTTTATGAATTGTATACTGATTTATCAAAAACTCTTGATCAAAAATACTCAAAACAAGAATTAATAAATAATTACCAAAAAATATTAGTAGTTATGTCGCCTGTAATTCCACATTTTTGTAACGAATGCTTATCTTTATTAAATAGCAACATAGAAGTAAAATGGCCAGCAGTTGATAAAAAGTTACTAATAGAGGAAAATATTAAATTTGTGGTACAAATTAACGGCAAAACAAGAGGGATAATAGATACAAAAAGGCAAAGTTCGGAAAATGATTTAATTGAGATGATCAAAAAAGATTCGGGTCTTAACAAATATTTAAAGAATAAAGATATAAAAAGAAAAATATTTATTCCTAATAAATTAATTAATATCATATTATAAAAAATGAATAAAAAAATTATATTAACAATATTTTTCTCTTTTTTCTTAATCAGTTGTGACTACAAACCTATATACTCTTTAAAAAATAGTAATAACTTTGATATAGGAAATATTGAATTTGATGGGGATCAACAAATAAATGGTCTGTTGAATCAAAAAATTTTGGTATTAAAGAAAGATACATCTAATATAAAATACGACTTTAAAATCACATCAAATTATAATAAAAAATCTTTGTCAAAAAACTCTGCTGGGATAACGACCAAGTATCAACTAATTTTATCTGTAAATTTCTTAATAAATAGTAAAAATTTAAGTGATGAAATCAAGATAGTTAAAAAATTTACTTTAAAAAATATGGATAATAAATTTGATGAACAGGTATATGAAAACAATATTAAAAACAATCTCAGTGATATGGTGGTAAATGATTTAATTATTTATCTTAACAGATTACAATGATTGTCAAATCTTTTGAATTACAAAGAAAAAATATTGATAACAAAATAATACTTTTTTATGGGCAAAATGAGGGTTTAAAAAAAGAGGAAATAGAAAAAATAAAAATAAAAACTGGAAAAAAAATTTTTAATTACGAAGAAAAACAAATATTAGAGAATAAAGAAGATTTTTTTAATGAAATTTTAACAGGCTCACTATTTGATGACGAAAAAATAATTGTAATAAATAGAGCTTCAGAAAAAATTGTTTCAATTGTTGAAACATTTTTAGACAAAAAGATTGAAAATAAGATAATATTTATAAATGCTTCGGTTCTTGATAAGAAGTCAAAATTAAGAAATTTATTTGAAAAAGATAAAAAACTTTTTTGTGTTCCATTTTATCAAGACAATAAAGAAACTCTAATTAATTTAGCTCAGAATTTTTTTAAAAATTTAGATGTTCCAATATCAAATGAAAATATTAATTTTTTAATAAATAGATCTAATGACGATAGACAAAATTTAAGAAACGAACTTATTAAGATTGAAATGTTTTTATTAAATAAAAAAAAGTTAACATCTAACGACTTAATTAAACTTATAAATTTAAGTGAAAATCACAGTGTAAATAAATTAATAGACAATTGCTTAGCAAAAAATCAAAAGATGACTGTAAATATTTTAAATGAAAATATTTTTTCAAATGATGAATGTATAATGATAATAAGAACATTTTTAAACAAATCTAAAAGATTATGTAAATTGATTGAAAAATATGAAGAAAATAAAAATATTGAAAAAACAATATCAAGTGCAAGGCCACCTATTTTCTGGAAAGATAAAGAAATTGTAAAGAAACAAATTATTAAATGGTCATTAGTACAAATAAAAGAGCTTATCTTTGAAATTAGTGAAATTGAGTTAAAAATTAAAAAAAATACGGTAAATTCGATAAATTTTTTAACTGATTTTTTGATACAAAAATCAGTATAAAGTCTAATAATTTTTTTTTATTGTTTCAATAATTTTATCTAATTGTTCTAAGTTTTTATACTCAAAAATTATTTTGCCTTGATTATTTTTTTTATTTTTTATTTCAACTCTTAATCCAATTTTAGATGTAATATTATCCTCTAAATTTTGAATATTTGAATCTTTAGATAATATATTTTTTTTAGATTTAGTTTTAAAAATTTTTACAAATTTTTCTGTTTGTCTCACAGACAACTTTTTTTCAATTATCTTATTAGCTACAGATGAGGCATTTTCTAGTCCAACTAATATTTTAGCATGACCAAACGATATTTTTTTGCTTTCTATTAATTTTAAAACGTCATTTGGTAAAGTTAAAATTCTTAAAGAATTTGTTATATAAGTTCTACTTTTTCCAATAAATTTAGATACTTTTTCTTGATCGTAAGAAAATTCATCTATTAACCTTTTATATCCTTGGGCTTCTTCTAAAGGGTTTAAATCATGTCTTTGTACATTTTCTACAATAGCGAATTCTAATGATTTTAAATCATCAACATCGGTCAATACCACCGGTATATCATGTAAACCAGCTTTTCTAGCAGCAAGCCATCTTCTCTCTCCTGCTATTATTTCATATTTTGAATTATCATTCGATGATTTCCTTACAATAATTGGCTGGATTACTCCTCTTTCTTTAATAGAATTAGTAAGATCATTTAAATTTTCATCATCAAAATTTTTTCTTGGTTGATATTTATTTGGAATTATTTCACTCAATGATAATTTATTTACTTTAGTCTCAACTTTTGACTCACCTATTAGAGATGACAAACCTCTTCCTAATCCTTTTTTAATACTACTCATTAAGCTGCACTACCTAGATTGTTTTCTTGGCTCATAAATTCATCAGTAAAACTATAATATGATTTGCTACCTGGGCAATTTTTATCATAAATCAAAACGGGAACACCGTGTGATGGCGCTTCAGATAATCTTACATTACGAGGTATAACTGTTTGGTATACTTTTTCTTTAAAATAATTTCTTGCTTCTTCCTCTACCTGAGAAGACAGTTTATTTCTTCTATCATACATAGTTAATAAAATTCCCTGAATTTCTAATTTAGGATTAAGGTTCATTTTAATCCGCTCGATTGTTTTCATAAGCTGAGTTAATCCCTCCAATGCGAAGAATTCTGTTTGGAGCGGTACCAATAATGAGTCAGATGATACCAAAGCCATTACAGTCAACAAACTTAGTGAAGGTGGACAATCGATAAGAATATAGTCATATAATGCTCTAGAATCACTTAAATACGCGGTTAATTTAGTCTTTAAAATAAAAGCTCTATCGCTATCGCCAGCAGTTTCCACTTCCAGGCCAGATAAATCTACATTAGATGTGATCAAATCAAGCCCTTCAAATTTTGTTTTTTTAACTGCATCTATAATAGACGTTGATCCATTAAGAATTCCATAAATAGTATTATCAGACTGTTCTGTGTTAGATAACCCTAATCCTGTTGTAGCATTTCCTTGAGGATCAAGATCAATAACTAAAATTTTTTTTCCTTGCTGAGATAAAGCAGATGCTAAATTTATAACGGTTGTTGTTTTACCAACCCCGCCCTTTTGATTTATAATTGAAATAATTTTCATAAAATTTTTTTTTTGATTCTTTTAATATTCAATATAAATGAATCATTATTTGTTAAACTTTTTTTTTCTTCGTAGTCTAAATCCCACTCATTTAGAGTATCGCCTAACATTTTTCTTCCCGAGCTACCCATAAACAAAATTAAATTTTTAAATTTTTTAAATTTTTGATCCACTAAATCAAGAATTACTGGCATTGGTTTAAAAGCTCTCGACATTATTGTTCCTGTTTCAATATCTTTAAGCTTAAAAATATCTTTTTGAATTACTTCTGTGTTTAAATTTAATTTTTTAGAGACCTCTTTCAAAAAAACACATTTATGAAAACTTTTTTCATAGAGATTAATTTTCATTGTATTTTTTATTTGTTTCATCACGATAGCCACGATCAAGCCTGGCATTCCACCTCCCGTGCCTAAATCACAGGTTGTATTATAATTTAAATCAACAAAATCAATTATTTGTGCTGAATCTATAATATGTCTTTCTCTAATTTCACATTTTTCTGCTGTTTTTTTGCTTATAATGTTAATTTCCTTATTTTTTTCTTCAATCATTGAAATTAAGCTCTCAAGCTCATTACAAGTTTCACGTGAAACATTTAAATTTGGAATTTTTGTATAAAAATTTAAATTTATGTTATCCATTAAGCTATATGCTTAATAGACTTTCTTTTGACGTGTGACAACAAAATATATACAGCTGCAGGAGTTATTCCATCAATTCTAAGGGCCTGACCCATAGTTTTAGGCCTTATTTGTTTAAATTTTGCCTTAACTTCATTGGAAAAGCCTGAAAATTGATCATAATCAATATTATCTGGAATTACTAAATTCTCATCTCTCTTAAAAGCCAAAATATCGGCCTTTTGTTTCTTTAAATATCCTCTGTAATGAGAGTTAATCTCAATCTGCTCGTCAATTTCAATCCCATAATCAGGAATTTCAGGCCAAATATTCCTAATTTTTATCATATTAACGTTTTTTTGGGTAAGAATTTCCTCTGCAGATCTAAAAACACCGTCTTTCGCTATTTTTATTCCGAATTTATCTGCCTTAGAAGGTGAAATGTTTAAATTAGACATTTGAAGAGATATTTTACTTAATTTGTTAAATTTATCCTCAAAGAGTTGTTTTCTATTTTCTGCTATAAAACCAAGTTTAATTCCTTTATGGGTAAGTCTTAAGTCTGCATTATCTGACCTCAGACTTAATCTATATTCAGCTCTAGATGTAAACATTCTATAAGGCTCAGCAACACCTTTGGTAACTAAGTCGTCTATCATAACGCCAATATAAGCATCAGATCTATCTAAAATAAAAGGTTCCATATTCTTTAAAGATAGAGCGGCATTAATTCCCGCTATAAGTCCTTGAGCAGCTGCTTCCTCATAACCGGTAGTTCCATTTATTTGACCAGCGAGATAAAGATTTTTTATTTTTTTTGTTTCGAGTGTTAAAAAGAGCTCTCTTGGATCAATATAGTCATATTCTATAGCATATCCTGGTCTAATTACTCTAACATTCTCTAAACCACTGATATTGTTGAGTATTTCATGTTGCACAACTTCAGGTAGAGATGTAGATATGCCATTAGGGTAAATAGTATGATCATTTAGTCCCTCAGGCTCCAGAAATATTTGATGTCTTGTCTTATCAGCGAATTTTACAATTTTATCCTCAATAGAAGGACAATATCTTGGACCAACGCCTTGTATGCTTCCAGAATACATTGCACTCTTAGATAAATTCTTTTCAATTATTTTGTGAACCTTCTCGTTAGTATAAGTCATGGCACAAGAAACTTGTTTGTTTAAATTTTTTTTAGTTAGAAAAGAAAAAAAATATGGATTTTCATCAGCGAATTGTTTTTCCAAATTTTTGAAGTTAATTGTTCTAGAATCGAGTCTTGGAGGTGTTCCTGTTTTTAATCTTCCAATTTTGAAATTATACTTTTTTAATTGCTCACTTAAACCTGTACTTGGTTTTTCATTAAACCTACCAGCAGGGGTTCTTTCATCACCTATATGTATCAAACCATTCAAAAAAGTGCCCGTTGTTAAGATTAACTTATTACAACTCACTTTGTTTCCTTCAAGTGTAATAAATCCACTTATTTGGTTATTTTCAAAAATAAACTTTACTACAGGATCTGAAAAAATGCTTAAATTACAATAGTTTACAAGTTTTTCTTGCATAAATTTGCGATATAAGGATCTATCAGACTGAGTTCTAGGGCCTCTTACTGCTGGCCCTCTGCTTCTATTTAACAATCTAAATTGTATTCCAGATTTGTCAGCAACTTCAGCCATTACTCCATCTAAAGCATCAATTTCTCTCACTAAATGACCTTTGCCTAATCCACCAATAGCAGGATTACATGACATTTCGCCTATGGTATTTTTATTGTGAGTAAATAGGGCAGTGTTAATTCCAAGTCGGGCCGATGCAGCTGCCGCTTCACAACCGGCGTGTCCTCCACCAATTACTACCACATCAAAAGATAGATCTTTTTTCATAATGTAAATTTATATTTGATTAAAATATTTACAAGATTTGAGTTTTTTTTCTTAAATAAGCTATATTTATCAACGAAAATATTAAAAAAAGGCCTAAAAATACAGCAAAATTGATATTATTTTCCTATACAAAAATCGTTGAAAATACTGCCTAATATCTCCTCTACGTCGACTTTTCCAACAATCATACCTAAATGTCTGGTTGCCAATCTCAAATCTTCTGCTGCCTTATCGTAATCTTTCTTATCATTTTTATTCAAAAAATTTTTTAAGTGATCTACGCAATGAACTAAATGTTCTCTATGTCTTTCTCTAGTGATTAAAATATCTTCAGCAGTTATAAATTTATCCTTTAAATAATTTTTAATTTTTAAGATCAATTCGTCTACATTTGAATTGTCTTTTAATGAAATTAAAACGTGATTAAGTTTTAAAATTTTTGAGTCTAACCTATCTTTTAGAAGGTCTGATTTATTAATAACTAAAATTGCATCATTATCTAACAAATCCTTCAAAAAACCGCTGAAATCAATACTTTTTGCATCAACTACTACCAATTTTAAATCAGCATTTTCAGCTTTTTTGAGAGATAATCTTATTCCTTTTTTTTCAATTTCATCTTTTGAGTCTCTTATACCAGCAGTGTCAGAAATAATAACAGGATAACCATCTATGTTTAGATGTGTTTCAACAACATCTCTTGTTGTGCCAGCAATCTCAGAAACTATAGCAACCTCTCTGTTTGATAGATTGTTTAATAAACTAGATTTACCTGCATTGGTTGGTCCTACGATTGCTATTTTAAAACCTTCGCGAATTATCTCTCCAACTTTTTGATCATTCAAAATTTTATTGATCTCATTTAATACATCTAAAGAATCTTGTTTAATTTCTTTTAAATTATTTTCTGGTAGATCTTCATCAGGAAAGTCTATTTTTGCCTCAACAAATGATAAAATCTTCAATAATTTTTCTCTCAGTTGATTAAATACCTCAGAGGATTTTCCTTTCATAATCTTTACAGCTTGTAATCTTTGAATTTCAGTTTCTGCAGAGATTAAATCGGCTATGCTTTCGGCTTTTAATAAATTTATTTTTCCATTTTGAAATGCGAGTTTTGTGAATTCACCAGGTTCAGCTAATCTACAATTTTTAGCTTTTGAAATTTCTTTTTGTACAGCTAAAATTACGGCTTTCCCTCCATGTACATGAATTTCTGCCAAATCCTCTCCAGTGTAGCTCTCAGGCCCAGGAAACCATATTATAATACCTTCATCAATCAGCTCAGAAGTGTTGATATTGTTTATTTTTCTCAAGGTTGCAACTCTTGGGGGTGGGATGGCTTTCCCAGTAAGTGATTTTATAATGTTTGAAGACTCTTTTCCTGAAATTCTTATTACAGCAACCCCCGAAATCCCAGGACCAGACGATAAAGCATAAATAGTCATTAAAATATTATATTTAAAATTTATTTTTTATATATTTTTTGTATACATTCGAAAAAAGATTTTGAAAATTTTTTCTTATCAAAAAGAGCTGTGTTTAAAGCATTTTCGTATATGTTTCCTCTTATTTTTTCAAGTTCAACCTTATTTTGAGCTAATGACACAGCTTTATTAATATAATCCAATTTATTTTCTGCAATTAAATTTTCTAATTTTGCATTTCTATTTATAGACTCTCCACATCTTGAGTTAAAATTAAAACCTTTCATCGTGATCACTGGTACACCCATCCAAATTGCCTCAAAAGAAGTAGTTACACCATTCCATGGAAAAGTATCTAAGGCAATATCAATTTTTTTATATAAGCTTAAATGATCTTTAAAGGATTTCTTAAATGTTAAAAATTCAATTGAATTTAAGACACCATTCTTTTTAAACTTTTCTATCATATAATCATTAGAAGTTGCTATTGATGTTTTTAAAATTAATTTTGAATTTTCAACTTTTTTTAAAATCTGAGACCAAACATCTATCACTTCTTCATTTATTTTTAAAAAATTATTAAATGAGCCAAAAGTAATAAACTTATTTTCATTAGACGGTATATTATTATTTGTTCTTTTTTCATCATATCCAGAATGACAATTCCAAATAGTTGGTAAACAAATAATTTTTTCTGAATATAAATCTTCCTCCTTTTCATTAATTAAATTTCTATCAGCAATAAGATAATCTACTTCATTCAGACCTGTAGTATTAGTGTAACCACACCAAGATATCTGGATAGGAGCCAATCTATTTTTTAAAAGCACTAGTCTATGATTTGATGAAAACCCGTTTAAATCGATCATTATATCTATTTCATCATTTCTAATTGTGTTAATTGCACTTAAATTATCTAGATTTGTTATGTTTCTAGTTAAATAAACATATTTTTTAAATTGTTTTGTAGTTTCATCCTCTTGAGCACTATTAAGGTATAAATAAATTCTATATTTATTTTTGTCGTATTCAGTTAGAACAGTCTTCAAAAAATAAGTTATAGAGTGTTTAAGTCTAATATCTGAAGATATGAAAGCTAAGTTTATTTTATTATCCTTATTTATTTTAAAATCTATCAATTCATTTGAAGAATATTTCTTTAATATCTGATTTAGAAGTTTTGAATATTTAAGATATTCTGATTGTTTCCATGAATACATATAATTATTGAAAAAACATAAAGAACTTAAAGCATCTGAATTTAATTTTTCATTTTCTACTAATTTTTTTAATAGACTAATCACACTATTTAAATCTAAAAATCTCTTAAATACTTTAATTATAGCCAACAGATGTGGAGTACTCTTTTCAAAAAGAATTTTATCTTTGTAATAATATTCAAATATCTCTTCAAAAATCTTTTTATCTATTTTAAGCTCATCTTTAAATTTATTATCAAATAAAATCACAGCAGCATTTATTAGATTTCGTAAAGCATGAGTTGAATTTGTAGAGTTTTTTTCTTTGAGATAAGATTTTCGAAAGTCATTAATTGCAGATTCCAAGGAATCGTTTGAATGGCTTAATGCCATTTTACACACACCTTGTAAGTTCAAAATTCCAGAATTTTTTTCTTCTTCAGGAATCTTTTCTATTATTGAAATAATTTTTGTATATTCTTTTTCAAAGAAAAGTTTTCCAAAATCAACTTTTTCTTTATTCATCTTATTTGGATTTTAATATTTTAATACTTTAAAATAAAGCTAAGTTTTTAATAAAGAAAAGTTCAGATAATTATGCTGGCTTATTCATAGAGTTAAAAAACTCTGCATTATTTTTAGTATCTTTTAACTTTGAACTAATAAACTCTATAGCGTCCATTGTTCCCATTGGAGCAATTATTCGCCTTAAAACATTCATTTTTTGAAGATCGTCTTTTTCAAATAATAATTCTTCTCTTCTAGTACCTGACTTTGTAATATCTATTGCAGGGTAAATTCTTTTGTCTGCAATTTTTCTATCAAGGACGGTTTCACTATTTCCTGTTCCTTTAAATTCTTCAAATATAACTTCGTCCATTCTACTTCCTGTATCAATTAAGGCTGTAGATATAATTGTAAGTGATCCTCCCTCTTCAATATTTCTAGCAGCACCAAAAAATCTTTTGGGCCTTTGAAGGGCATTTGCGTCTACACCTCCAGTCAAAACTTTACCAGAACTTGGTATTACTGCATTGTAAGCTCTACCTAATCTAGTAATAGAATCTAATAATATAACAACGTCTTTTTTATGCTCTGTTAATCTTTTAGCTTTCTCAATAACCATTTCAGCAACTGCAACATGCCTTTGAGCAGGTTCGTCAAATGTCGAACTAATAACTTCACCTTTGACGGTTCTTTGCATATCTGTTACTTCTTCTGGTCGCTCATCAATTAATAGTACAATTAAGTAACATTCTGGATAATTCTTAGCGATTGAATTTGCAATACTCTGTAAAATCATTGTTTTACCAGCCTTAGGGGGTGAGATAATTATTGATCTTTGCCCTTTTCCTATTGGACTAACAAGGTCAATTAGTCTTGGCGTTAAATCTTGTTTTTTATCCGGTTTAACAACCTCAACTTCCATAACAAGTTGTTTATCTGGATATAAAGGAGTTAAGTTATCAAATGCTATTTTATGCCTAGATTTTTCTGGTTCTTCAAAATTTATTTTGCTTACTTGGAGAAGCGCGAAATATCTTTCACCTTCTTTAGGTGCTCTTACGGGTCCCTCTACCGTATCGCCAGTTCTTAAACCAAATTTTCTTATTTGGCTTGGGCTTACATAAATATCATCAGGACCTGGAAGATAATTTGACTCCATTGCTCTTAAAAACCCAAATCCATCTTGTAATAACTGTAAGACTCCTGCGCCGGTAATTTCCTCTTTTTCAGCAACTTTTTTTAATATTGCAAAAAGAATTTCTTGCTTTCTTAAAGTACTAGCATTTTCTATACCCAATTCTTCAGCTTGGGTAATAAGCTGTTCAGACGATTTTAATTTTAGTTCTTGAATGTTCATGATTTAAAATATTAAGGACTTAATATATATTTATAATATATATACTCTTTCAACTATTACAAGAGTATTCATAAATAATTAAAAAAAATAGCCTAGTTTCTGGGTTTTTTATGAATTGTGCCATATTTCCTTAGCAAAAATATCTACTTTTGCCCAATCGGTGAATTCATAAGACTGTGAGGTATCTGTGGGCCCCTTGGTAATAAACATTATCAATTTGATGATATACTTATCAAGAAAATCATATTTCGGATAATCAACTTTACCGGCAAATACACCAATTTTTTTTGGATACCAATTAGAAATTTTTAAAAATTTTTTGATATAAGGGTTTGTTTCAGGTGTATTTTTCTTTGATTTTCTTGCAACAACGTTTACTGAAAAAAAAGCACTATTTTTTCTGTCTAATACACTTTTGTTTGTCCTAATAAACCTATATAGCTCCTTTGAATGTTTGCCGTACCTAATACTTGCCCCGATTACTATCTTGTCAAACTCAGATATTTCAAATTTTGAAACTTCATTCAAAGGTATAATTTTAACAATGTCTTTATGGTTTGTAAAATTTATTATTCGTTCACAAATAGTTTTAGTATGTCCATCGGTGCTTGAATAAATAATTAATGATTTAGACATTTCCAAATAATATTATTTTTTACTCATTACTTGATCTGGCATTTTTTGATAAAATTCTTTACCAACTTGATATTCTATATCTTCTTTGTCTTGGGCCGAACCTTCTGCTTGTACAAATGTATATTTTGCAAAATCTTTACACCAATCCTTATTTGTATTAAGACATTTCACTGGATAGACGTTCCCACCCCATTCTTGTGCATCATTTACTAATTCGTGGCCCAATTCATCGGTAGTTTCTAAACAGTCTGCAACGAAACTCGGAGAGTATATAACGATTTCTTTTTTTCCTTCTAAGATTAGTTTTTTTACAACATCTTCTGTATAAGGTGTTATCCATTCCTCAGACCCAAAACGACTTTGAAAACTCATCATACATTGTTCAGGTTTAATGTTTTTTAAATTATTACTTATGAGGCAAAACGTTTCATAACAATGCCTATAATAATCATCTCCTTTGTTTACTATCCTCCTCTTTTGCATTCCATGAAATGTTATTACCAAATTGTCAATTTTCTTACCTTTTTTTAAAAGTTCGTCTAATTTTGAATCAACTTGTTTTACAGAATTATCAATGAAAGCGTGAGTTCTATGAAAATTAGTAATTACTTCAAATGTTGGTATTTTAACTCTTTTTGACAATTCTTTTGCCAATGCATCTATACCCGATGCTATCGTACTTTCTGAATATTGGGGAAACATTGGTATTACTAAAAGTTTTGTAGCTCCAATTCCTTTTTTCAAATCTTCTTCCCAGCTATCATAAACCTCATTTACATAAGGTGGTGATAAAAGAAAAGCATGGTTTACTTCTACATAACCATTTGGGTCAATCTTTTTTAGTTCCTCACTTACATTTTTTGTAAAATCTCTGGTATTTGTTATTAAGGGAAAACTTTCACCATCCCAAATTCTGGCATAAAGTTTTGCAGATTTTTTTGGCCTAAATGGTAATACAAAAAAGTTTAAAATTATTTTCCAAAGCCAAGGGTTTATATCTACAACTCTAGGATCTCCTAAGAAAGCTCTTAGATATTTTCTTAAAGCTTTTGTGGTTGGGGCTGAAGGCGATCCAAGTTGTACAAAAACCACTTTCGTTTTTCTTTTTGGGTGCTCGTAAATCATAATTTAATAATCTTTTACTGTTTTTACTAAATAATCCATCATTTTAGGATCTGTTTCTGGCAAGATCCCATGACCTAAATTGAAAATATAAGGATGATCTTTAAATATATCTAGATATTTTTTTGCCTCTTTTTTTAGGTTTTGTCTATCACCCAACAAAGTTTTGGGATCTAGCCCTCCTTGAACAGGAATTTTTATATCTTTTATTATTTTTTTGGGATCAATATTATAATCAATACTAATAACATCTGGTTTAACAATCTCACAAAATTCCTTATAGTTTTTTATCTCTCTAGGAAAACATATCACTGGGGTATTTAAGGATTTGACATAATTAACTAAATTTAAAGTTGGAGTATATATATAATTTGGTAAATCTTTTTCTTCTAATAAGCCTGCCCAACTATCAAAAATTTGAATAATGTCTGCTCCATGATCAATTTGATTCTTAATATGTATTTTTATAAATTTTTCAATAATTAATAAAATTTTATTTATTAAAATATTATCTTCAAAAAATTTTTTTTTTAATTCTTTTTTTGGAGATTGTTTATTTATCATGTAAACTAATAGTGTCCAAGGAGCACCGACGAATCCGATAGTACTTTTATTTTTTGTGAGCCGATGATTACTTACTAAATTAATAGCTTTATATACGGGTAAAATTTTTTGAACAAAATCATATTCATTTAATTTTGAAACTTTATCTATATTTAAATCACCTAACATAGGTCCAAAATTTTTTTTGAATTCAACTTTTTGGTTTAATCCATAGGGTAGCATTAAAATATCAGAAAAAATTATTGCTGCATCTAAATCAAATCTTTTTAATGGCTGTAAAGTAATTTCAGTTGATAATTCTTTGTTAAGACATAACTTAATAAAATCAGGATTTTCTTTTCTTATACTTCTGAATTCAGGTAAATATCTACCTGCTTGACGCATTATCCATATTGGATTTAAATTTGTTTTCTTATCAATAATAACTTTTTGAATATCTGACATATTAATAATTAAATATAATTAATTGTATTTGTAGTATAACCTGTGAATTATAAGGATTATTTTTTATAAACATTTTATAAACCATTTATTAACACTTAGACCTTTAAATATTGTAAATAAATTAGTAAAATTGAAGCTTATTACTTAATTATCCTTTATTATGAAAAACTTTATACACTTGTTTAATAATGTTAATAAAACTCATGTTTTACAACATAATTTTTAAAATATTGAAAGTTTCATACATGAATTTAATTAAACAATTTTATCAACATTTTATACATGAATAATAACTATCAAATTTATTTAATCTCGGATTCTACTGGCGAAACTCTAGATAGAATATTTGCCGCTATTAAATCACAGTTTACTAATATTGATTATAAGATTCACACTTATTCATTTACTAGAACTGAAAATCAAGCACTAAAAATATTATCTGAGGCTCAAAAAAATACTAATCCTATAATTTTATATTCTATAGTAGACAGTAATCTTGCAAAATATCTTGCTAATATAAGTGATGAAAAAAAAATACCATGTTTTGACGTATTGGGAGATTTAATATTAAGCTTTTCAAAATTGCTTAATCAGGAGGCCTCTCATCAACCCAGTGGTCAATATGAATTAAATGATGACTATTACAAAAGAATTGAAGCAATTCAATTCACAATGAATCATGATGATGGTAATCTCGTAAAAGAAATTAAAAAATCTGATATTATATTATTAGGTGTTAGCAGAACAAGTAAAACACCAACTTCAATTTATTTAGCTAATAAAGGTTTTAAAACTTCTAATATTCCTTTAGTTGATGAAAATTCTATTCCCAAAATTTTAAGAGATAACCCCAAGATTTCGTGTGTAGTAGGATTAAGCACAGAGGCAGCCAGACTTGCTGATATAAGAAAAAACAGAATGAATAGCCTTAGAGAAACAGAAAACAAATCATATGTCGATATTGATAAAATATCAAAAGAAGTTGAAAATGCTAAAAATACTTTTAAAAAATATAAATGGCCAATGATTGATGTGACAAGAAAATCAGTAGAGGAGACCGCAGCATCGGTAATTAAGATATACGAAATATATAAACATAATGGTTGAAATAATTTTAGCGTCCAAAAGCAAAGTAAGAAAAGAAATTCTTGATAAAAATAACATTCCTAACAAAGTTCAACAATCTAATGTAGATGAAGACGTGGTTAAAGAAAGTTTATTAAAGGAAAAAGCGTCACCTGAAATTATAGCAAAAAGTCTTTCAGAACTTAAATCTTGTAAAGTTAGTCAAACAAAACCAGATATTTTAGTCTTGGGAGCTGATAGTGTGATAGATTTAAATGGAGAATTAATTTCTAAACCTGTTAACAGAGAGGAAGCTTTAAACACTTTAAAAAAACTAAATGGTAAAAAACATAATTTGGTAAGCGCAGTTTGTTTTTCGAAAAATGGCGTTAGAATCTGGGATTACACTGATAAAGCAACTCTTACAATGAAAGAATTTACTGAAGAAGATTTAAAAGACTATTTATCTAAAATACCTGATGAGGCATTATATTCTTATAACGTATATCAGATAGAAGGAGAAGGCAGGAACTTATTCTCGAATATCGACGGAGACGAAAATACAATAATGGGCCTCCCAATAAAGAAAATAAAAGAATATTTAAGAAATTATAATTAAGTTAAAATTTTATTAAAATGAAAAAATATTTTGTTATAGGAAATCCAATAAAGCATTCTTTATCACCATTATTGCACAATTATTGGATTAGAGAAAACAACATAATTGCGGAATATGAAAAAAAAGAATTAATTAAAGAAAATTTAGAAAAATTCGTATATTTAATAAAAAATAAAAAAATTAACGGATTTAATGTAACCGTTCCTTTTAAAAAAGATATAATACCTTTTTTAGACAAACTTAGTCTTGAAGCTGAAAGCACTCAATCAGTTAATACAATTTATTTAGATAAAGAAAAAATTATTGGACACAATACAGATATAAGAGGATTTGAGCTTGCTATATCTAATATAAATTATGAGGCTTCCGGAAGAAAAATATTTATACTTGGAGCTGGCGGAGTGGTCCCGTCCATTATTTATGCTTTAAAAAAAATGAAAGTCTCAAAAATTTTTTTAAGCAATAGAACTAAAAGTAAAGCAGAAAATCTTAAAAATTTATTCCAAAATTTAGAAATTTTAGATTGGGGAGAAGTGCCAAATTTTGATATGATTATTAATGCAACAAGTCTTGGTTTAAATAAAGAAGATAAACTAAATTTGGATTTTTCAAAAATAAACAATGATAGATTTTTTTATGATGTGATTTATAATCCACAAGAGACTAATTTTTTGAAAACTGCAAGAAAACTTGGAAACAGGGCTGAAAATGGACAAAAAATGTTTATTTATCAAGCTGCAGAATCATTTAGGATTTGGCATGGAATTAATCCAAAAATTAATGATGAAATATTTAATCTATTAAATCAATGATAAGAATTGGAATTTTGGGTGAAATTGGCTCAGGTAAAAGCTTTGTGTCAAAAAATTTTGGTTATCCTTCTTTTAATGCCGATGAAGAAGTAGCAAAATTATATAAAAAAGATAAAAAAGTTTTTAAAATATTAAATAAATTATTACCAAAATATATTACTTCTTTTCCAATTAGTAAAAAAGAAATTACTAACGCTATTTTAGCCAATAATAGTAATCTAAAAAAAATAATAAAAGTTGTTCATTTAGAAATAAGAAAAAAAATGAATATTTTTTTGAAAAAAAACAAAAAAAAGAAGATTATTATTTTAGATGTGCCATTATTATTAGAAAATAAAATAAATAAAAAAAATGATATTTTAATTTTTGTTAAAGCAAATAAATATCAAATAAACAAAAGATTAAAAAAAAGACCTAATTTTAACCCTAAAATTTTAAATAAGTTTAGAAAAATACAACTATCCCTAGATTATAAAGAAAAGAAGTCTCAGTTTATTATTAAGAATAATTTTTTAGCCAAATCAGTTAAGATAAATATAAAAAATATTCTAAAACAAATTTTATAAATGAAAGAAGTCATACTCGATACTGAAACAACTGGATTATCGGTCAGAGATGGTCATCGAATAGTTGAAATAGGATGCATTGAATTAAATAATTTAATACCAACTCAAAATAAATTTCATTGTTATCTAAATCCAGAAAGAAAAGTTTCTGAAAAAGCTCTTCAAGTCCATGGATATACCGATGATTTTTTATCTAACAAAAAAAAATTTAACGAAATTGCAAATGATTTTTTGAATTTTATTGAGGGTAAAAGATTAATAATTCATAATGCAGAGTTCGATTTGCAACATTTAAATAATGAATTGAGCTTAATTAATAAATCAAAAATTGAAAATGAAGTTATTGATACCCTTACTCTTGCAAGAAATAAGTTTCCAGGTTCTCAAATTAGTCTAGATGCTCTTTGTAAAAGATATAGAATAGATAATTCAAAAAGAGTTCAGCATACAGCATTAGTTGATTGTGATTTACTTGCAAAAGTTTATATTAATCTTATTGATCAAAAAGAACCCACTTTTAATCTTGATAATTTTGAAGATGAAAAAAAAATATATGATAATGATAAAGAATATTTTAAGAAAATTGTAAAACCTTCACTGACAGAACTTGATTTACATAAAAAATATTTAAAGAGCAATTTAAAGAAAAATTTTTTTAATTAAATTTTTCATTATATAGTTTTTCAAAATCAATGTCTTTTTCTAATTTAATTCCTGGATAACCTGAATCTTTTAACATATTCAAAAAAGATAATTTTAAATCGGGATATATTTCTTTTTGTACATCGCATAAAACAACTTTTTCAATAATTTTTTTATCTTGAATTTCTTCATTAATTTTTACTATAGTTGCATAAATAATTTCAAAAAATGACTTTTTATCATTACTGTCACTATCTTGAAATTTAAGCGTAGTGTGTATCTCTATCATCTTATTCTTTAATGCTTTTGATGTTATATCAATGTTTAATTGATATTTAGATATGTTGTCTTTAACAAATAAATAAGTTTCAATGTCTGGAGTTTCACTCGACATATCTTTAATAAATTTTGTTAAAATTCTATAATTTTCTTTCATTGTCATCGTCTATATCTTCAAACTCACCCTCTATAAAATTATTTTTCTCTCTTTTCTCTCTTTTTATTTTTTTAGAGAATTTTTTTAATATTATTTTTCTAGTTAAAGGAAATATTAATAAAAAACCAATAATATCTGTGGCGAAACCGGGAATAATTAACAATAATGCTGCAAAAGTTATTATAGCTCCAGAAATAATTTCATAAGCTGGCAGTTCATTTCTTACTAGTTGAGTGAAAGCTGATCTCAAAGTATTTAGTCCTTCATATCTAGCATAAATTATACCCGTAATAGCAGTCAAAAGTATTAGCGAAATTGTATTGAAAGCTCCAATTATTGATCCTATCTTGATAAATAAGTAAATTTCAACAATAGGAATTAAAATAATTGACAATATAACTGTGTTCATTTGTCTTTAATCTAATTGCTAGTTGAAATTAATCAACATAGTAATTACTATTAGTTTATGCAATATAGTTTTGAATACATCGATATAATACTTCTAGCAATGATTGCTGGTTTTATTTTTTTAAGATTAAGAGGAATTTTGGGAAAAAAAACAGGGTTTGAGGGAAAAATAAATCCTCAATTTGAAAATATTATTAAAAACTCTCAAGTCAAAAAAACACCTATCCAAAAAAAAATATTTGATGAAGAAGCTCAAAAAGAATTTTTAAATGGTGCCAAGATTGCATATGAAACAATAATCACTGACTTCAGTGACAACGATAATAAACTCACAACCAGTAAGCCGCTTTTGAGTAAAAACATATATGACCAGTTTAATGTGGCATTAAAAGAAAGAAGCGATAGAGGACATTTTGCAGAGATAACTTTTATAGGAGTAAATTCTGCAGATATAAAAGAACATAAGGAAATTAATAATGTACTAAAAGTTACTGTTGATTTTGTAGCAGAAGTTATAACTTGCATTAGAGACAGAGAAAAAAAAATTATTTCAGGAAATCCAGATAAAATTAAAAAAATTTATGACTCATGGGTTTTTTCAAGAGACATTAGATCTAACAATCCAAACTGGCAGTTGATTGATACTTTAACTTAATTGAGTAATCGAATTTCAGATAAAGATAAGAAAGATTGGCAGAACTTTTTATTAAAAAATGAAAAAGTTCAAGATAAAGACAGTGAGTTAGTTAGAAAGAAAATTCCTAAAACTAAAATTATTGATTTACATGGTTATTCATTAAGTGAAGCAAACTCTATTATAGACAAGCTTATTAGAAGTTCATATGAGAAAGGAGTATCAAAATTGACCGTCATAACAGGAAAAGGTTTACATTCTGAAAATGATAAAGATCCATATGTTTCAAGTAAATTGGGTATACTTAAATATTCAATACCTGATTATATTAATAATCAAAAAGATTTATTAAATATGATCGTAGAAATTAAAGATGCTCATATTAAAGAAGGAGGCGAGGGAGCCTTTCATATCTTAGTCAAAAAAAAATAAAAATGATTATTTGGTTAGCTTCATATCCTAAAAGTGGAAATACATGGTTACGTTCTTTATTGGCCACTTATTTTTATTCAAGAGATGGTTTATTTAATTTTGATCTGTTAAAACACATAGATCAATTTCCTCAACAAGATTATTTCAAACATTTTGAAGATAACTTTACTAAACCAGAAAGCACATCAGATTATTGGCTCAAAGCACAAATGGAAATCAATAAAGATAAAAAAGTAAGATTTTTTAAAACTCATAACGCAATGTGTAAAATTAATGGTAATTTATTTACAAATGAAAAAAATACTCTTGGAGCAATTTATATAATTAGAGACCCTAGAAATGTGGTTTCATCATTAGCAAATCATATAAATCTAAGTGTTGATGATGCTTTTAAATATATGACCAAGGAAGATAATTCTTTCTCCTTTAAGAAGAAAGAGAAGTATCTTGCTTTTGTCCCATTATTATCTTGGGTGTTACATCAAAAGAGTTGGATTAACTCCAAAAGGTTTCCAGTACTTACAATTCGCTATGAAGATTTAGAGTTAAAAACATATGAAATATTCAAAGATGTTTTAAAGTTTATTAATAAGTTAACTAATTCTTCAAAAAAATTAGATAATGAAAAAATTAAAAGATCGATTAGATCATGTGAATTTAGTAGATTACAAAAATTAGAGTCAGAAAAAGGATTTCCTGAGGCATGGATTAATCAAGACAAGACTAAAAATAAATTTTTTAATTTAGGTAAAAAAAACGATTATAATAAATTATTAAATAAAAATTTAATAGATGAAATGAATAAAGCATTTAAAGATCAAATTGAAAAATTTAAATTTCAATGATTATTTGGTTAGCATCATATCCTAAAAGTGGAAATACATTATTAAGATCTATTTTAGGTTCATATTTTTTTTCTGAAGATGGCAATTTTGAATTTGAGCATCTATACAAAATAGGCCAATTTCCCTCATTTAGATTTTTTAAAGATTTAGATATAGATATTAAAGATGAGAAACAGATTTTTAAAAATTATATAAATGCACAAAAAAATATTAATGAACAGTCTAAAGGTATTAATTTTTTAAAAACTCATGCAGCTTTAGCCAAACTAGAAGATTGTGATTTCACTGATAAAGATAATACTATTGGTGCAATTTACATCGTGAGGGACCCAAGAAATGTAGTCAGTTCATTTGCGCATCATTATCAATTGAGCCCTGATGACGCTATTAAAGCTATGAGGCATGAAAAATCAAATCTGCCTAGAAACAAAAATTTACCAACAGTATTTATATCCTCTTGGAATGGACATTATAATTCATGGAAAGTTTTAGGTGACAGATTATTAATGATAAAATATGAAGATTTAGTTAATTCAAAAAAAGATACATTAATAAAAGTTTTTTCTTTTTTTAAAAATTTGGGGATGAATAAAGAAATAGATACTAAAAAAATAGATAAAATTATTGAAACTACAGAGTTTAAGAATATGCAAAGACTTGAAAAGGCAAATAATTTTAAAGAGAGTATATTTGATGATAAGACTGGTAAAAAAAGAGCATTTTTTAATCTTGGTCCTGATAATGACTGGAAAAAACTTTTAGATGATAAACAAAAAAAAGAAATAGAAAAAATGTTTTACAAAGAAATGAAAGAGCTTAAGTATATTTAATTATACTTTAAAGTATAAATTTTGATAAATCTGTATCTTTCACTAAATCGTCTAAATTTTTACTAATATATTCTTTATTTATAATAATTTTCTCGCCAGCACGATCTGTTGCGGTAAAACTAATCTCATCTAAAATTTTTTCTATTATAGTGTGTAATCTTCTTGCACCAATATTTTCAACAGTTGAATTAACTTCAGATGCAATATTTGCAATAGCGTCTATTCCATCATCTGAAAATTCTAAATCAACATTTTCTGTTTTTAACAAAGCGATATATTGTTTAATTAAACTGTAATCTGGCTCTTTTAAAATTCTTTTAAAATCTTCACTGGTTAATGCTTCCAACTCAACTCTTATAGGTAATCGACCTTGTAATTCTGGAAGTAAATCAGATGGTTTTGCAAGTTGAAATGCTCCTGAAGCAATAAACAAAATATGATCTGTTTTAATGGGTCCGTACTTTGTATTTACAGTTGTACCTTCGATTAAAGGTAATAAGTCTCTTTGAACCCCTTCTCTTGAGACATCACCACCAACTCTATCTGTTCTGCCAGATATTTTATCTATTTCATCTAAAAATACGATACCATTATTTTCAGTCGAAATTTTTGCAGACTTAATAATCTTATCTTGTTCAATTAATTTATCTGATTCATCATTTAGTAAAATTTCATGAGATTCTTTTACAGTCATTTTTTTCTTTTTCTCTTTGGTACCCATAGATTTACCTAGCATCTCACCAATATTAATCATACCTACATTTGCTCCTGGCATTCCTGGAATTTCAAAAGATGTATTATTGTTTCCTGAATCGCTTACAGCAATTTCAATTTCATTATTATCCAAATCACCATTTCGCAATCTTTGCCTAAAACTTTCTCTTGTTGCTGGACTTGCTTTTTTGCCAACTAGAGCATCTAAAACTTTATCCTCAGCAAGCTTTTGTGCTTTTGCTTTTACTTCTTTTCTTTTTTTAATTTTTTCCATTGAAATAGCTATTTCAACTAAATCTCTTATAATTTGCTCTACATCTCTTCCAACATATCCGACTTCAGTAAATCTAGTTGCTTCAACTTTTACAAATGGAGCTTCAGCTAATTTTGATAATCTTCTTGATATTTCTGTTTTACCAACACCTGTTGGTCCAATCATTAAGATATTTTTTGGTAAAACCTCATTTTTCATTTCACCTCTAAGCGCTTGTCTTCTCCACCTATTTCTTAATGCAACAGCAACAGCTTTTTTTGCTTTATTTTGACCAACAACGAACCTATCTAGTTCTGAAACAATTTCTCTTGGTGATAGTGAGCTACCTAGAAAACTTTCTTTAGAGGCATCTTTATCTTTTGGATGTAATTTTGTTACGTTAGATTTATCCATTATATTTTTTCAATTTTAACATTATTGTTTGTGAATACACAAATTTCTGCTGCTACTTCGATTGCTTTTTTTGCAAGTTGTTCAGCATTCATATCTGTTGTCATTAATACTTTTCCTGCGGCCAATGCATAGTTACCACCGGAACCAATACCAATAACATCTCCCTCAGGTTCCAAAACATCTCCAGTTCCAGAGATGATATAACTATTTTCTTTGTCGCCCACAGCCATTAAAGCTTCAAGTCTTCTTAAATATTTATCAGTTCTCCAATCTTTTGCGAGTTCGACAGCAGCTCTAGATAAATTACCCGCATGTTTTTCTAATTTTGCCTCTAATCTCTCAAATAAAGTAAGTGCGTCAGCAGTCGATCCAGCAAATCCGGCAACTACTCCTCTTTTTTCAATTTTTCTTACTTTTGAAGCAGTGCTTTTTACAACCGTATTTCCCATACTTACTTGACCGTCACCAGCTACGACTACTTCATTATTTTTTCTTACTAATACAATCGTTGTCATGACTTATAAATGGATACTAATCTTAATACTTCAAGCCCAGGTTTAGTATTATTGCCATAATTGAATAATATATGTATACCTATTTTAAATTATGAAGCGTAAAGGTAAAATAAGCAGAAAAACTAAAGAGACCAGTATTAATGTTGATTTAAACATTGATGGCAATGGTAAATATAAAATTGATACAGGAATTGGCTTTCTAAATCATATGCTTGAACAATTATCAAAGCATTCTTCAATAGACATGAATATTAAAGCTAAAGGCGATACCCACATTGATTTGCATCACACAACTGAAGACACGGGTATTGCAATAGGTGAAGCGTTAAAAAAAGCCTCAAAAAAATTTGTTGGAATTAGAAGATATGCGCATGCAATGATACCAATGGATGAAACATTAACACGAGTTGCAGTTGATGTATCTAACAGACCATATCTAATTTGGAAAGTTAAGCTTAAAGTAGAAAAACTAGGAGAGATGGATACAGAATTATTTAAAGAGTGGTTTCAAGCATTTTCACAGGCTGCTGGAATTACATTGCACATAGAAAATATTTATGGTGATAATAGTCACCACATCATTGAGTCTTGTTTTAAAGGATTAGCAAGATCTTTAAGAACTGCATTGGAAATGGACCCAAGGAATAAAAAATCAATTCCTTCTACCAAGGGTTCTCTATAAGTTAAATGAACGTTATAATTGTTGATTATAATTCGGGCAATATAAGCTCGGTGATAAACTCTTTTAAAGAGGTTGCTAAAGATAAAGTAAATATTGAAGTTACATCAGATTTAAACAAGATTAAATCAGGTGATAAAGTAGTTTTGCCAGGACAAGGTTCATTTAAAAGCTGTGTAGATGCTCTAAATAAGATTGATGGACTTACTGATACGCTCAATGAATTTGCAATAACTAATAAAAAAATTCTTCTTGGAATTTGTGTTGGCTTGCAAATGTTTGCTGATATTGGTTATGAAGAAATGGAAACAAAAGGGTTAGGTTGGATTTCAGGTAAAGTTTCAAAAATTGATAACAAGAATGGGAAATATAAACTTCCTCATATTGGTTGGAATCAAATTAATATAGTTAAAGATAGTAAGATTTTTAATGATATTAAAAATAATTCCCACATGTATTTTGTGCATAGTTATGAATTTATACCAGAAGATAAAGACGTGATTTCAGCCACAACAGATTATTCATCAAATATTGTTTGTTCAGTTGAAAAAGAAAATATTTTTGGAACTCAGTTCCACCCTGAAAAAAGTGATATGATTGGTTTAAAAATAATTGATAATTTTATAAAATTATAAATTATGAAAAAAATTTTAATTTTAATTTTATTCTTTTCACTATCATGTCAATCAAATCAAGTTACAAAAAAAAATAATGAGTTAGGAAATATTCAATTAAATAAAGTTAAAATTACAACTGATGGTTTGACAATAAAAAAGAAAAGATGAAAATATTTCCGGCAATAGACATAAAAGATAAGAAATGTGTGAGATTGATAAAAGGAAGCTTTGAACATAAAACTGAATATCAAATGTCACCAATAGAACAGGCTGAGCAATATAAAGATTATGGTTTTAAGAATTTACATATAGTTGATTTAGATGGTGCCCTAACTGGTGAAACTGTTAATTTGAACATTATTCAAGAAATAGTAAGTAAATTTGATCTAAAAGTAGAAGTGGGTGGTGGTATTAGAAATTTTGATAATGTCCAAAAATATATAAAAGCTGGTGTTGAGAAAGTAATTCTAGGAAGTGCTGCTATAAAAAATAAAAATTTTTTAAAAGAAACATGCAAAAAATTTTCAAATAAAATTGCTTTAGGCTTAGATGCTAAAGATGGTTATTTGTCAGTATCTGGATGGAAAGAAAACTTGAATAAATTGACTTTAGATTATTTAAATGAAGTTAATCATTTTGGTGTTAGTAGATTAATATATACAGATATAAATCGAGATGGAATGAAACAAGGGCCAAATTTCGAGGAAACCTCAAAAGTTGCAGAGATATCAAATTGTCCTGTGATTATATCAGGTGGAGTTTCATCAATAGATGATATTAAAAAAGCTAAGAGCTTAAATAATATTGAAGGTGTAATTGTTGGCAAGGCTATTTATGATGGTGATATTAAATTAGAAGAATTGGTGAAAGAAGATGCTTAAAAATAGAATTATACCATGTTTAGATGTTAAAAATGGTCGTGTAGTAAAAGGTATTAACTTTGTTGATCTTAAAGATGCAGGCGATCCTGTAGAGCAAGCTAAAATTTATAGTAATGGTGGAGCAGATGAAATTTGTTTTTTAGATATTACCGCATCAAATGAGAATAGAGATATCATTTATGATGTTGTAGAAAAAACTTCAAAAAAGTGTTTTGTTCCTTTAACTGTAGGTGGTGGAATTAGAAACTTAGAGGACATTAATAAATTACTTAACTGCGGAGCAGATAAAGTCTCAATCAATACTGCTGCAGTCGATAATTCAAAAGTGGTAATTGATAGTTCAAAGAAATTTGGATCACAATGTATTGTTGTTGCAATAGATGCAAAAAAGAATGGAAATAAATGGGAAGTGTTTACACATGGGGGAAGAAATAATAGTGGTATCGATGCATTGGAGTATGCAAAACAAATGGAGGAAAATGGTGCTGGAGAATTATTAGTAACTTCCATGGATAGAGATGGAACACAGGTTGGTTACGATATTGAGTTAATGTCTAAAATTTCATCCAAAATAAATATACCTGTAATTGCATCAGGCGGTGTAGGTAATCTAGATCACCTTGTAGATGGAATTAGATTAGGTAAAGCTAGTGCAGTTCTAGCTGCTTCGATATTTCACTACGGAAAATATTCAGTTAACGAGGCTAAGGAATATTTGGACTCAAAAGGAATTCCTGTTAGAATTTGATATGTTAAGCACTTTAGAAAATTTATTTAGTCTTGCAAGAGAAAGAAAGAAATCTCCTGTAGATGGGTCTTATACGAATAAATTACTAAGCGATAAATCTTTAAGCAAAAAAAAGGTCCTGGAAGAAATAAATGAACTAATTGAAGCAGTAGAAAAAAATTCGAACAAAATTCATGAAGCAGCTGATGTTTTATATCACTTAATAATGTATTTAGAAGCAAATGATATAAAAATAGAAAATGTCATGAATGAATTAAATAAAAGAAAAAAATGATTTACGACAATAATAATATTTTTGCTAAAATTTTAAGAGGTGAAATACCATGTAAGAAAATTTATGAGGATGATTTTGTATTATCATTTCATGATATTAATCCACAAAAAAAAATACATGCCTTAGTAATTCCAAAAGGAAAATACATAGATCTTGATCATTTCAGTGAAAAAGCATCAGCAAATGAAATGGTTGGATTACTTAAAGGTATTAATATTGTAGCTAAAAAATTAGGTATATCAGTTGATACTGGCAAAGGATATCGAGCTTTGGTAAATATTAGTCAGCATGGAGGCCAAGAAGTTCCTCATTTACACTTTCATTTGTTTGGAGGTGAAAGAGTTGGTAAAATGGTTGAGTGAGTAAGAAAATAGATAGAAATTATTTAGAGATATTTTCGTTGAATGATTTAGTTGACACAAATTATCCATCAAGAGTATTTAATTTGAATTTATTAACTCCACCGGATTTTAAGCTTAATAAGTTTTTTTATAAAAATGTTGGGAAAAATCATCACTGGGTAGATCGATTAGTTTGGAATGAAAAACAATGGATTAAATTTACAGAAGCTAAAAATGTAAAAACTTATGTGTTGAAAAAAAATGAGGATCTTGTTGGATATTTTGAATTAATACTTCATAAAGAAAAAAATGAGATAGAGATAGCATATTTAGGAATACTTGAAGAATATCAAAATCAAAAGTTAGGCTCATGTCTTTTATCTTCGGCAATTAAGAATTCCTTTCAATTTAAACCAAATAGAGTTTGGGTTCATACATGTTCCTTAGATCACAAAAATGCTTTAAATAATTATTTATCTAGAGGAATGAAAATTTTTATGACAGAAACGATACAAATCTGATAATCAAAAATTTATGAGTTTTTTTAGAAAAATAAGAGACATATTTACATTGAGAAATTTAAGAAAAAAAAATGATAATGCAGAAGGTAACATAAGCGATATAAGAGAATTGTTGCTTATTCATCAACAAAATTTAGCTAAAAATACCAGCAAAAATCCACTTAATAAATATGGAAAAAAAATTTTTTCCCAGACAGATGAAGATGGGATCACACTAGAAATAATTAAAAGAATGAATTGCTTAAATAATGGAAATTTCATTGAATTTGGTGTGGGTGACGGAACAGAAAATAACACTTTAATTTTAAAATCTTTAGGATGGAAAGGTTTTTGGATTGGAAACCAAGAATTAGTTATCAATTGTAAAAATTCAAGAGATTTTACATATTTAAAAAATTTTGTTGATTTAGAAAATATAATTGAACTTATTAAAAAAGGTTTAAACACAATTAAAGAAACACAAGTTGATATAATATCTTTTGATCTTGATGGAAATGATTACTATTTTTTAGAAGAAATAATTAAAAATAATTTTAAGCCCAAGTTGTTTATAGTAGAATATAATGGAAAATTTCCTCCACCTATTAAATGGAAAACAGATTATAATAAAAATCATAGGTGGAATGGCGATGATTATTTTGGTGCTTCATTATCAACTTACAATGATTTATTTGTAAAAAATGGATATAAGTTAATTTGTTGTAACGCATATACTGGAGCTAATGCTTATTTTATAAAAAAAGAATTTGAAGATCTATTTAGTGAAGTTCCAAATAATATTGAGGACATATATATGAGTCCAAGATATTTTTTGAATAAGTATAAAGGATTTCCAATTTCAATAGAAACAATTAATAAGTTTTTTATTCCTTAGGTAAAAAAAATAAATTTTTTTTAATATTTTGATTAATAATTACTGAAGATAAGTATGTTATACTTAGGTTCTGATAAATATCAATAGTTTGCCATCCTACTAAATTATGAGTCTTTCTATTAAATACAATATTAATCTCATTTTCATTTTCAAAAAATTTATAGATTATAAAATTATTATCAGTAAAGTTTTGATTTAATTTTTTTATTTTCATTAATAAAAATTCTTTATCTAAAATAAAATTTAAGGGAGTTTTATCAAGAGGGTAAAGATAGTAACTACTAGTTGTTTTGATCACTAGGGAATTTCCATCGGAAACTAAAATTTTCTGATTACCAAGTTCATATTTACAAAAAATTTTTTTAGGATATTGGACAGTACATTTTCCAGTTTCTACTTTACCATTAATATTCTGTTCAAAATTAAAACTAATATTTTTCGTATTTTCCAAATTTTGAATAATTTTCGATTTTATTGAAGCAAAACTTTCGTTAGTTAGAAAAAAAAATAAAAAAATTAAATAATATTTTTTCATTCAAAGTACATCACGTTTTCCGACATGATTTGCTTTACTTACAACTCCTTCATCTTCCATCATGTCAATAATTCGTGCTGCACGGTTGTAGCCTATTTGTAGCTTTCTTTGTAAAAAAGAAGTTGAAGCTTTGCCCTCAGATTTTATCATCTCAACCGCAGTATTATAGAGTTCATCCTTATCGCTTTGATTTTTTGAACTTTCATTCAATTCTTTTTCATCTGCAAAACTTAAAATTTCATCTACATAATCAGGTTCAGCTTGAGATCTAAGAAAATTGTTAATTTTTTCAATTTCGTTTTCAGATACGAATGGGGCATGTATTCTCACAATTTTGTTAGCTGATGACATGAATAACATGTCACCTTTACCTAATAATTGTTCTGCTCCTTGTTCACCTAAAATTGTTCTACTGTCTATTTTAGAGGTAACCTGGAATGAAATACGTGTTGGAAAGTTTGCTTTAATTGTACCCGTTATAACATCAACGCTTGGCCTTTGGGTTGCCATTATAATATGTATACCAGCAGCTCTAGCCATTTGAGATAATTTTTGGATGTAGTTTTCTATTTCTTTTCCTGCAACTAGCATTAAGTCAGACATTTCATCAACAACAACTACAATATAGGGCATAGGCAATTTATGTTTTGAGTTGTATCCATCTATATTTCTGACACCTTCTTTAGTCATTAATCTGTATCTACTTTCCATTTCTTTAACCACCCATCCTAAAACTGAAGCTGCTTTTTTTGCTTCGGTAATTACAGGACATAGTAAATGTGGAACCCCTTCGTACGTAGAAAGTTCTAACATTTTTGGATCAATTAAAATAAACTTACATTTATCTGGAGTGTGACGATAAAGAAGTGATAAGATTATTGTATTAATACAAACTGATTTTCCTGATCCAGTTGTCCCTGCAATTAATAAATGAGGCATTGCTGTTAAATCTCCTATAATAGGTACTCCAGAAATATTTTTGCCTAAAGCAATTGGCAATTTTATTTCTCTTTTTTTAAAATCTTGATAGTTAAGAATTTCACTTAGATAAACGTTTTCTCTAGTAAGATTGGGCAACTCAATTCCTATTGTATTACTTCCAGGGATGGTAGATATTCTTGCAGACTCAGAACTTGTGTTTCTAGCAATATCGTCAGATAAATTTATTATTTTAGAAACCTTAATACCTGCAGCAGGTTCGAATTCGTTCAATGTTACAACAGGACCCTGACTTATCTTTTTAATACTTCCGTTAACACCAAAATCTAAAAGTATTTTTTCAATAAAATCAGCATTAATATTTTCATTTTTGTCAGACTTCGATCTTTCATTTTTAGATGGTATTTTAAGTAAATCAATTGAAGGTAAATTAAATTTAATTTTACCTTGAGAGGAATTATTTTCTGTTTTAATAAATGGTAAATCTTCTTGAATTAAATTTTTAATTTGATCTTGAGGAATGTATTCACTTATTATTTCACTTCTATCAGTATAATTTTTTTCTTTTTTTTTGTAAAAAACAGTCTTAATATTTTTAATTATTTCAATAAATTTTTTAATATTAAAATTAATACTTATAAAAAAAATAATTATTATTAAAAAAACTAAAATATAATATAAAACATTTTCATACTTACTTATTAAAGTATTTAAAAATGTTTCATTAAGATAATTTCCAACAAATCCACCATTTCCGTTAATGTAGAGATTAAATGCATCAATGTAAAAATACTCAAAAAATAAAGATCCAATCAAAGAATAAATAATTACATAAAATGAATTTTCTATTAATAAAAAAATTTCTTTGTTTCTAAAAATATTAATTCCTGTTAGAAAATAAGTAATTGGTATCAAGTATGCTGTTAAACCAATAGACTGAAAGAAAAGATCAGCAGTATAACTACCTTGAAATCCTAATATGTTTTTAATTTCTGTATTTTCAGGAAATATAAAATTTGGGTCATTTGGAGAGTAAGTTATAAATGATAGTAATAATATAATACCAAGTATTGATATTAATATTCCAAAGATTTCAATTAAACGTCTTATGACGAAAATTAATATTGAATTTGCTAGTTTTTTTATATCCATAGTAGATGAATCAAATATATCACTTTGTATCATCTAATTTTTGTTGTTAAAATTAAAAATATTATGAAAGTTTGTATATTAGGCAACAATTTAACAAGTTTAAGTTTGGCAAAAACTTTGATTAACCAAGGAATATTTGTAGATATATTTTCTGATGAT
>CACPDA010000013.1 GCA_902632515.1 uncultured Pelagibacteraceae bacterium
ATTACCAAAGAATTTTAAAGTTATTGCTTCAAGCCAAAATTCTAGGTTTGCAATTGTTGCAAATGAACTTAAAAATTTTTATGGAGTTCAATTTCATCCTGAGGTAACTCACACGAATAATGGTAAAATATTGATAAGAAATTTCATTTTTTTAATATGCAAAATAAAAAAGAATTGGTCTGCAAAAAATCAAAAGATTAAATTAATAAGGGAAGTAAAAAGTCAAGTTGGAAAAGATAAAGTAATTTGTGCATTATCTGGTGGTGTTGATAGTAGTGTAGTAGCTCAATTATTAAATAAAGCTATTGGTAAAAAATTATATTGTATTTTTGTTAATACAGGATTGTTGAGAAAAAATGAGGAAAAACAAGTTGTAGATACATTTAAAAAGAAATTGAGGATTAATTTGATTCATGTGAATGCTGAAAAAGAATTTATTGGAAGTTTAAAAAATATTTCGGATCCCGAAAAAAAAAGAAAGTTAATAGGAAACCTTTTTATAAAAATTTTTGAAAGATATGCAAAGAAAATAAAGAATGTTAAATTTTTAGCTCAAGGAACCCTTTATCCTGATTTAATTGAGAGTAAATCGGTCACAGGAAGTCAAACTTCTAAGATTAAGTCTCACCATAATGTAGGAGGATTACCAAAAAAAATGAAATTAAAACTTATTGAACCACTTAAATTTTTATTTAAAGATGAGGTAAGAAGATTAGGATTGGAGCTTAATCTAAGTAAAGAAATAATTACACGACACCCTTTTCCTGGTCCAGGCTTAGCAATTAGAATTCCAGGGACAATAACAAAAGAAAAAATAAGGATTTTAAAAGAGGCTGATTTTTACTTTATCGAGGCATTAAAAGATCATGGACTTTACAATAAAATTTGGCAAGCTTATGCAGCTTTACTGCCAGTTAAAACCGTCGGCGTTATGGGAGACAATCGTACGTATGAATACTTATGTCTACTAAGAGCAATAACATCTGAGGATGGTATGACTGCTGATTTTTATGATTTTAAAAAATCATTTATTCAAATGATTTCAAATAAAATTGTAAATAGCATAAGAGGAATAAATAGAGTAGTTTATGATGTTACATCTAAACCACCGAGTACTATTGAGTTAGAATGAACAAAATAAGAAAAATAATTAAAAAAAAAAATAAATCTAAAATAGTTTGTCTTACCGCTTATTCGAAAAATATAGCTGAGGAAGTAGATAAATACGTTGATATTGTTTTGGTAGGAGATTCTTTAGGATCAGTATTGTACAATTACCCTACCACAAGAAAAGTAACTATTACGGAAATGATTAATCATTCTAAAAGTGTACGCCAAGGTGTTAAAAAAAGTTTAATGGTAGTTGATATGCCTTATAGAACTTATAATACAAAAAGTTTGGCTTTAAAAAATGCAAAAAAAATTTTAAAAGAAACAAAATGTGATGCCTTAAAATTAGAAGGTGGAAAAAAGATCATTAAACAAATAAAGTTTTTAATAAAAAATAAAATTCCAGTTATGGGTCATATTGGATTATTACCTCAGTCTGTTAAGGGAAAATTTAAATCAAAAGGAAAAAATGAAAGAGAAATAAATCAATTAATAAATGATGCAAACTTACTTGAAAAAAATGGGGTTTTTGCAATTGTTTTAGAATGTGTTAAATCACAAATAGCAAAAAAAATTACTCAAAACTTGAACATTCCAACTATTGGGATTGGATCATCGGTAAACTGCGATGGTCAAGTCCTTGTTACAGATGATCTTCTTGGTTTAAATGAAACAAAAATAAAATTTGTTAAAAAATTTTTGAATATAAAAAAATATATAAATCTTGGTTTAAAAAAATATGCTTCAGATGTAAGATCTAAAAAGTATCCATCTAAAAAACATTCGTATTAAAAGTATTTTTTAAATTGTTCATTTATTGACAAGATATCTAAATCCACAAGTCCGCCAATTACTAATTGAATTGCAACTAATAAAATGAAACCTAAGCCAATATAAACAATCCACAAATGTTTTTGAATATAGTTTGCAAGGTATGTTGCTAATGCACCAGTTAGAATGACTGAAAGTACAAGTCCAAAGATCATAAAACCAAAATTACCTTTAGCCGCACCAACTACTCCAATTACATTATCAAAACTAATCATTATGTCTGCAAACAAAACTTTATAAACACTTTGTATAAAAGAAGGCTCTTTAGATTTTTTAGTTGGTGATTTTATCTTTTTAATTTCAAAGAGGTCTTTTCTCAAATCATTAACTATCCAAATTAAAAGTAGACCACCTAATATTTTTATAAAATAGAATTCAAATAAGTAAGTAGCGAAAATTGCAAATATTACTTTGAAAATTAAAGCTCCTGCTACACCCCATAAAATTATTTGTTTTTTATTTTTTGGAATAAAATTAGCTGAAATGACACCAATAATTATCGCATTATCTGCGGTTAAGATAATTGTAATGAAAATAATTTGAGCTAATATAAGTAGTTCTTCTAACAAAGTAGAGACATAATAATTAATTTAAATAATAATTCAATCAAAAGTAGTATTATTTTTTTATTGATAATCTTTTTAATACATAATGAAATGAATAAAAAAAAAATGGAGGATAAATGAAGTTTATTAAATATTTATTTACTATTTTAGTTTCAATAATTTTGTCAATTAATGTTGCTAATGCAGAAAAATGGGACATGGCTCTAGCTTATGGAGCTGGAAATTTTCATTCTGCTAATGCAGCTGAATTTGCAAAAAATGTAACTGAAAAAAGTGGAGGTAAGTTAACAATTGTTACTCATCCTGGTGGTTCGTTATTTAAAGGTGGAGAAATCTTCAGAGCAGTAAGAACTGGTCAAGCTCAGATAGGTGAAAGATTTATGTCAGCTTTAGGTAAAGAAGATCCATTATTAGAGGTAGACTCTCAACCATTCTTAGCAACATCTTATGCTGATGCTATGAAATTATATAAAGCATCAAAAGCTGAAATTGTTAAGGGATTAGATGAGAAGGGTTTAGTATTTCTTTATGCAGTACCATGGCCTGCACAAGGTTTATACAGTAAAAAGGAAATTAATTCTGTCGATGATCTAAAAGGTTTAAAATTTAGAGCATATAATTCTGCGACTATTAGAATTGCAGAATTAACTGGAATGGCTCCAACAAAAATTGAAGCTGCTGAAATAAGTCAGGCATTTTCTACTGGAGCTGTAGAGAGTATGATCACATCACCAACTACTGGAAAAAATTCTAAAATTTGGGAAAATGGTGTGAAGTACTTTTACGATATAGCGGCATGGTTTCCAAAAAATATGATAATTGTTAATAAGGATGCTTGGAATAAACTTGATAAAGCTACTCAAGATTTAGTTATGAAACAAGCAGCTTTAGCAGAGAGAAAAGGCTGGCAATTATCTAAACAAGGTAATGTTGGAGATAAAAAAGCTCTAGCAAACGCTGGAATGGTAGTGGGCAAAGTAAACTCTTCTTTGCAAGCTCATTTTGAAAAAGTTGGACAGACTATGGCTAAAGAGTGGTCTGATAAAGCTGGATCAAGAGGAGCTGCTGTTTTATCAGCATATAAATAAATAATCTTACTTAAGGCCACTTTGATAAGTGGCCTTAAATCAATATGTTTAAATCTTTAGATAAAAACTTAAATAAACTTTATAAATTTTCTGGTTATATTGCTGCAATATTTTTAATTTTTGTAGCAGTTTTTATATTAATTGGTATTTCATCACGAATATTTGGTTTTTATATTAGAGGTTTAGCCGAATACTCTGGATATTGTATGGCCTCAGCATCTTTTTTTGCATTAGCTTTTACATTTGTGGAAAGCGGTCATATAAGAATTACTCTTTTTTTAGAAAAGTTATCAGGCCTTAAAAAAAGAATAGTTGAAATATGGTGTCTAACTATAGCTAGTTTTTTCGCTGGATATTTAGCTTTTTATTTTATTAAAATGTTAATCATTTCTTATAAGTTTCAAGAAAGAAGTGAGGGAGCAGATGAGATCTTAATTTGGATACCACAAACTAGTGTAGCTATAGGATCCTCAATATTTTTTATAAGTGTTTTTCACCAATTTATTCTAAAGATCAAAGAGAATTAAATGCCTGAGATTCTTTTAACAATTTTTTTTATAAGTGTTTTATTATTTTTTTTAGGCTCAGGTATTTGGGTTGCTTTGAGTATGATTGGTGTATCTGCAATTGGAATGATGTTATTTACGTCCAGACCCGTAGGAGATGCAATGGCCACAACAATATGGGGAACATCATCTTCTTGGACTTTAACTGCATTACCATTATTTGTATGGATGGGAGAAATATTATTTAGAACAAAATTATCTGAAAATTTGTTTAAGGGTCTGGCCCCATGGATGCAAAAACTCCCAGGAGGATTAATTCATGTAAACGTTGTTGGTTGTGCGTTGTTTGCTGCTATTTCAGGTTCTTCAGCAGCTACTGTTGCAACAGTAGGCAAAATGTCAATTCCTGAATTAAGAAAACGAAATTATCCAGAAAAAATATTACTTGGTAGTTTGGCTGGATCTGGCACATTAGGTCTATTAATTCCACCATCTATCATTTTAATTATCTATGGAGTTGCAGTTCAAGAATCCATAGCCAAATTATTTATTGCTGGAATTATTCCAGGGATAATGATTGCTTTAATTTTTATGTCTTATGTAATTATTTGGTCATTATTTAACAAAAAAGATATGCCAAAAATTAATGAAGAATATTCATTTTTAGAAAAAGTAAAAAGATCTAAACAACTTTTGCCTGTAATAATATTAATCTCAGCAGTAATTGGATCTATTTACACTGGGATAGCAACAGCAACAGAGGCTGCATCTTTGGGAGTTGTTGGGGCTTTAATGTTATCTTATTTTCAAAAAAGCTTAAATTTAGAGACATTTAGATCATCTTTACTAGGCGCAACAAAAACATCCTGTATGATTGCTTTTATTTTAGCAGGCTCAACATTTCTATCTTTAGCAATGGGTTTTACAGGTTTACCAAGAAATTTAGCAATATGGATTCAAAATATGGATTTATCACCTTATGTTTTAATTTTTGTATTAATGATCTTTTATATAATTTTAGGAATGTTTCTCGATGGAATATCAGCTGTGGTATTAACAATGGCAATTATAGAACCAATGATTAGACAAGCTGGTTTTGATATGATTTGGTTTGGAATATTCTTGGTAATTGTAGTAGAGATGGCTCAAATAACTCCACCTGTAGGATTTAATTTATTTGTTCTTCAAGGTATGGCCAATAAAGATATGGGTTATATTGCAAGAAGCGCTTTTCCATTATTTTTATTAATGGTATTAGCAGTAATTCTAGTTGTTATTTTTCCAGAAATTGCTTTATGGATGCCTGAACAAATGGTTAAAAATTTAAATTAATATTTAGATACTTTTTCACCAGCTATAATAGCTTTAAGATCATCATATTCTTTACAATTGCAACTTTTTAAAACTTCAAGTCTTTCAATTGCAAGATTGTGCCTATTTGTTGCAACATATAATTCTCCAAGATATTCATTTATACCAACATGTTTTGGATCAATTGCTAAACCTTGAAGATAATATTTTTCACCATTTTCATAGTCCCCAAGTTTTCTGGTAGTGAATCCTAAGTAATTTAAAGTATTAGCTTTATTAGGAAATTTTTTATTAGACTTAATTAATAATTTTTGAGCTTTTTCATATCTTTTTTTTGCTTTATCTAATTTGTCATTTTGTTCAAATTTCTTTGCAGCATTAATATGTGAAACTGCCATATCATATTGAGTTTTGGTTTTAGATGAGCCGCTGTCACTTGACCCTGCAGCAAAAGCATTAAATGTTAATAATATTGACAGAAAAATAGGTACCAGTAATTTTTTGTTTATCATATAAATTTTTTCATTTTATTTAAGTTTGTTAATTTCATTCCGTTCTTTAGCAAATTATTTCGTATTGATTTAGCAGTTGCTAATGAACTCATGTTATCACCATGTATGCATACAGAGTCTATTTCACAAGATATTTGTTTCCCACTGTGACAATTAAGCGACTGAGTTTTTACCATTTTTAAAACATGATTTTGAGCTTCTTCTGGATCAGTGATTAAAGCATATGACTTTTTTCTTGATACTAAATTTCCATCGTCCTCATAATTCCTATCTGCAAATATCTCACAAGCAATTTTCATGTCATACTTTTTTGCAGCTTCCTCCATTTTAGATCCTGTTGGAACTAAATATATTAAATCTTTACTTATTCCTTTTATAGTTTTTGCTAAAGTAGTGGCTAACTCTATATCTTCACATGCCATATTATTTAAAGCTCCATGTGGCTTCATATGTGATACATGTTCACCATGTTTCATAGCTATTTTTTGTAGAATTTCATATTGTTCAACAATAAGTTTTGATATTTCAGAGGAACTTAAATTTATTCTTTCTCTCCCAAAATTTTCAGGATCATTAAAAGAGGGATGAGCACCTATACTAACTCCGTTTTTTTTTGAAATTTTTACAACTTCATTCATTGTTTCTTCATCTCCTGCATGGTAACCACAAGCAACATTTGCCGAATTCACAATCTCTAATAAATCTGGGTCATGTTTATTTGAATGATGTTTTGATTTTTCACCTAAATCACAATTTATATTAATTTCCATAGTCATAATTTCTAAGTATAACATGGCATGATAAAAAATATATTAAATCTTGGTGACGCAGCTTTATATTGCGACTTTGGAAAAGATGTAAATAAAGAAACAAATATTCAAGTTATAAGATATTTTAAAAGTATTCAAAATGAAGATATTGAAGGAATTAATAATCTTACTCCATCATATAATAAACTTATAATCTCATTTGATTTAAAAAAAACAAATTTTAAAGATCTTAAAAATATTATTGAAAATTTAACTGTTACTGACATTAATGACTTAAAAAATAAAAAAGTTGTAATTCCAGTCTGTACACATGATAAATTTTCTTTAGATATAAAGAGGCTAGAGAAGATTTTAAATATAAGTCGAAACTATATTTATAAAAATTTTTTTAATAAAGAATTTTTTTGTTATATGACTGGCTTCATAGCAGGAATGCCATTTCTTGGAGATTTAGATAATAATATGAGAGCAAAACGTCTAGAAACACCAAGAGTTAAGGTTCCAAAAGGATCAGTTGGTTTAACAGAACAATTTGCAAATATTTATACTTACGAAAGTCCTGGCGGATGGAACATTATAGGCAATACACCACTAAATATTTTCGACAATACAAAAGAAAAAGATCCAAATTTAATTAATCCAGGAGACACAATTACTTTTAAAGAAATCACAGAGGAACAATATCATAATTACAATGGCTAAAAATTATTTTGAAATAATAAGATCAGGAATTAACACAACTTTTCAAGATCAAGGAAGAAAAAATCTATATCATATAGGCATACCATTTAGTGGTGCTATGGATAATAGAAATTATCTATTAGCAAATAAGTTAGTAGGAAATAAATTAGACGATCCAGTTTTGGAATTTGCTTATCAAGGTCCTTTATTAAGATATCATGGAGATACAATTAATATTGCAATAACTGGTAACGTAAATTTCAAAATTAAAAGAAATAAGATTATAATAGATGGTAATTGTTACCAAACATTTAATATTCAAGATCGAGATGAGATAGATATAATTTCAACAAACAAATCTGTTTATGGATATTTAGGTATTGGCGGTGAAATAGATTTAAAATATCAATGGTCAAGTTGTTCAATAAATACTAAAGCAAATATAGGTGCAAATGATGGAAAAAAATTTGAAGATAACCAGAGGATAAATATTTTAAAGATTAATCAAAATATAAATAATTATAAATTAGATTACATAAATACTAAAATTGAAAACATAAGAATAATTAAAGGAACTAATTTTGATTATTTTTCAGAAAAAGGTAAAAAAATCTTTTTTGAAAAAGAATTTATTGTTTCGAAACTATCAGACCGTATGGGAATGCGATTAGAGGGACCCAAGATAGAAAATATAGTTGATACAAACATTAAATCTGAAGGATTAATAAAAGGTGTAATTCAGGTACCAGCTGACGGTAATCCAATTATCATGTTGTCTGATCATGGAACTATAGGGGGATATCCTAAGATAGGAGTAGTTATAAGTGCAGACTATGACAAATTAGTACAACTTACCCCAGGATCAAAAATTAAATTTAAAGAGGTAGAATTATCTAGTGCAGAATCATTATTTAAATTGTATGAATTGGAAACTCAAAATTTAATTTCTCGAATATAATGAATTTAATTAAAAATTTACCTGGTCCTTTCTTGGTTTTTTTAGGAGCTGTAAGTTTAAGTTTTGGAGGGCTTATTGTTAAGTCTTTTGAAGGTGCAACTCTGTGGCAAATATTGTTTTGGCGATCAGTTTTCTTCTCTATTACAGTTTTAGTTTTTTTAATAATTACTTATAAAAAAAAATTATTTAATTCATTTTACTTATCTGGATTACCAGGATTTATAGCAGGAGCTATCTTATCATTAGGTTTTTGTGGATATGTAGTAGCTATGTACAGTACTACTGTAGCAAATACTAATTTTATAATTTCATTACAAATTTTATTTTTGGCAGTTTTTGGTTATTTTTTTTTAAAAGAAAAAATTTCATCCATAACATTATTTTCAATAATTTTGGCGATCGTGGGTGTTTTGATTATGGTTGGAAATTCTTTAACTCCAGGTGAGTTGACAGGAAATTTAGCAGCTTTTTCTATGCCCATAACATTTGCAGTATTAATTATTGTTGTAAGAAAATATCCTTCAATTGACATGGTCCCTGCGCAATTTGTGGCCGGTATATGCTGCTGTATTATTGGATACTTTCTTTCAAATAAAATTATGATTTCTTATCATGATATTTTTTTAGGTTTTTTAGCTGGTTTTTTCCAAATTGGATTTGGATTCATTTTTATTACTATTGGTGCTAGAACTACACCATCTGCAATGGTTGGAATCATAATGCTATCCGAATCTGTTTTAGGACCTTTGTGGGCTTTTCTATTTGTCAGCGAAAGACCCTCAATTTTTAGTTTAGTTGGAGGTGCCACAATTCTTTTAGCTGTATTAATACAGTTTTATACACTTTTAAGAAAAAGTGAAAAAACTATTTCTCATTGACATATCCGTCTACTTATTAGATTATATCTTAACGGGAGAGACTACAGAAAATCGTAGCGCCGAAGGAGCAACCACCCAGGAATCTCTCAGGCAAAAAGGACCGTAACATATTAACTCTGGAAAGAGATTTAATTCTCGCCGAAGGAGCAAAACTCTCAGGCAAATATACAGATGGGTAAAAAGAGTTAATATGGATATTAAAAAAACATCTTTATATAAATTACATCAAGACAATAATGCAAAATTTGTTGAGTTTGCAGGTTATCAGATGCCAATTCAGTATAGTGATGGAATTGTTGAGGAGCATAAATTCACAAGATTGCATTCTGGTATTTTTGATGTCTCGCACATGGGTCAGTTATTTATATACGGAGATAATAATTTAACTGAAGATTTAGAGAAAATTTTTCCATTAAACTTAAAAAATTTAAAAATTAATTATTCTAAATATAGCTTCCTTATGAATGATGAAGCAGGAATTTATGATGATTTAATTATTACTAAATTAGAAAAAGGTTTTTTGATAATTTTAAATGCTGCTTGTAAAGAGAATGACTTTAAAATCTTAACAAAATTGTTAAATGGAAAATATGAAATGCAATTAGATGAAAAAAGATCTTTAATTGCAGTTCAAGGACCAAAATCAGTAAATATACTTAATGATATAATCCAAGGAGTTGAAGATCTTAATTTTATGTCTGGAAATTGGTTTTTATTTAAAGATCAAAAAATTTATATTACGCGCTCGGGATACACGGGAGAGGATGGATTTGAGGTGTCAGTATCAAATGAATTATCTGAGGAATTTGCAAGAAAATTAATTGATAAAGGTGCAAAATTAATTGGTTTAGGAGCTAGGGATACTTTAAGATTAGAAGCGGGTTTATGTTTGTATGGTCATGAGCTTGATAAAGATAAAACTCCAGTTGAGGCAAATTTAAAATGGGCAATCTCTAAAGATAGAGTTTCTAAAGGTAATTTTATTGGATCAAATATTATTATAAAGCAATTAAATGATGGTGTGAGTAAAATTAGAGTAGGGATAAAACCTGAAGGAAGAATAATTGCAAGAGAAAATACAAAAATATTCAATAACTCAGATTTACATATTGGTGAAATCACGAGTGGAACGTTTGGTCCAAGTGTTAATGGCCCTGTTGCTATGGGTTATGTGGAAAATGAATTTTCAAAGAAAGATACAAAAGTTTTTTTAGAGGTGCGAGGAAAAAAATATCCAGCAAATATTTGTGGATTGCCATTTTATAAAAAGAGCTACGTGAAAGGAGCAAATAAATGAGTGACGTAAAATATTCAAAAGAGCATGAATGGATTAAATTAGAAGGTGATATTGCTACAATTGGTATAACAAAACATGCAACAGAAATGTTAGGAGATATAGTTTTTACAGAGCTTCCAGAGAAAGGAACCAATGTAGAAAAAGATGGAACGGCTGGGGTAGTAGAATCAACTAAAGCTGCAAGTGATGTATATACACCAGTTAGTGGTGAGGTAGTTGATACAAATCAATCTATTGTAGATGATCCTTCAAAAATAAATCAAGATCCCGAAAATAGTGCGTGGTTTTTTAAATTAAAGATTAAAGATAAATCAGAAATGGGTTCTTTAATGAATAAAGAAGATTACGATAAATTTGCAAAGGAGAGTTCATCATAATGTTACACAATTCACAAAAAGATTTTTTAAAAAGACATATTGGTCCTTCTGAAGAGGATCAATCAAAAATGCTAAAAAAATTAAATTATAAATCACTTAATGATTTAATAGACAACACTGTTCCAGAAAAAATACAGTTTAAAGGAGAACTAAACATTGGTGAGTCTAATTCAGAATATGAAGCGTTAAGAAAATTAAAAGCAATTTCAAAAAAAAATCAAATTTATTCAAATTTTATTGGCATGGGTTATTATGGAACCTACACTCCATATGTAATTTTAAGAAATATTTTAGAGAATCCAGGTTGGTATACTTCTTACACACCTTATCAGCCAGAGGTAGCACAAGGAAGATTAGAAATGCTATTAAACTTTCAACAAATGATCGTTGACTTTACAGGAATGGATATTGCAAATGCATCTTTATTAGACGAGGGTACAGCAGCAGCAGAAGCTATGGGCTTAAGTCACAGATTAAATAAAAGTGATAGTGATTTGGTTTTTGTATCAGAAAATTGCCATCCTCAAACAATTAATGTTATACAAACCAGAGCAGAGCCAATGGGTTTAAAAGTTCTTGTTGGAAATGAAGACGAAGTTTTAGAGAAGTTGAAAGAAGATATCGTGTGTGGAATTTTACAATACCCTGGAACTTTAGGTGACATTAAAGATCCTAGCGAGGCGATAAGTAAAATTCATAAAAAAAATGGTAAAGCAATTTTAGCATGTGATCTTCTTGCACTAGCTAAGCTCAAAACACCTAGAGAGCTTGGAGCAGATATTGCAGTTGGTAGTTCTCAAAGGTTCGGTATTCCGATGGGTTATGGGGGACCTCATGCAGCATTTTTTGCAACAAAAGATGAATATAAAAGATCTATGCCAGGTAGAATAGTTGGCGTTTCAGTAGATAGACATGGAAATAAGGCTTACAGATTGTCTCTGCAGACTAGGGAGCAGCATATTAGAAGAGACAAAGCCACAAGTAATATTTGTACTGCCCAAGCTTTATTGGCAATTGTGTCAGCAGCATATGCTATTTATCACGGTCCAGAAGGAATTAAAAATATTTCTGAAAGAGTATCTCAATTGGCAAAAAATTTCGCTGATAAAATAAAACAATCTGGATATGAGCTATATTCAGATTATTTTTTTGACACCGTAACAATTGTTACAAAAGAAAAGACTGATCAAATTTTCAAAAATGCTTTAGCTCAAAAAGTTAATATTAGAAAAGTAAATTCAGAAATGCTTGCAGTTTCTTTTGATGAGAAAAAAAATGTTTATAGAGTAAATCAATTGTTAAAAATTTTTAATGCTGCAGAGTCAATTAAGAAAGAAGATCCTACAGTAAGTTTACCTAACCTACCAAAAAATTTATTAAGAACTTCAAAATATTTAGAACATCCTGTTTTTAATTCATATCATTCAGAGACAGAAATGCTTAGATATCTAAAAAAGTTGGAGGATAAAGATATAGCTCTTAACAGAACTATGATTGCATTAGGCTCATGTACGATGAAATTAAATGCTACTGCAGAAATGATACCTATTTCATGGAGGGAATTAGCTGAGCCTCATCCTTTCGTACCTATTGAGCAGATGGAAGGATATAGAACGTTGTTTACAGATCTTAAAAATTGGTTGAGATCTATTACTGGTTTTTCAGGTGTTTCACTTCAACCAAATGCAGGTGCTCAAGGTGAATATGCTGGATTGATGGTAATTAGAAAATATCATTTAGATAGAGGTGATAAAAACAGAAATATATGTTTAATACCAAGCTCAGCACACGGAACCAATCCAGCAAGTGCTCAGATGACTGGAATGAAAGTTGTGGTGGTTAATTGTGATAAAGAGGGAAATGTTGATTTTGATGATTTAAAGAAAAAAGCAGAAACTCATTCTGAAAATCTTGGAGCATTAATGGTAACTTATCCATCTACTCATGGAGTTTTTGAGGAAAAAATATCTGATATCTGTGATTTAATACATAATCATGGAGGTCAAGTTTACATGGATGGTGCAAATTTAAATGCTCTAGTTGGAATTGCAAAGCCTGGAAATTTTGGTCCAGATGTGTGTCATATAAACTTACACAAAACATTTTGTATTCCACATGGTGGAGGAGGACCAGGAATGGGACCCATTGCATGTAAAAGACATTTACAAGTTTATTTACCAAATCACCCAGTTGTAAAAGATTGTGGGCCCGCATCTGGAATAGGTGCTGTTTCAGCTGCTCCATGGGGCAGTTCAAGTATTTTATCAATTTCTTGGATGTATATTAAAATGATGGGGTCTGATGGATTAAAACTTGCTTCGCAAATCGCTATTCTAAATGCTAATTATATTGCTAATAGACTTAAAGATCATTTTCCAATTCTTTATAAAGGCTCGAAAGGCAATGTTGCCCATGAATGTATAATTGATATTAGAACAATTAAATCAGAAACTGGAGTAACGGAAGAAGATATAGCCAAAAGATTAATTGATTTTGGTTTTCATGCACCAACAATGTCATGGCCTGTAGCTGGCACTATGATGATAGAACCTACAGAGAGTGAGAGTTTGGCTGAACTTGATAGATTTTGTGATACTTTGATTAAAATAAAACAAGAAATAAACCAAATTAAATCTGGTAAATTTGATAAAGTCGATAATCCAATTAAGAATGCTCCTCATACTGATACCGAATTAGCATCCGATGATTGGACACATAAATATTCTCGAGAAGAAGCAGCTTATCCTGCTAAATTTTTAAAAGCTAATAAATTCTGGCCACCAGTTGCTAGAGTAGACAATGTATACGGTGATAAGAATATCTTTTGCACGTGTCCAAGTATGGATGAATTTAAAGAAGATGCTGCATAAAGTTTAATGAAAATTGCTGTAGTTGGTTCAGGTATTTCAGGTTTAAGTGCTGCTTATTATTTATCAAAAAAACACCGAGTAGATTTATTTGAAAAAGAAGATCATTTTGGAGGTCATTCTCACACAATAGATTTAAAATTAGGAAACAAAAAAATATCTGTAGATATTGGTTTTATTGTCTTTAATTTTAAAACATATCCAAATTTAATTGACTTCTTTAATGAAAATAAAATTGAAATTGAAAAAAGTGATATGTCTTTCTCAGTTTCGGTAAATGGCTCATCTTTTGAATATTGTGGCAGAGGATTAAATGGAATTTTTTCCAATAGGTCTAATCTAATAAATTTTAAATTTTTAAGAATGTTTTTCGATATAATTAAATTTTATAAAAAATGTGATAATCTTAATAAATTTAATGAAGAGACAACACTCGGTGATTATTTAAAGAAAGAAAAAGTCTCAAAAGAATTTATAGATTATCATTTAATACCTATGGTTTCTGCTATCTGGTCTATGCCTCCCTATGAAGCAAATCAAATGCCACTAAAATTTTTTTTAAAATTTTTTCAAAATCATGGATTGTTTAAGTTAAAGAATAGACCTCAATGGTATACAGTTTCAAATAGAAGCAGAACTTATGTTGATAATATTCTATCAAAAATAAATGGTGAATATTTTAAGAATTATCAGGTTACAAAAATAAGATGCAATACTAAGGGAATTCAATTGTTTTATGGTGGTGAAAGTGAGTTTTTTAATTATGACAAAGTTGTTTTAGCTACTCATGCCGATGAATCACTCTCAATGATAGAAAATCCATCGGAAGATGAAAAGAAAATTTTATCTAATTTTAGTTATAAAGAGAATATTGCTTATATTCATACTGATGAAAAGATTATGCCAAAAAATAAAAAAGCTTGGTCTTCATGGAATTCATCAATTAAAAAAGATGAAATTGAAAAGAATTCAATCACATATTGGTTAAATTTATTACAAAATTTAAAATGTGAAGAAAATATCTTTTTAACATTGAATCCTTATTTTGAAATAGATTCATCAAAGGTTTTGAAAAAAGTGAAATTTACTCATCCATATTTTGATCAGTCGGCACTTACATATCAAAGTAAGCTTAAAAATTTGCAAAATAAAAGAAATATTCTTTTTTGTGGTAGTTATTTTGGTTACGGTTTTCATGAAGATGGAATAAAATCATCTATTGAAATGCTTAAAAATTTAGATGACTAGTTCAATTTATAACGGCACAGTAATTCATAAAAGGTTTAAACCAAAGATACATTTTTTTAAATATAAAGTATTCTCTCTTTTCATTGATCTATCTGAATTAGATATTTTAAATAAAAAAATTAATTTTTTTTCCTACAACAAATTCAACTTAATTAGTTTTTTTGATAAAGATCACGGAGAAAGAGATGGATCATCTCTCATTAAATGGGTAAAGAAAAATTTAAGAGAGAATGAGATAAATTCAGAAAATATTAAGATTAGACTTTTATGCTATCCAAGAATTTTAGGCTATGTATTTAATCCTCTTAGTGTTTTTTATGTTTATGACATAAGTGAAAAATTAATTTCAATATTATATGAGGTTAAAAATACATTTGGAGAACAACATACTTATATTTTTAAGGTAGAAAATGATAATCTTTTACAACATAATTGTGAAAAAAAATTTCATGTGTCACCATTTATTGAAATGGACTGTAATTACTTTTTTAGAATATTGAAGCCTGCTGAAAAAATGTCAGTTATAATTGATCAATATCAATCAAATGAAAAAATATTATATGCTTCCCAAGATGGTAAAAGAACAGATCTTACAAGCATAAAATTAATTAAATCATATTTAAAACATCCATTAATGACTTTTAAGATTATTTCAGCGATACATTTTGAAGCTTTTAAATTGTGGGTTAAAGGAATAAAGTTTATAAAAAAAAAATTAAAAATTAAAAATAATATAACATTTGAAAGTTGATGAATTTAAATAGTATTTCAGATAAGATTGTATTCAAGATTTTAAAAGATATAAATACTGGATATTTAGAAATTAAAAGTTTTGACGGCAAATTAATAAAATTTGGAAATCCAGAGGACTCTTTAAAGGCTTATTTGCGAATAAAGAAAGCAAATTTCACTTTGAATCTAATCAAAGGAGGAAGTGTTGGTTTGGCAGAGTCATACATGAGAGACGAATTTGAAACAGATAATTTGTCAAATTTAATCGAAATTACAGCTAGAAATATAAAGATAATTCATAAATTTTCAGGATTATTAGATTTCCCAATAATAAATTTTTTAAAAAACACTTTTATAAAGAATACTAAAAGTAGAAGTAAAGAAAATATTTCAAAACATTATGACTTGGGAAATGATTTTTTTTCACTTTGGCTTGATGAAACTTTGACATATTCAAGTGCAATTTTTGAAGAAAAGAATCAAGGTTTATCTGATGCTCAAAATAATAAATATCAAAAATTAATTAATTTAATTAAACCAAAAAATGGAGATAAGGTTTTGGAGATAGGATGTGGTTGGGGAGGATTTGCTGAATATTTAGGAAAAAAATATGATGTTAAATTGGATTGTATAACCATTTCTAAAAAACAGTATGAATATGCAAAAGAAAGAATTTATAAATGTGGTTTAAATGAAAAAGTTAATATTCAAATTAAGGATTATCGAGATTTAAAGGATAAGTATAATTCAATTGCTTCAATAGAAATGATTGAGGCAGTAGGAAAAAATTATTTACAGAATTATTTTAAAATGATTAAAGAAAATTTAGCTAATACTGGTACTGCTGCAATTCAAGCAATTACGATAGATGATAGTTTGTACGGGAGATATAAGAACAAACAAGATTTTATTCAAAAGTATATTTTTCCAGGAGGATTCCTTCCAAGTAAAAATAGTATAAATAAATATGTATCAGATAATGATTTAAGTATAAAATCATATGACTCTTATGCCGATCATTATTCTAGCACATTAACTTTATGGAGAAATGAGTTTAACAAGAAATGGGATGAAATTAAAAACCAAGGTTTTGATTTAACTTTCAAAAGAATGTGGGAATTTTATTTGTGTTATTGTGAGGCTGGTTTCAAGTCCAAAAATATTGACTTAATACAATTTTCAATTCAAAATAAATAAATAAAGAAAATCAATGCGTGACATAAAATTTATACAATCAATTTTATTGATAATTTCATTATTCTTAATTACAAGTTGTTCTAAAAATAGTTCTATGAAACCAGAAGATTTTAAAAATAAAGAACCAAGATTAATTATTGAGGAATATTTGTCAGGAAACGTTAAGGCATGGGGTGTTCTTCAAAATAGATCTGGTAAAGTTATAAGACAATTTTCTGCTGATTTAGATGGTAAATGGGATGGCAAACAACTTATTCTTAATGAAAAATTCAATTGGGATGATGGTGAAATTCAAACTAGGCAGTGGCAAATAACTAAGATTGATGAAAATAATTATGAAGGCACAGCAGGGGATGTTGTTGGAAAAGCAAAAGGTTATTCTTATGGACCAGCATTTAAGTTTGAATATGTTCTTTTAGTTCCAGTTAAAGGAAAAGAAATGAAAATTACTTTTGATGATTGGATATTCAAGCAAGATGATCGTGTTGCCATTAACAAAGCAACTATGACTAAATTTGGTTTTAAAGTAGCTGAATTAACAGTAGTTTTTGTAAAAGATTAATCTATCTTTTGATGTTTAGTAAGCTTTCCTACTAAACTAAAATAAATCTTACTTGGCAAAAAACTAAGTATCTTAAGCGTGATAGTCAAAGATTTTGGAAAATGAATTTCAAAAATATTTTTATTAATTAAACCATCATATATTTTTTCGGCAGCATAATCTGTAGTTTTTAAAAATGGCATTTTGAAATCATTTTTATCAGTCATTGGAGTTTTAATAAATCCTGGTGAAACTAGGCAAACACGTACATTAGATCTTTTAAAATCAAAATATAAACTTTCTGCCAAATTATTTAATGCTGATTTTGAAGGTCCATAACCAGTTGAATTTGGTAGACCTCTATATCCAGCTATAGATGAAACAATTGTGATAATGCCATTTTTTTTATTTTTAAAGTATTCTTCTACAGCTTTTATACAATTTAATGTTCCAAAAAAATTTACTTTAAATACATTTTCTATTTGTTCAACATCAATATTCTTTTCTTTTTTAGGATCCCATGTTCCAGTAGAAAAAAAACACACATCAACACTTTGAAATTTAGTTTTAATTTGGTTAAAAACTTCACTACACTTTGATTTATCGGTTACATCTAAGGGAAATTCAAAAATATTTTCACTATTATCTGCAATTTCTTTAAGCAGACTCTCTCTTCTTGCCGAAATTGCAACATTCCACCCTTTACTAGCAAATTTGATTGCTAGAGCTTTACCTATGCCTGTACTTCCACCAGTTATCCAAATAGTTTTTTTATTCATTTTATAGTGATGTATAATACTTATATGTTAAAAAATAAATTCATATCATTTTTTCTATTCTTTATTGTTACTTATTCTGCATCATTTATTGGGGGAATGGTGACAATTAGTTTAAAAGAGCCTTGGTATTCACAGTTAATAAAATCAAATTTAAATCCGCCTGATTGGATTTTTGCGCCAGTATGGACTGCTTTATATCTTATGATGACATTAGCCATTTGGTTTTATTGGAATAGTAAAAATAAAGAGATGAATACTGTTTATATTTATTTTATTCATATAGTTTTTAATACAACTTGGAGTATTGTTTTTTTTGGATTACATCAAATTATGTTAGCTCTAGTAGTATTGATGATTCTGATTATTTTGATAATTATTCTTATTATCAAATTTAAACGTGTCAATTATGTAAGCTCTTATTTAATGATTCCCTATTTACTTTGGTGTTGCTTTGCACTATTTCTGAATTTAAACTTATTAATATTAAATTAAATGGATGATGTTGTAATTGTTGGTGGTGGTATAATTGGAACTGCAACAGCTTATTTTTTATCTAAAGAAGGTAGAAAAGTAAAAGTAATCGAGAGAGATCCGACCTATAAAACTGCATCTTTCCCGCTATCACTAGGTGGTTTTAGAAGACAATTTTTTCAAAAAGAAAATATATTACTTGGAAAATTTGCTAGAGAATTTATTTTTCAAATCCCTGAATTACTAAAAACAGAAAAGAACCCTAAACCAACTGCAAGTATGGTAACAAATGGATATTTGCTTATGTTTGGTCCAGAACATGCAGAAGAACAATATAAAGCACTAGAAAATCATAAGGCATGCGAAGCTGGGACAAAAAATATAAAAGGATCTGAGTTAACTAAAATTTTCCCATATATTAATAATGAGGGAATTGAAACTGCAACTTTTACGGATAATCAAAGTGAGGGCTGGATTGACCCTTTTATGTTTCATGGCGCTTTAAAAAGTAAAGCATCAGAATTAGGAGCAGAATTTACAAAAGGTGAGGTAAAATCTCTTTCAGATATAAAAGCAAAAACAATTATTTCTGCTGCAGGATGTTGGACTAAAGAGCTATTAGAAGATATACCTGTTGAACCACAAAAACATACAGTATTTAGAGTAAAGTGCCCAAAACATATTCCTGAAATGCCTTTAACTGGAGATTTAACTACAGGAGTTTATTGGCGACCAGAAGGTAAAGAATATTTAGCAGGATCACCTAAATCAGTTTTTGATGCAAAAGATCTTGAACCAGCCTGGGAGGATTTTGAAGAACTTGTATGGCCTGCACTAGCACATAGAATACCTGCAATGGAAGAACTAAAATTGACTGGAGGGTGGGCAGGATATTATGATTGCAATAGATTAGACAATAATGCTGTTGTGGGAAAACATCCAAAATTTGATAATGTTTACTTAGCAACAGGTTTTACAGGAAGAGGGTTAATGCAAGCTCCCGGAATTGGAAGAGCATTGACGGAATTAATTACAACTGGAGCTTATCAATCTATTGATATTTCAAATATGGCTGTAGAGAGAGTTTTAGGTAAAAAAGCAAGACCAGAACCTTACGTTCTTTAAATATTAAGTACCACAAAAAGTTTGGTACTTTTCATTCGATTTTGATGGAAATTGATAATTATTTATTCCCTCTTGTTCTATGTAAGGGTTATTCAAAATTTTTAAGATTTTATTAAATGGTTTTAAATCATCTTGTTCTGCTGCATCTAAAGCTTCCTCAATTTTATGGTTTCTTGGAATAACCAATGGGTTATTGCTCCTCATTAATTCTTTATATTTTGTTTGAGTATTATTATGTTTAAGTAATCTATTCTTCCACTTTTTTTTCCAATTCAAAAAGATATTATCTTCATATAAAGCTTCTTTTTTTGATGTGAGATCCATTAAATAGCAAAATGTGTTAGTGTAATCTGCTTTTTTTTCATGCATCCAAGTTAGTAAATCTAATATTAAAGATTTATCATTATCATCTAAGCCAAATAATCCTAATTTATTCCTCATCATTTTCATCCATTTTTCCTCATATTTTTTTTCAAAAGAATTAACTTTTTCCGTCGCAATTTTAATTGCTTGATCTTGATCTTTATTGATTAAAGGAAGCAAGCATTCAGCAAATCTTGCTAAATTCCATTTTGTTATTACTGGTTGATTACAATATGCATATCTACCCATTCGATCTATTGAGCTAAATACCGTCTTTGGATCATAATAATCCATGAATGCACAAGGGCCATAATCAATTGTCTCTCCTGACACAGTCATATTATCAGTATTCATTACTCCATGGATAAAACCAACACGCATCCAATTAACAACTAGATCACATTGCCTTTCTATTAAACAATTTAATAAATCTAATGCTTTATTTTCTGAATTTATCAACTCAGGATAATGTCGTTTAATTGTATATTCTAATAAAGTTTTTAACTCATTATTTTTTTTTCTTGCTGCAATGTATTGAAAAGTTCCAACTCTAATATGGCTTGATGCCACTCGTGTGAGTATTGCACCTTTCAAACTTTTCTCTCTCACAATATTTTCACCAGTTTTTACAACTGCTAAACTTCTAGTAGAGGGAATTTTTAAAGCATTCATTGCCTCGCTTATTATATATTCTCTCAACATTGGACCTAATGCTGCTCGCCCATCACCATTTCTTGAGAATGCAGTTTTACCTGACCCTTTAAATTGAATATCATATTTTTTATTTGATTTAGTTGTGTGTTCACCAATTAAAACTGCTCTACCATCGCCTAGCATTGTAAAGTGTCCAAATTGATGACCTGCATAAGCTTGGGCAATTGAATTACTCCCCTCTGGTAATAAATTTCCTGAAAAAATTTTAGATAATTCTTTATGACTTATTTTTGAGAAGTCTAGATTTAATGATGATGCTAATTCGTGATTAAGTAAAATTAATTCAGGATTTTTTACAGGGATAGGATTTATATTTTCTTTAAAAGATCCTGATAAATTAAAATAGGTATTTTCAAAATTCCAATTGATTTTATTCATAAAAAAAAGCGATTTATAATATTATAAACCGCTTTTTTTTGAATTTTAAATTTATTTTTTCTTATATTTTGCTGCTTCTTCTGATCCACCAGTAGCAGAACCTTTACTGTATGAGTGTGCACCCATACCGGCTAATTGACCATCTTTTACAATTAAATATTGATTTCTGATCTCTTTACCTTCAAAGAAACATTCCAATATCTCTCTAACACCATCAGCATATCTTGCTTGAGCTGTCAAAGATGTTCCTGATGTATGAGGCGTCATACCATGATTGGGCATACTTCTCCATACATGATCATTAGGTGCTGGTTGAGGAAACCAAACGTCTCCAGCATAGCCACTTAATTGACCACTCTTTAATGCTTTTGCAATTGCTTCACGATTACAGATTTTTCCTCTCGCAGTATTTACTATGTAAGCTCCTTTTTTCATTTTACTTATCATTTTATCATCAAATAAGTTCTCTGTTTCAGGATGAAGAGGGCAATTAATGGTAACTACATCACAGACTTTAACCATTGACTCTACTGATTCATGAAATGTAAGATTTAGTTCTTTTTCAACAGCATCTGGCAGTTTATGTCTATCAAAGTAATGCAGATGAACATCAAATGGTTTCATTTTTCTTAATGCATCTAAACCAATTCTACCAGCTGCTACAGTTCCAATATGCATACCTTCAACGTCATATGACCTTTGAACTGCATCAGCAATATTCCAGCCACCTTCATTAACAATTCTATGTTGGTTGTGATAATCTCTTACCATTGAAACAATCATCATTACAATGTGCTCAGCGACAGATCTTGAGTTACAATAAGTTACTTCTACAACATCAATTTTATTATCCATTGCAGCCTGTAAATCAACGTGGTCTGAACCAATACCTGCTGTAATTGCCATTTTAAGATTTTTAGCTTTTGCAATTCTTTCTTTTGTTAAATAATATGGAAAGAATGGTTGAGAAATAACAATATCAGCATCAACAATATGTTTATCTGCTTCACATCCATCCCCATCTTTACTGTTAGTAACAATTAATTCGTGTCCGTTACTTTCAAGAAATTTTCTTAGACCAAGTTCACCAGACACACAGCCTAATAATTGTCCTGGCGTATAATCTCTACCTTTTGGTGAGGGTAAAGTCATACCATCAGGGTATTTTTCAATTTTTGGTAATTCAGAAAGTGCATATGATTTTGGCATTCCACCTTTTGGATCATCATACAATACGCATAATATTTTCATTTATTCTCCTGTGTATTAAAATATTTATTTAGGGCATCTAACCTCATTTTGCGGCCCCTAGCAAATAAATTATTTTTGACTTGGGTAAGATTTTTTTAAAATAAATCGATTTATAATTATTGCAGATATAATAATTATAATAGAACCTGTTATTACAGGGCTGAATAAGTAATCAAACGACACACTACCAACAATGACTATTATGGGATTTCCACCGGCAGGAGGGTGAGTTACATTAAATAAGATCATTAAACCAACACCAAAACCAACAGCTAAAGGAATAGTTATAAAAAGTGGTAAAGGTACAAAGTTTAAAACAATTAAACCGACTATAGCAGTAACCAGGTGCCCAAAAAATACATTTTTAGGCTGTGCGAAAGGACTTTCAGGATAACCATAAAGTAAAACCATTGATGAACCAAATGAAGCTAGTAAAAATATTCCAAATTCTGTTTTGTAAGTTAAGAAAGTTAAAATACCTATTGTAATAATAGAAAATATTCCTGCTAAAATAGATTGTTTTATATTACCCATAGTTTTAATTTGATACTATTTTTTTTAGTGTTTTAAAAGGTAATAATATACACTCTTTCCTAGTAATATTTTTCTTTTTGAATAATTTTTTTAAAAATAACCATTTTTTTTCAATTATTTCAAAATTTCCATCAAAATATGATTTTGCA
>CACPDA010000014.1 GCA_902632515.1 uncultured Pelagibacteraceae bacterium
TTTTTTCAGAAAAAAATAATGAAATAATTTTAAATAATGATTTTTTTTACAACCTTATGAAGTAGTTTTTCGATCTCTTTCAGATATTATCCAAAAAATTGGAAAAAATTATTATTCAGCAAGAGGTAAAAAATTATCAAATGTTATTGAAGGAATTTTGAAAAAAACCTTTTTTAAGGCAACTTTGGGCGGTTGTATTATTAAAAAGGTCAATCACACAACTATAATCTCAAAAGAACATTGAATTTTGTGTATCTATAAGCGAAATTGCCACTTGTTTAATTTAGAATAATTCTTATTTTATAGGTATGAATTTTAAAAATCTAGCAATGTGGGCGGTAATAGTTTTTCTTACTATTGGACTTTACAATATGTTCAAAAATCCTCAGTCAAATTTGCGTGGAGGTAATAAGGTTATTTTTTCAGACTTCTTAACGTCAGTCGATAATGGTGAGGTTTTAAAAGTAGAAATTCAAGGAAATAATATTAAAGGAGTTTATTCAAACGGAAATAGTTTTTCAACATATTCTCCAAACGATCCTAACCTAATAGAAAAATTATCTGATAAGGGAGTAAGTATTTCTGCAGCACCACTAGATGAAAAAATGCCATCATTATTTGGTGTGCTTCTCTCATGGTTTCCAATGTTACTTTTAATTGCAGTATGGATTTTCTTTATGCGTCAAATGCAAGGCGGCAAAGGTGGGGCAATGGGATTTGGAAGATCTAAAGCAAAAATGATGAATGAACTTAAAGGGAAAGTCACATTTAACGATGTTGCTGGAGTTGAGGAAGCAAAAGAAGAAGTTGAAGAAATAGTAGAATTTTTAAAAGATCCAAGAAAATTTAGTAGACTTGGTGGAAAAATACCTCGAGGTGCATTGTTAGTTGGTCCCCCAGGAACTGGTAAAACTTTACTTGCAAGAGCAATAGCTGGTGAAGCGGGAGTACCTTTTTTTACAATATCAGGTTCGGACTTTGTAGAGATGTTTGTAGGTGTTGGTGCCTCAAGAGTTAGAGACATGTTTGAACAAGGTAAAAAAAATTCTCCTTGTATAATTTTTATCGATGAGATTGACGCTGTAGGAAGAAGTAGAGGAGCTGGATTAGGTGGTGGTAATGATGAAAGAGAACAAACACTTAATCAGCTTTTAGTAGAGATGGATGGTTTTGATACTAATGAAGGTGTAATAATAATTGCTGCAACAAATAGACCTGATGTTCTTGATCCAGCTTTGTTAAGACCAGGTAGATTTGATAGACAAGTAGTTGTCTCTAATCCAGATATTATAGGTAGAGAAAAGATTCTAAAAGTTCATGTAAAAAAAATTAAAATGGCACCTGATGTTAATTTAAGAACTATAGCCCGAGGCACACCAGGTTTTTCAGGGGCAGATCTAGCAAATCTAGTAAATGAGGCAGCTTTGTTAGCTGCGAGAAAAAATAAAAGAATAGTTACATTAATGGAATTTGAAGAGGCCAAAGATAAGGTAATGATGGGCGCAGAAAGAAGATCAATGGTTATGACTGAGGACGAGAAAAAACTTACAGCTTATCACGAAGGTGGTCATGCACTAGTATCATTTAATATGCCGAGCTATGACCCAATACATAAGGCAACAATAATTCCAAGAGGTAGAGCTTTAGGTATGGTTATGAATTTACCCGAAAGAGATAAACATGGCTATTCAATAAAATATCTTAAAGCTAGATTGGCAGTGTGTTTTGGAGGTAGAGTGGCTGAAGAAATTATTTTTGGAAAAGATGATATTACGACCGGCGCAGGTGGGGGAACTGGATCAGATATTAATCAAGCTACTCAGCTTGCAAGAGCAATGGTAACAAAGTATGGAATGAGTGAAGAAATGGGTCCTGTTGAATATGGAGAAAATCAAGAAGAAGTATTTTTAGGAAGATCAGTTACTCAAACTCAGTCTGTTTCTGAGGCGGTTGCTCAAAAAATTGATAAAGAGATTAGAAAACTAGTTGATGAAGGTTATAATCAAGCTAAAAAAATATTGACTGAAAAAGTAGATGATTTGCATAAAATTGCTAAAGCATTAATAACTTATGAGACTTTAACGGGTGAAGAGATTGAAAATATAATTAATAAAAATGTTTATCCAAAAGATAAATCACTTGAAAAACCTGAAGATAAGGATGATAAAAGCTCAGCTTTAGGAGCAATGGGCTTAAAACCAAAAATTGTTCATTAAAAAAGATGGGCAAATATTACACAAGAGCGTGTAATTTTTACTATGGTCCACAGTCAGCAGAAAAAGTAAAAAAAAAACTATCATTTCCACTACATGGTAATAGACTAATTTCTTTTGATACTATTGAAATAATAACAAGAAAAAATATTAAAAAAATTAATATTAAAAAAGTCAAAAATCTTAAAAGTCAAATCAGACAAAAAATATTATTTGATATTAAAAAAATCACAAAAAATAAAACATTTAAAGGTTTAAAATTTACAAATTTACCAATTTTGATGGGAGTTCTAAATTTAACTCCAAATAGTTTTTCAGACGGTGGCAAATATTATAAAAATAAATTAGGACAAAAACATGCAAAAAAGTTAATTAAAGACGGATGTGTAATTTTAGATATTGGTGGAGAGGCAACAAATCCAGGTTCAAAAGAAGTAAATAAAAATGAAGAATGGAAAAGAATCTTTCCAACTTTAACAAAAATAAAAAAACTTAAAAAATTTATTTCATTAGATACAAGAAAAAGTATGATAATGAAAAATGGTATTAAAAATCAAATTAATTTAGTAAATGATGTTTCTGGTCTTGAGTACGACCATAATACTATCAAAGTTTTAAAGGATAGTAATATTCCTTTTGTAATTCACCATATGCAAGGCAATCCAAGAACAATGCAAAAAAATCCAAAATATGAAAATGTTATTTTAGATATTTACGATTTTTTTGAAAAAAAGATTAATTTTGTGAGATCAAAAGGTATTAAACACAATAATATAATTTTAGATCCAGGTATTGGTTTTGGTAAAAACCTGAAACATAATATTACCTTACTTAGAAATATTTCTATTTTTCACTCACTTGGATTTCCTGTAATGTTAGGTACTTCTAGAAAAAGATTTATAAAGGATTTGTCTGGAGTTAATGATAGTAAAGAGAGATTGGGAGGAACTATATCATCAAGTTTATTTGCAATTATGCAAGGAGTTCAAATATTGAGAGTTCATGACGTAAATGAGGTAAATCAAAGTATTAAAGTTTTTAATTCTTTAAAATTTTAAAATGTCAAAAAAATATTTTGGTACAGATGGAATAAGAGGCAGAGTTAATCAAACAAAAATTAACGGTGAAATGTTTTTTAAATTTGGTCTAGCTGCAGGTACATATTTTAAAAATCAAAAAAAAATAAAGCAAACTGCAATAATTGCAAAAGATACAAGGTTGTCTGGTTACACATTGGAGCCAGCATTAGTATCTGGCTTAACCTCAGCAGGTATGCATGTTTATACATTAGGACCTTTACCTACAAATGGACTAGCAATGTTAACTAAAAAAATGAGAGCAAATATGGGTATTATGATTACTGCATCTCATAATCCATTTTATGATAATGGTCTAAAATTATTTGGCCCAGATGGTTTAAAATTGTCTGATAAAATTGAAAAAAAAATAGAAAAATTGATAGACTCCAAAATTGTAAAAAATCTTTCTGAACCCAGAATTTTAGGTAGAGTAAAAAGATTAGAGGATGCTAATGATAGATATATTAAAATATTAAAAAGTAATTTTCCTAAAAATTTTAGTTTAAAAGGAATGAGTATAGCTATTGATTGTGCAAACGGTGCTGGCTATAAATCTGGGCCAAAATTGTTAAAAAGTCTTGGAGCTAAAGTTTATCAATTTGGAACATCTCCAAATGGTTTTAATATAAATGATAATTGTGGTTCAACATTTCCAAAAAAAATAAAATTTTTAGTTAATAAGTATAAAACTAATATTGGTATATCATTAGATGGTGATGCCGACAGAATTATAGTTTCCGATGAGAAAGGAAGAATCATAGATGGGGACCAAATAATTGCAATGTTAGCAAAAAGATGGAAAAGAAAAAAAATTTTAAAAGGAGGCGTAGTAGGAACGCTGATGTCAAATTATGGTTTACAAAATTATTTTAAAGATCATAAAATAAAATTTATAAGAGCAAATGTTGGTGATAGATATGTTAAAGAAAAAATGCAAAAAAAAAATTTTAATTTAGGTGGAGAACAATCTGGACATATAATCCTTGGTAAATTTGCTACAACTGGTGACGGACTATTGGTTGCATTAGAAATTTTATTCTCAATGAGAAAAGGTAAAAAAGCAAGTGAATTATTTAATACTTTTATTGCAACACCTCAAATTTTAGAAAATGTAAAAGTAAAAGATAAATCTATAATTAACTCAAAAAAATGTAGATTAGCTATAAAACAATCTGAAAAATTAATAAAAAAAGAGGGAAGGATGCTGATTAGAAAATCTGGAACAGAGCCGAAAATTAGAATTATGGGAGAGTCTAACAATATTAAATTATTAAAAAAATGTATCAATATTGTAAAAAGATCTATTAACTAAATTGAAAATAAAATCTAAGATATTAATTATTGCTGGCTCTGACTCCTCTGGAGGAGCTGGAATTCAAGCAGATGTTAAGACCGTAACTGCTCTTGGTTCATACGCATTAACTGCTATCACCGCTTTAACTGTTCAAAATACAAAGGGAGTAAAATCAGTCATACCTGTATCACCAAATATAATAAAAGATCAAATAATCTATTCAGCTAAAGATATTAAGCCGGATGCCATTAAAGTTGGAATGTTGCACTCTAAGTCAGTTATTAAAAAAGTTTTAAGTGCATTAAAGAAATTAAATATTAAAAAAATTGTATTAGATCCAGTTATGGTTGCAAAAGGAGGTGCTAAATTAATTGATGATGAAGCAATTAAATATCTAAAAAAACATCTGATTAATAAAGTCAGTATAATCACACCAAACATGCCTGAGGCCGAAGTTTTAACTGGAATTAAGATTAAAGGTAAAAAGGATATGATTTTAGCCGCAAATGAATTAATCAAATTAGGAGCCAAAAGTGTTTTGATTAAGGGTGGGCATTTAAATAATAAAAAAGTTGATGATATTTTTCTAAACAAATCAGATTTTAAAATTTTTTCTAGTCTAAGATATAAAACTAAAAATACGCACGGTACTGGGTGTACATTATCAACTGCAATTACAACTTTTTTATCTTGTGGAAAAAGTATTAAGAAAGCTTGTGAGCTAGGTATTAAATATGTAAATTTAGCAATATTAACTAATCCAAAGTATGGAAAAGGTCATGGTCCGATTAATCATTTAAATTCAATAAAAATAAATAAAAGATTTAGGTAATGAAAAATATTGTAGTTGTAGGCTCTCAATGGGGTGATGAAGGAAAAGGAAAAATAGTTGATTGGCTTTCTGAACAAGCAGATGCCGTAATTAGATTTCAAGGTGGGCATAATGCTGGTCACACTTTAGTTATTGATGGAAAAACTTATAAACTAAGATTATTACCTTCTGGAATAGTAAGAAAAGGAAAGATCTCTATTATCGGGAATGGTGTTGTAGTTGATCCATGGGCTTTACTAGAGGAGATAGAAGAAATTAGGGAAAAAGGAGTAAAAGTAGAAATTGATAATTTGATTATTTCAGAATCAGCAAATTTAATTTTACCATTTCATAAAGAAATGGATGAAATCAGAGAAGATGCAGCTGGAAAAAGTAAAATTGGTACAACAAGAAGAGGTATAGGACCTGCTTATGAGGATAAAGTTGGCAGAAGATCAATAAGAGTTATGGATTTAAGATCTGAAAAAAACTTAGATCAAAGGTTAGACTCTGTGCTATTACATCATAATGCTATTAGAAAAGGTCTTGGAAAAAATATTTTTGAAAAAGAAAAATTAAAAAAAGATTTACTTAAAATTGCTCCTGAAATACTAAAGTTTTCACAACCGGTTTGGATAAAGATTGATCAATTAAAAAAACAAAAAAAAAAAATTTTATTTGAAGGTGCACAAGGAATTTTATTAGATGTTGATCATGGAACATATCCGTTTGTCACTTCATCAAATACAGTAGCATCAAGTGCTGCGACTGGAACTGGATGTGGACCTGACTCAATTAATTATGTTCTGGGAATTACAAAAGCTTATACAACAAGAGTCGGTGAAGGTCCTTTTCCAACAGAACTTCAAAACAAGATTGGTGAATTATTAGGTACTAGAGGCAAAGAATTTGGTACAGTCACAAGTCGTAAGAGAAGATGTGGTTGGTTCGATGGAGTTTTAGTAAGACAGACCATTAAAATCTCAGGAATAAATGGAATAGCACTGACAAAACTAGACGTTTTGGATGAATTAGATGAAGTTAAAATGTGCATTGAGTATGAACTTAATGGAAAAAAAATTGATTATTTGCCAGTATCAGTAGAAGACCAATTAAAAATTAAGCCTATTTATAAAACTTTCCCTGGATGGAAAAAATCTACTAATGGTATTAAGAACATTAATAATCTTCCTGATGAGGCAAGAAATTATATTTATGCATTAGAAGATTTTGTTGGAGCAAAAATATCAAGTATTTCAACTAGTCCAGAAAGAGATGATACAATATTAATTGAAAATCCTTTTGAGATTTAGTTTACTGGTAACAAATTTTTAGACTTAGCAAGAAGCAACATATGTTTTTGTAATTTTTCAAAAGCTTTATTTTCAATTTGTCTTACTCTTTCTCTGCTAATTTTATATTTTTTACTTAATTCTTCAAGCGTTGCAGGGTCATCGTTTAAACGTCTTGAATATAAAATTTCTTTTTCCCTATCATTAAGAACTTTAATTGAGTCTTTTAATAAATCTTTTCTTTGTTCCATTTCCTCATGTTGAGCAAATTTAAGATCATGATCTAATTCTTTATCTACAAGCCAGTCTTGCCATTCGTCACCATCTTCTCCAACTTGAGCATTTAGTGAAAACTCTTTCCCTGATAGTCTTCGGTTCATTGAAACTACTTCATCTTTACTAACGTCTAACTTATTTGCAATTTTTTCGACATGTTCATTTCTTAAATCTCCCTCTGATTGAGGTGCTATTTGATTTTTTAATTTTTTGAGATTAAAGAATAGTTTTTTTTGAGCAGTGGTTGTTCCAATTTTAACTAAGCTCCACGATCTTAAAATATATTCTTGGATTGATGCTTTAATCCACCACATTGCATAAGTAGCGAGTCTAAAACCTTTTTCAGGTTCGAATTTTTTCACTGCTTGCATTAAACCAATATTACCTTCTGAAATCATTTCATTCACTGGTAAACCATAACCTTTATAACCCATGGCAATTTTTGCAACTAATCTCAAATGACTTGTTACAAGTTTTTCTGCAGATTTAATATTTCCTGTTGTCTTCCAATTTTTTGCAAGCATATATTCTTCTTCAGCATCTAACATAGGAAATTTTTTAATCTGATCTAGATATGCTGATAATCCACCTTCATTACTTAAGGTTGGTAAGTTATTATTTATTGTATAATTCATTAACGGTTTATCTAATTAATTTTTTTTTTTTTTAATATTTTATTTACACGTTTTTCTTAGTGTTTTTAGAATTATTTCAAGTTCTTGTGGCAAAATTGAGTTAAAAATCATTTCTTTATTTTTTTTTGGGTGAATAAACCCTAAAGTTTTTGCATGAAGAAATTGCCTCTTAAGATTTATTAAATTGCTTTCAAGTATAGGGTTTATATTTTTAATTTTCTTAAATTTTTTTTTATATTTATCATCTCCTACAATACTATTACCTAAATAATTCATATGAACTCTTATTTGATGAGTTCTACCAGTTTCTAATTTACAATCTATCAAACTTAAGGTTGGAGTTTTTTCATTTTCAAAAATTTGTAAAGTCTTATAATTTGTTATTGCTTTTTTTCCCTTAGTAAGACTTACCTCCATCATTTGTCTATTTTTAGAACTTCGAACAATTAAAGTTTCTATTCTTCCATTGGTAGGTCTTAATTTACCCCAAATTAATAATTGATAAATTCTTGTGATATTATGTCTGCTAAATTGATTGGATAAATGTTCATGGGCATAATTGTTTTTTGCAATTACTATTAAACCAGAGGTATTTTTATCTATTCTATGAACAATCCCAGGTCTTAATTCATCACCAATATTCGACAAGGAATTTTTATCATAGTTAATTAAAGCATTTACTAAAGTATTGTCATAATTTCCTGCACCAGGATGCATTATTATTCCTGAAGGTTTATTTATTACAATTAAATCTTCATCTTCATAAACAATATCTAATTTAAAATTATAAGGTTTGAGAGAAGCTTTCTTTGGTTCAGGAACTGTTAAAATCACATTATCACCTATAAAAATTTTTTTTGATGGGTCAATTACTAGTTTATTATTTATCTTTAATTTTTTGTCTAAGATTAAATTTTTTATTCTTGTTCTACTAAGATCATTCTGTTTTTTATTAATAAATATATCTACTCTTGCATTGTTTTCATTATTTTTAACAATCAAATTTATTTTTTTTTTCATAATATGATGTATTAATATTATATTGATATGCGCTCGTAGCTCAACTGGATAGAGCGCCAGATTTCGGCTCTGGAGGTTCAGGGTTCGACTCCTTGCGGGCGCACCAAAAGATATTAAGAATTTTGTTTAAATAAATAAAATTGAAATCATAGATTATTTTTTGCTTAACAAAGATCTTATTCTTCGTATTCCAGCAAATAATGAAAATTTATCTTTATAATAATCAAAAAGAATTTGTTTTGATTTAGTATTTATACTCAGACTATGAGGACCCTTAAAATCATCAATACTTAAATTTCCAACAATTTTTTCTAAATATTCTGTAGGTGAAAGTTTTAATATTTTAAGCACAGTTAATGACTCACCATAAGCATTAGAATTATTTTGCCCAAATCTAAATAAGCCATCAAAATTTTTTATTAAAGCACCTCCCATTCTGGCAATTTTAGGTGAGATTGCTATTGGTGTTTCAGGGTGAGGTTTAAATATTCCAAAAGGAGAGTCAGAAAACCAAAGATTCAGTTGTGTATCTGCTGAAGTGTTTTCACCAAAAAAAAGAAACCAATGATTGTTCTCCTCAACTAAAGTTGAATCAACTATACGCTTATTTTCAAGTCCGCGAAGAATAAACTTTTTATTATTTTCCTCATTTAATGAAAAAATGTATTGAGGTGAGTGACTAGCGACTTCTGGTAAGAGATATTCTTTATCTTTATATACAAAACTTAAAGGATATGAGTAGTGTAATCCAGTTAAAAGCTTTTTTTGTTCAGTAAAATTTTGTATGGGTATCTCAATTATGTCACCTAAACCATTTTTGTTATTTAATGCCTCGTATCTAATAGAATTTCCATCAATTGAAAAAAAAGGATCAGCATAAAAATTGTATTTTGGAGAAATTTTAATATTTGTTATATTTTTTAGTGAAATTTTTTCATTTTTATTCAAGTTAAGATTATGAGGAGCAAGCGCTATTCTCCATTTTTTTTCAAAAAAAAGTCCATAGCCAATTCTTTTTATTTTATTAAAAATTAATAAGTAAATAAAGTTCATTACAGTTGTATTACTAGGCAAATGGTAATTTTTTCCACTTTTTTTAATATTAATATCTTTATTCTCAGTAAGATTATCAATTGCTTTTGAAAGCAAGTGTTTTGAATTTATGTAAAAATTTTTTGCTGTCTCCTTGTATGAATACTTAATTACTTTAGACTCTGCAAAAGCAAAAATCTTACCAGCATCAATTTTATTAGAGAGTTTTTGTACAATTATACCAGAAGTTAACTCACCATTTAAAATTTCGTAAAAACCTGCTGGCCTTCCTCTATATTTTGATGGATCACCATGATGAAAAGATAAAAATGTGAGATTATCAAATTTTTCATCAATTCTTAATAAATTCATTCCAAATTTTATTATCAATTTAATTTCTTTTTTTACAATTTTCTCATACCCCTCTATAGGAATTGATTGCCATATTCCATTATAGGATGAATTAAAATTAAAAATTTCAATATTAGGATTTTCATATTTCTTATTCTTTGTCTGTGAATTTTTAAGAGAAAATATATTAAGCAAATAATATAAAAAATGCTTAAAAAAATTCTTTTTTGTAAATGTATTTTTACAATTTAAAACTAAAACAATATCAATTTTTTTTGATGCAGCATCTAAAGCTTCTTTTTGCCAATGATTTAGTTTAAGATTGTCTATTAGTAGTGCAGCTTTAGGTTTCACTATTTATTCTCCCATATTAAGAAAAGTTCCTTTTATTCTTGCTTTAAGGAATGAATAATAAAATAAGCCTATTCCGATTACTAAATAAAATAGATTAAGAACAAAAGCATATTTTAAATTTTCATAATTAATTGAACCATTGAGCAAGATATTTCTTGTTTCATCAAAAATATAAACCAATGGTAAAGCCTTAGCTATTATTTGAAAGAAATATGGAAGAATTTCTAATGGGTAATATATACATCCTAAAGGTGCAAGTAAAAATAAAGAAGACCAAGCTATATTTTCAAATGATGGACCAAATCTCATTAGTCCAGAACTAACATATAAGCCAAGAGTAATTCCAAATACATACAAACTTAAAAATAATAATAATAGCGGAAAACCTAACTTTAAAATAGAAACTCCAAATAATGGCGAGGTTAAAATTATTGCAGGTATCAACCCAATTAATGTTCTTATTAAAGCTGTAAAAATAAGCGATATGATTATTTCTTTTATCTTTAAAGGAGCAATAAACAAATTAGTGAAATTTCGACTCCATATTTCTTCAAGAAATAACATATTAAAGCTAATGCTTGATCTGAAAAGAATATCATAAAGTATTGCGCATGTAAGAATTATTCCAAGAGTATTGCTATAATAATTACTATAAATTGAAAAAAACTTTGAAATAAAAAAAAGAATTAATAATAATTATGGCTCTGATGTAAGAGTGATTATTGAGCATGTAACTGCAATGCCAGGACAAGGTGTAACAAGTATGTTTAATTTTGGTCAATCATTTGGAATTTTAAAGGGTATTTGTTCTGCAATGCAATTATCCATGTATTTTGTTAGACCTGCAAAATGGAAAAAGTATTTTAACTTAATTAATTCAGAAAAAGATGCAAGTAGAACGAGGGCTATTGAAATATTTCCTTATTTTTCCTCACATTTATCGAGAAAAAAAGATTCAAATAAAGCTGATGCTATATTAATTGCTAGTTTTTATTATGAAACTTACAAAAAAGAGGAATAAACCTAATTTTTAAAGACAAAATCATGACACATTTAAGTGTGAGAAGATCGTATGGAAGCTGATATATCGACTCAAGCAGTAGGACTCGCGTCAAGTGCTGATTTTTCATTAATGAACTTATTTATTCGTGCAGATATAATTGTTAAATCAGTAATAATACTATTAATTGCATGTTCTATTTACTCTTGGGCTGTAATAATTGAAAAATTAAAACTTTTTAAAAAAATAAATCAAACAACAGAAGAATTTGAAACAAAATTCTGGAATTCTAAGTCAGCAGAATCTTTTTATAATAACCTTCCGGCTAACATTGACGATCCAATGGCTTTAATTTTTAAGGATGCAATGCAAAATTTATTAAAAAGACGATCAAAATCTGATTTAAACAATAGAATGACAACTCTTCTTGAGACAGGAATTGAAAAACAAATATCAAAAATAAGTAAGGGCTTTACCTTTTTAGCCACTGTAGGTTCAACAGCACCTTTTATTGGTTTGTTCGGAACTGTTTGGGGAATAATGAATTCATTTCAATCAATAGCTATTTCTAGAAACACAAGTCTAGCAATTGTAGCTCCTGGAATTGCGGAGGCGTTATTTGCAACTGCTTTAGGATTATTAGCAGCGATCCCAGCTGTTGTTGCTTACAATAAATTTAATAACGATTCTTTAAAATATTCTCAAAGGTTAGAAAATTTCTCAAGAAGATTTTTAACAATAATTTAAAATGGCATTTAAATTAAATCGTTCATCTAAAGAGCCAATGAGTGAAATTAATGTTACACCTTTTGTGGATGTTATGCTGGTCCTTTTAATTATATTTATGGTTACAGCTCCATTACTGACAGTGGGGGTTCAAGTTGACTTACCGGAAAGCTCAGCCGACTCTCTTCCAGAGGAATCTGAACCTCTTACACTATCTATCAATTCAAAGGGAGAGATTTTTATTCAAGAGTCTAAAGTTGAATATGAAAAAATAATTGCAAAAGTTCTAGCTGTTTCAAAGAATAGAACAGACACGAGAATTTATGTTAGAGGAGACAAAACCATAAATTATGGAAGAGTGCTTGAAATTATGGGTTTATTATCTGGTTCAGGTTTTACTAAAGTAGCCTTAATATCTGAACCGTACAAAGAAAGGTAATTAAGTGAATAGAAGTATATTTATATCTTCTGTTTTGCATGTATTATTAATACTTATAACTGCAGCAAGCCTTCCTTTTTTGGCAAAAAAACCTATAGACCTCCCGCCTATCGTTTCAATAGAGTTAATTCAAATTACTGATAAAACCAACATACCTTTTGCACCAAAAGCAAAGAAAATACTTGAAGAAGTAAAAGAAAAAGAAAAAAAATTAGTTTCAGAACAGGCTCCTCCAAAAAAAGTAAAAAAAATTAAACCAGACTCTGTTCCAATGCCAGATGATGAAGTGGAAAAAATAGAGAAGATAAAAGAAGATAAACAAAATCCTGAAAAAATTGATAATGAAGTTAAACAAGTGTCTGAATTTGAAAAAGATGAATTATTTGATCCTAACAATATTGCTGCATTAATTGACAAATCCAAAGAAGAAACTGCACAAACTACAAATAAAACTGATAAGATTACTCAGGATCAACAAAGAACTGTTGAGAATGCTGGCTTATCTCTTAGCGAAGAAGATGCGTTAAAAGCACAAATATTTGGATGCTGGAGTATACCATTAGGTTTGCCATATAATGAAAATTTGTTAGTAAGAATAAAGCTGCAATTAAAACCTGATGGCACTGTTTCTAAGTCAGAAATTTTAGATCATGCACGAATGAATAAACCAGGCCAGGGTTTTTATAAAGTTTTAGCTGAAAGTGCTCTAAGAGCGGTAAAATTATGTCAACCATTGAGAGTTCCTACAACTGGTTATGAGAGGTGGAAAGAATTACAACTTAATTTTGATGCAAGAGAGATGTTAGAAGGGTAATATAACTTATGAAAAAATTCTTTTTGTTATTATCTTTAGTTTTAATTCCGATTAAAAGCTTCGCTCTAATTGAAGTCGATATAACTAGAGGAAATTTAAATCCACTTCCAATAGCAGTTTCTCCTTTAGCAATTGATGAAAATTCAAGAAAAAATTTTGAAAAGATTTTAAAAAAAAAAAACGTAGGCTCAGAAATTTCAATTATTGTTGAAAATAATTTGAAGACATCTGGGTTATTTAATCCACTAGATAAAAATGCATTTTTACAAGAACCAGATATTGCAAATTTAAAGCCTAGATTTGAAGATTGGAATTTAATAAAAGCTCAAGCTTTAATAACGGGAAAAGTTTCATTTGTAGAAGAAAAATTGAGAGTAGAGTTTAGACTATGGGATGTATTAGCTGGAAAAGAAATGATTGCACTAGCATTTACGACTGTACCAAATAACTGGAGAAGAGTAGGTCATATAATTACAGATAAGGTTTATCAAAGATTAACCGGAGAAAAGGGATATTTTGATACAAGAATAATCTATGTCGCAGAGGAAGGTCCAAAAACAAAAAGGATAAAGAAATTAGCAATTATGGATCAAGACGGTGCCAATAATAAATTTTTAACTTTAGGAAATGAATTAGTTCTTACACCTAGATTTAATCCATCAGGTCAAATGGTTACTTATCTCTCATATTTTAGAAATTTACCTAGAGTTTATCTTTTAGATATTGAGACAGGAATGCAAGAAGTTGTTGGAGATTTTCCCGGAATGACTTTTGCTCCAAGGTTTTCCCCTGATGGAAAAAAAATAATAATGAGTTTTGCTAAGGATGGGAATTCAGATATTTATACGATGGATTTAGAAAATAGAATTGTAGAGAAAATTACAAATCATCCGTCCATTGATACTTCACCTTCATTTTCGCCAGATGGAAAATTTATTTGTTTTAATTCAGATAGAAGTGGCTACCAACAAATTTATGTTATGAAAAGTGATGGCAGTAATGTTAAAAGAATTTCCTTTGGTAATGGGTTATACGGAACTCCTGTTTGGTCACCAAGAGGAGATTTGATAGCTTTCACAAAACTTCATAAGGGTAAATTTTATATAGGTGTAATGAGAACAGATGGTAGTGGGGAAAGATTATTAACTGAAAATTTTTATCAAGAGGCCCCATCATGGTCTCCGAATGGGAGAGTTTTGATATTTTATAGAGAAACAAAAACAGATGATAAAGGGGAAGGATTTTCAGCTAAACTATGGTCAATAGATTTAACAGGCTATAATGAGAGAAAAGTTAACACCCCGACTGACGCTTCAGACCCATCATGGTCATCTTTATTAAGCAATTAAAGTAAATTATCTTGATTTTTTAACTTGAAACATCTATTTAGTTGTGAAAAAGTTAAGAATAAGAAATATTGATCAAGGAGCAATAATGAAACTAAACAAAATTCTAAAAAACACTTTTTTAGTAATAGTTGCATGCATAGCACTATCTGCTTGTGCAACGTCTAAAAAATCTACAGGACAAATGCAAGGTGATGTTTATACTGGTACTGATACAGTTGAATATTTAGCTTCTGGTGTTCCTGACAGAGTTTTCTTTGCAACAAATGAGTCAGTTTTAACAACTGCATCTAGAGAGACTTTAAGAAAACAAGCTGCGTGGTTAAGAAAAAATTCTGATATCACAATAGTATTAGAAGGTCATGCGGATGAAAGAGGAACTAGAGAATATAACTTAGCCCTAGGTGAAAGAAGAGCTAATGCTGCAAAAGATTATTTGATGACATATGGAATTTCTTCAGACAGAATTTCAGTTTTAAGTTATGGAAAAGAAAGACCAGTTGACTCAGGTTCAAATCCTTTAGCTTGGTCAAAAAACAGAAGATCTGTTACAGTAAAAGCAAATTAATTAAATTTAAAAAAGACCCTTAAACAAATTCAATGTTTAAGGGTCTTTTTTTTGCCATTATTTTAATCATAAACTTACTAATGAAATTACTTTCGAAAATTTTAACGTTTAAAATCATTCTTTTAATTAATCTATTTTCCTTTTCAAATTTATTAGCAGACAATCATAATATTTATGAAACGTTAGAAAAAATTCAAAAAGATATTAAAACTTTAGAAAGAGCAGTATATTCAAACTCAATTGATACCAACAATAATAATCAAAATAATTCTGTATTAACTCTTAATGAAAATTCAGAAGATGTTTTAACTAGACATCTTCTTAAACTTTCAGAAATAGAGAGTCAATTTCGACAACTTACTAATAAGTTTGAAGAAATAAATTTTAAATTGGACAAATTATCAAACAGGTTATCAAAAGTTCAAGCAGATAATCAAATTAGATTTCAAGATTTAGAAAATGCATTTGTGGATGAAGATGGAGTAAAAAAAATTACATCAAAAAAAAAAGTTAATAAAGATAAAATATTACCAGGAAGTTCTCAACCACAAGATTTAGGCTCAATATCATATAAAGATACGGCCACTGATGAATCAGTTCAGCAAACACAATCAATTGACTCAACAGCTACAATTGTTACTGAAGCTTTTCAATCTGAGGAAAAAATTCTTCCAAAGGAGTCGCCAGAAAAACAGTACGAATTTGCTACGAGTTTTTTAAAAGTAGGAGATTACTCAACAGCTGAAAGAGCTTTTAGAGAATTCGTTGTTACCAATCCAGAACACGATTTAGCTGGTAATGCACAATATTGGTATGCAGAAACTTTTAGAATTAGACAACTTTATACTGATGCAGCATCTGCTTATTTAGAGGGATATCAAAAATATCCAAAAGGAGAAAAAGCTCCTGTAAATTTATTAAAGCTTGGTGTATCTATGGTTCAGATTGGAGAAAAAGATCAAGGTTGTAAAATGATCAATGGTGTTGAAAAACAATACCCTAATGCAAATCAATCAGTGATCCAAAAAGCAAAATATGAGTCAAAGAAATTTGAATGCAACAATCAAAATTCCTAAACTTTTAGAAGATAAGTTAAATAATAAAAAAATAAATCAAATTTATAGTCATTTTGAAAAATCACTAAAAATTAATCAAAACTTTGTAGTAGGTGTTTCAGGTGGACCAGATAGTCTTGCTTTAGCTTTTTTAGCTAAAATATATT
>CACPDA010000015.1 GCA_902632515.1 uncultured Pelagibacteraceae bacterium
TTTAAAATAAAATTTAATCAAAAAGAATTAGTTAACTTTAATTCATTAGAAAGTATTTTAAAAATTCTTATAAAAAAAATTAATGATAAAAATAAAAAATATTAAAGATTTAATTGAAACATTTAGAAATGAAAAAAAGATTGCCCTAGTTTATAATGGTAAAAAAATAAGTTATGAGAACTTATATAATGATATAATTTCTTTTTCTTATGAAATTTCTACAAAATCAAAAAAAAAAGGTTTTAATATAGCTGTAGTCTTAAAAGATGACTATGAAGTGATTATATCTTTGTTTGCAATTATTTATTCAGGTTCTGTGCCATTATTAATTTCTGAAAAAGATTTTTTTTTAAATGTTAAAGATTTTAAAAAAATTTATAAAATAAACAAAATCGTTGTTAATAAGAATTATAAGAATAAAAATTTTTTAAAAAAAGATATCATAAGATTTTCAACGAAAACTAATATTAATTGGAAAAATTTTGAATATGTAAAGAAAATTAAATTAAAGAAAGGTGATACAGCATTAATTTTATTAACATCAGGAACAACAGGCTTTAAAAAAGGTGTAATCTTATCTCATAATAATTTGTTATTCACATCTTTAAATTTGAATAAATTTATGAATTTAAAAAAAAACGTTTGTGAATATTTAATGGCGCCTTTAACAAATTCATTTGGCTTTGCAAGAATGAGATCAATATTTTTAAAAAAAGGATGTTTAATAATTGATAATGGTTTTTTTAATCCTTTACTGATGCTGCAAAGACTGAGAGAACATAATATTAATTCTATTTCTGGTGTTCCATCTTCATTCGCAATGTTGTTATCTTTGCCCTCACATTCATTAATTAAGCTTAGAAAAAGTTTGATATGGATGGAAATAGGAAGCGCATCAATGGAAAAATATTTTAAGTTAAAATTATTAAAATTATTTAATAAGCAAATAATTGCTTATCACTATGGACTAACTGAAGCTTCAAGATCTAGTCTTATCAATCTTCGAAATGATTTTAAAAAAATCACTACTGTGGGTAAAGCCTCTAAAGGTGTGGAAATTAGCATATGTGATGAAAATAGAAAAATAATAAAAAAAAAAAACTTTATTGGAGAAATAGTTGTTAAAGGAAAAAATATAGCCAAAGGTTATGTTAATGGTAATTTTAAAAATTTTCAAAGTGGGAGATTTTTTACTGGAGACCTTGGTTCAGTAGATCAAGATGGATACCTTACTATCCATGGAAGAATAGATGATTTAATTAATATAGGAGGGGTCAAAATAAGTCCAAATTTAATTGAAAAAATAATTCATAAAAATATTTCAATGAGATGTGAATTTGCTATACAGAACTCTCACATAAAAGATCCTATTCTTGGAAATAGAATTGCACTTTATATCGATAAAAATATTGAAATGAATAATTTATTAAAAAAAATTAATAATATCATAATAAAAAATGGAATTCCTAAAGAAGGAAAAATAAAAGATGTTTTTTATGTTAAAAAATTTCCAAAAACACTTAATGGAAAACTAAAAAGAAAAGAGATCTATAAAAATATTTCAAATACGATATTCAGTGCAAATGATTACTTATAAAAGTGAAAAAACATTAATAAAAAACTTGAATCAACTAAAGTTTAATTGTTTATCAAAGACTGTAATTCTACATTCTGATATATTGAATCTTGGATTCTATAAAAAAGCTTTTACTTATGAAGAAAATTTAAAATTTATTCATGATCTAATATTGGAAGTATTTCATGATTTTGAAATTATAGTACCAACATTTAATTACGATTTCTTAAATTCAAAAATATACGACTTAAAAAAAGATAAAGCTCAAGTTGGAGCTTTAAACGAATATTTTAGAAAAAAATATATTAATACTAGAACTTATACACCTGTTTTTAATATAGTTTCCACAAACGCTAGACCATCAATTAAAAAAACTCTTAGTACCGATCCTCATGGTGAAAAATCTTTTTATAAAACGGCTTATAATAAATCTTTCGACATAATTTTTATTGGAAAGTTTATTCCTTCGATGGCACATTTTGTAGAAAGAAAAATAAATGTTCCTTATAGATATTATAAAAAATTTAATGGTAAGATAAGATATTTAAATGGCAAAGAAAAACCCATAAAGATAAAATATAATGTAAGACCGCCATTTTCAAATTTAATTGAGACTGATTTAAATAAAGTAATAATGGACTTAAAAAGAAATAAAATTTTATTTAGTATTGAAAAAAAAAATAGCTTTATTGGATGTTATAATTCAAAAATTGTAGTCGATTTTTGGTTAAAAAAAAACCGATTGAATAATCTTTATTTTTTAACACGAAGTTCTCAAAAAAAAGTTCGTAACTTATTTAAAAAATTTGGCTATCCTTTAAATTATAAAAGAGTAGAAAGATCTGATATTTGAAATTAATTAATTCTATAAAAGAATATATTTTTATTATTATTTATTGATAGAATATTTCAATTTTTAAATTTAAAGTATGGTATTTTGATACAATGAACTCTATTAAAAAGTATTTTTTTTCTTTTTTTCTTATTATCTCAATATTATTAATTATTTACGTTTTTTATAAATCTGAAATTTATTGGGATGGCTCAAAAAGGGACTATTATTTACAATATTATATCTTTTTTTCATTAATCATAATTTTTTCATTAATCACATTTTTTTTAAATGAAAAATTGAGAGAATATTTAATCATTTCAGTGATAAGTATAATATTTTCAATTTACATTTTTGAAATTTATTTAATATTTAATTCTAAATTTGACAAAAAACAAAAGATTGAATTATTAGAAACAGCTCAAATAAATTATGAAAAAAAAACTGGTAGAAAATATGATAAACGAACTAAATATGAAGTTTATAATGAATTAAAAAAAATAGACGATACAATTCAGGTAACTATACCACCAACCTCAAATTTAAAAAAAAATTTTCCATTATTTCCATTGTCGGGCATATCAAATTCAAAAACAATTTTTTGTAATGAAAATGGATATTATGTATTTTATGAAAGTGATAGATTTGGATTTCGTAATCCTGATAAAGAATGGGATAGAGATACAATAGAATATCTTTTAATTGGAGACTCTTACACGCATGGTGCTTGTGTTAATGAGCCAGATGATATTGCGTCAGTTTTAAGAAAAATGTCTAATGAGTCAGTATTAAATTTAGGTTATTCGAGCAATGGACCTCTAATTGAATATGCGATCTTGAGAGAATATTTACCTCAAAATGTTAAAAAAATTGTTTGGATTTATTTTGAGTCTAATGATTTAAATGATTTAAGTAGAGAAATTCAAAGTGAAACTTTAAAAAAATATTTGAATAATTTGAATTTTACACAAAATCTTAAATTGAAACAGAAGACTATAGATGAAATTTTAAGCAAGAATGTAAAAATATCAAAAGAGAAAAAAAAGAATAAAAGCATTAGGCAAGATCTAATCAAATTTGTAAAATTAGAAAAAACAATTGATTTATTTGTACAACCAAATCTGCCAAAATCAGATCTAAAAAAAATACTTGAGCTAGTTAAGGATTTGGCATTAAAGAATAACTCAGAATTATTTTTTGTTTTTTTGCCAAGTTACAATAGATATATTGATAATCATTTTGATAATAAAAATTATGATTTTATTAAAAAAACAGTTAATGATTTGGATATTGAATTTATAGATATTGATCAAGAAGTATTTAAAAAAGTAAAAAATCCACTTAAATTATATCCTTTTGAACTTCAATATCATTTTAATGAATATGGGTATAAATCAGTAGCCGAAACAATTTATAACTTTATTAAAGATTAAAAAGATTTAATTAAGTTTAATCATTTTCATTTTTGTAAGTTTTTTAGCTATTGAAATGGTTTGTTTAATAGAAATCTTGCAGTATTCCGAAATATATAGCAGACTATGTTTGCCATCAGAGTAAGTGAGTATATCCATATAATTTTTTAAGTAATTTGAATTGTTAGCTTTTGAAGTTGTTGGATATAATTTTCTTTTTGTCATAAAAGGCTCACATTTATTTAAAGCTAAAGGCTTACTTATAATATCAATTGGATACTTTTTAGACTCTAGTTCATCAATAATATTTTTGACCAGTTTATAGCCACCCAGTAATCCATCTGAGGTAACTACAGTTCCAATTTTATCTAATGATGTATGATATTCTTTATATTCTCCATATTTAGTTCTCATTAACGTCACCATAGGTAGATCAATACCTGGTGAACAAAACTGTCTTTCATCACTACCCCTGTCATACCATGTGTAACTTCTAAAATTTGGAAACTTCTTTTTCAAAACTTTGGTTGAAATAATATCTGCTACAGAAATATTTGATCTAGATGGAAGATAGCTATAGTTTCTCTCATCTCCTATACAGCTTAAATTATAAGCCGCTATAACATTTTTTTTTAAGTTTTTATAATTTTTTGAAAGATATGTGATTGAACCAATTGTTTCAGGTATAAAAATGAATCTATAAGAAAACTTATTCTTTTTTTTTTTTAAATATTTCAAAATATAAGAACTTACTACTGGTCCAGATATCTCATTATTGGCCATAGATGGATGACAAATATAGGAGGAAATTAAAATTTCTTTTTTTGATTTTCCTTTAATAAAAGCTTCACCATAATTAAGTTCTCCATTAAAAATTTTTGAATCTATAAATACTTTATATTTTCCTCGCTTAATTAATCTTTTTCTTTCATTTTCTGCTATACAGAAACCCCAATCTTCTTTGTAGTAAGATGTTACATATGGAATTGCATTAGGAAGTGATGGAATAGAATGAAGTTTTTTATTAAGTGCTTTGAAATTTAAAGTTTTATTTACAGGTTTGCTATAAGAGACAATATGTAAGTTATTTTTTTTTATATCACAAATTTTTTTTCCTAAAGGGTCTATTATAAAAGCAGAATTAATTTTCCATTCTTTAGGAATGGTCCAATCAAAAACTTTTTGCCCTGTCTTAATCTTTTTAATCTTAATTTCTTTATTAATATTTTTTAATAATTTTAAAGTATTTCTATTGCCCTCACCTGTAATTGATCTATGTATAGGAAAAATCAGTTTTGCAAGATTTAATAGTTTCTTTTTTAACATCAAAGTAATTAAACTCTAAATTTTTAAAAATTTACCCGTGATAATGTGTTTGATCCACGGAATTAAACTATCTGAATAGATGTAGTTCCATAAAACTTCTCTTTTTCCAGAAGCACTTAAAGGTCTGCCGCAATGCCATGCTTCTGTATTAACGAAATAAAGATCGCCTTTATTTCCTTTGCAGTAAACAATATCTTCTTTATTAATAAAATATTTTTCATCTTCTTTAGATAGTAAATAATGATGTCTGAAGAAAAATATTTTACTTAAATACCTCATAATTTTTTTTAGAGGAGATTTATATCCTATTTTATGACTGCCCTGAACTATTTGAAAAGGTCCATCTTTATCAGAAATATCTTCGAGGATAAGGAAAGTTTTTAAAACTTTATAGGGTCTGTCGAAGTGAAAAAAAATCGTATCATCTTTTCTATCTTTCAATGGAGAATTTTCTGGATTGTTCCCTTGCTCTTTAACTTCATAAGTTGATCTTGTTACTGACTTTACTTCTATGCCATGAAAATACTTAGAAACTTCAAGAATAAAATTATTTTTAGTATATAAATTTAAACTTTCTAAATTCATTTCAGCTATGTTACCAATTCTTTTTTTTTTATTTGTTAAATCTTTTTCAACAATATCTCCATCACTAATTGATTTTTCTTCAGCAAGAGCTAGGCCTTTTTTAATTTTTTCGATTTGATCAGACGTAAAGAAATTTTTGTAACAATAAAAACTATTATTTTCTAAGGATTTTATAATTTTCTTAATTTCATCATTTTCAATTTTTTTTGGAAACAAAGATACAAATCTTTTTAATAAAAACATAATAAATATTTTAATTTTTTTCATTTTTGAGTTATTTTTAATTCCTTGTTTATTTGATTTAAAATTTTAATTTCACCTCTCCAATTTTTTTTATTAGCTAGGTTAGGGAATATTATATAATCATTTTTAATTAAAGTATAACCTTTATAAATATTATCAATTTTAACACCTAATTTAGCTTTTTTTATTGCGCTGGCATTTCTATTAAACTCTACATTAAAATATTTGGTACAACAAAAAATTTTCGCTCCGTTCTCTAGACATTTTTGTATAGATCCAAATCCAGGTTTAATTATTGCATATTTAATCTTTTCATACATTTTTTTTGAAAAATTTGCTTTTTCTACATTAAGACTCATAAACTTTTTCCTAAAGTATGTAGGATCCAATAAAATCTTATGTTTTCTATTTTTGTCATAGATAACTTTTTTAAGTTCTTCATTGATGTTTTTATTGAATTTATCGTCAGAACCAAAAGAAATTAAAATTGAGTTTTCTTTTTTAATTGTTTTCTTTAATTTTCCTAAAAAACCGAAATATTCGAAATTTTTTTTATTCTTAAAAATTATATTACGAAAAATTTTAATTTTTTTTTTTCGAATTGTATTATTTAATTTTTTTAGAGGAAATTTTTTTATCTTGAATATTTCATGCCAAAAAAAGTTTGCAATAATCAGGCACTTTAAATTTAAATATATTATTTCTGGTAGATTATCAGAAATCAAGAAATCAATTTTTTGAGAATATATTTTTTTTTTGACTCTATTAATCCAATTAAGATTATACCTATTTTTTTTGAAATTAAATATTTTATCTATAAAAACCTTTTTGATGTGTGGAGGAATATGAACTTTTTTTATCTTTTTTTTGTTTATAAAAAAAACAATTTTATATTGCTTAGATAAATAACTTGCCAATTTGATTGATCGAGTGATATGACCTAGACCATTATCACAAGGTATAATACCTACAATTTTTCTCATATATTGAAGTACTTAAAGCCAGCAGATTCACAAACACTTTTATCTAACATATCCCAACAATCAAAAATAATTCTATTAAATTTATTTTTTTTCTTATCTGAAAATTGATTTAAAAAGATATCTCCATACTTCGGATTATTGTTTGCAATTACTACAAATTTAAATTTTTTGATTTCATTTTCCTTAACAAATTTTAAATTTTTTGAATTATTTTTTTTTAAAATTTCGTTACTCATCACGTCAAACATTTTAAAATTAATCTTATTTTTTTTTAAGATATTTGAAAGTTCTAATGAAGGTGAATTTCTCATGTCTATATTTTCTGGTAAGCCTTTAAATGTTGCTCCCATAATTAAAATTTTATCTTTAGTGCTTAAATTTTTTTTAAAAATATTTATAATTTTAGAAGATATTCTCTTAACATTTCTTTGATTTATTTCTCTTGAAATTGATAAGTTGTAACCTTTGTTTTTATCCAAAGAGTTTTTAAATAAAAAAACATCTTTTGGTAAACAAAATCCTCCAACACCTAGACTTGGTTTATCTATGTTATTTCTTGGGTAACCTAAGTTGGCTTTTCTAATAAGATTAAAACCACTTAAATTATAAGAATTAGCAATACGACTAATTTCATTTGCAAAAGCAAAGTTTAAATCTCTATAAGCGTTACTGGTTAATTTAATAATTTCTGATTCTTCAGTGCTATCTGTTTCTACAACTTTTGAAAAAAATCTTTTGGTGAAGTTCATTACATGATTTAAACATTCTGAAGTAACCCCAGAAATAATTTGTGGAAGTTTTTCTAATTCAATTAAAGCGTTACCCTCAACAATTCTTTCAGGTATGTGACCTAAGAAAAAATCTTTTCCACACTTTAAATTAGAGTATTTTTCTAGAATTTTTTTTGCTATTTTAAATGTATAACCAACTTGCGTTGTTCCTCGGAGTAAAACTAAATTATTTTTATAAATTTTTTTTCCTATTGAAATTAAAATATTATTTATATTTTTATTGTTAACTTTGTTATTTTCGAAATCTGATCCGAGACAGACAATATAAATATTTGAATTAATTTTTTTAAATTTACTTGATAAGTAAATTCTTTTTTGGCTTAAATTGTAATTTAAAAGAGTATTTAATCCTTTTTCATAAAAATTTACATTATTGTTATTTATATTTTTGATATGTTCATCATTTTTGTCATATCCAATTAAAAATTCTTTTTTTTTCAGAATATGCAATGCCAAAGGTAAACCAATATGGCCTAATCCAACAATACATATACTTGAGTAATCTAAGTCATTCTGAATTTCGTCATAACTTAAAATATTAATAAGCTTATTATTTTTAATTATTAAAACATTTTCAATTTTTTCATTTATTATTTTTTTTAGAGAGTTTTCATAGTGATGTATTTCTTTATGGCTAATCGCTAAATTTAAAATATAGGGCTTCTTGTTTAAATGATCAAAAATATTATCTTTATTTTTTCTTTTAAATATTAATCTTCTGATATCTCCAAGAGAAATAACACCAACAATTTTATTTTTTTTATCAAATTTTATTGCAAGTTTTATCTTTTTATTTTTCTGTTTTTCTATTTCAAATAAATTGGTAAACTTTTCAACACTTAAATTTTTATTTATTTTAAAGTACTTTTCCATATTTAGTATAAAGAAATTTCATCCCAATTATTAATTTCCCGGTCATTCTTATATGAAACGAATCTTCCTCTGTAATAATCTCTATTTAATAATTCTAAATGAGTTAATTTTCTTAATTTTTTACCTAAGATTTTTTTATGATTAAATTTGTAGTTTTTTTGCAGATATTGTTTTTGTTTTTTTTTAGTAAGTATAGAAAATTTTTTTAATTCAATAATATCCTCAGGTTGAATTGAAACTTTTCCGTCTTTAGTAGCATTTTTATCTAATATTGTTATATGACGTTCAATATATTTTGCACCATTAAATATTGCTAGTAAAGATGGTAAATTTCTATTTTTTCCAAATCCAATAGAATGATCTGAAAAACCAACATTTGTTGTGAAGCCTTTAAGATAATTTATTCTGTTAAGATTCAAAAAATTAATTGGAGTTGGGTAAATTGTTACACAGTGTAATAAACTAAAATTTTTTCCTTTTAATATAGAAGAAGTTTTTTTTATTTCATCATCATATGTTGCGCCAGTAGATACTATTATGTTTTTAAATCTATTTTTTAACTCTCTTATTAATTGAAAAGATGCACAATCATAACTTGCTACTTTAACAGTATCAAAACCAATTTTTTTAATTTTTGAAATATCCGACCTTCTGAAACAAGTTATAGCAGGTTTAACTTTAAGTTTTTTACATAAATTTATAAATTTCTTTAATTCTTTATCTTTAATTTCTAATTTTTTAAGTCTATTTTTTTCTTTATGAAAAGGTCTTTTTATCGTTAAAATTTTTTTTTTATTCTTTATGCCTTTCTCAAATTTAGGTCTAAAAGATAAAGCATCTGCAAAAATATATTGCAATTTTATTATATCTGCTCCACTTCTCGCACATTTAATTGCCATCTCTTTTAAATTATTGAAAGAACCGTTGTGATTTTGACATAACTCTGCAATGAATATTATCTTTGACATTTATAAATTTATATCATCTAAAAATTTTTTTAAAATAAAATTATCAGTTTTTTGAATTGACTCTCTGGTTAGACCAGCCACATGTTTTGTATATAAAAAATTTTTTCTGTATTTTGATAAATATTTTAATTTTCCTTTTAAGAAATTACCAATTACATCTGTTATATAAATAATTTTTTTATTTAAAATTTTTTTATAAATAAATTTTTCTTCAACTATGTCACCTCTTGATGTGTTTATTATGATACAATTTTTTTTTAATTTTTTTATTTTTTCATTATTTAAAAAGTATTTATTTTTTTTATCTAAAGGTATGTGCAATGAAATTAAACTCGATTTTCTTAAAATATCATTTAATGATGATCTTTTAAAAGTAGGTATTTTTTTGGAGTTCTTATCAAAAATTTTAACATTTGCGCCCATGGAGGTAAGAATTTTATCAACTTTTTTTCCAATTCTGCCATAGCCAATAATACCTATATTTTGATTATTTACTTCTTTTGAATGATTCTTTTTGTTTAAATCGAATTTTTTTAATGATTTTAAGATTAGATAAATAGAATATTCGCTAGAAGCATTTATTTTATCTAAAAATTTGAACTGATTTTTTAAACAAAAAATTTTTGTTTTTTTCTTAAAAAATTTTTCATCAATATGATCAACACCTGTAGTTGGTGATAAAATATATTTTATTTTCGAATTTTGTTTATAATTTATTTTATGATTAAATCTAGATATAATAACTTCAAAATTATTCGCAATTGAATCAAATTTTTTTTGACTTATCTTTTTAAAATAACATTTAAAATTTCTTCTTAAAAATTCTAATACACTGTCTGAGATATCTTCAGGATTTGGACAAATTACTCTCATTTTTTTAAAGTTTTTTTTAAATTATTTAGATCATCAATATTATCAATGTTCGTAGTTTCTAAATCTTTTAATATTACACCTTTACATTTTTTTCCTACTAACGACTTATTTTTGAAAAAAGATTTTCTTGTAGTTAAATAAATTGATCCAGATCGAATGTAAACTTTAGGTAATTTTTGCCTAGGTAACATATTTTCCTTTTTTTCTCCCGAATAATTGACCAAAAAATTTTTCTTAAATATTTTCATTCGTAAGGGGTGATTGGCACCCACATCCTTAACTGAAACGACGCTATCTATATTATTGTTTTTTTTAAGAAGATTTATAGCTTTCAAAATTTTTTTTGTATCTCTAATTGGTGAAGTCGGCTGCAATAATAATATATATTTATAATTTTTTTTTAAAATATATTCGTATTTTTTTAGTTCATATTTTACAACATCATAAGTTTCAATATAATCAGTTGATAATCTTTCTGGTCTTAAACCAAAAAAATTAATTTTATTTTTTCTTACTATAGCTTTTACTCTTATTGAATTTGTACTGACACAAATATCAACAAGATTATTCAATTTTTTTGCTGTATCGATAGAATATTGAATTAATTCTTTACCGTTGATTTTCTTAATATTTTTATTTTTTATTCCTTTTGATCCTTTCCTAGCAGGAATAATACAAATTATTTCTTTATGTAACATCTTTTGAATTCAGTTTTTCTTGAATTATTATAATTAATTTTAATTTTATTTTTTCTTAAAAAATCTAAAATTGCAATTCTAGGACCAGGAAATTTCAAAGAATAATACTCATCAAGATGTATATAACCACCTTTAACTAAATTACCCCATATATAGGGGAGAGCTATTTTATAAGGTTCATACAGATCTATATCGAAATTGCATGCCATAATTTTTTTAGAATTTTTACTAAAAAATTTTGGAATTGTTTTAGTTATATCGCCTTTAATAATTTGAACATTTTTTAAGTTTAATATCTTAATTTTGTTTTCAATAAAACTGAGACTCGTACCGCTAAAGTCGATAGAAGAAGAAATATTTTTAATTGTAAATTTTGTTTTACCTAACCTTTCTTTTAATTTCCAAAATTCCTCACTATTTTTCCGGTGAGACTTAGAAAAATATTTTAGATTTTTGAAATTAAAAGGTTGATCTTTTTTATTTAATTTTGTGAAACCTGAAAAAGTATCAAAGCCATATATAGTTTTTTTTGATTTAAGTTTCTTTAAAATATAAGCTATTGTTAGAAGACTTTTTCCTCTGAACACACCTAAATCAATAATATCTCCTTTAATTCTTTTGTGATTTTTGATTATGTAATCATAATAAAATCTCAGCGAAGAACTATTTAAATTATAAATATCTAGCTCAAGAATATTTGCCAAATGTTCTTTTTTTTCAATAAGATGTGATATATTCATGTAATTTATTATAAAAAATTGAACTTAATATATTAGTTTTCACAAAATTGACTACATTTATATTTATACATCGATCTAAAATTTCTAATGATCAAAAAACAAATTAATCTTGATATTTCAAGTTATCAAACAAAAAATAAACTTGAAGAATTAGACTGTGGATGGTTTGATTTAAATTCTATCAAAGAATTTAGAGATCAATTATGTCATGATTTAATTCCCATTATAAGAATTAATGAACTTGGTCAAAATGGAGAAAATCCAAATGTAAATTTATCAATTAATATTTTTTTTAAATGGTTTTCAGTGAGTTTGATTGATTTATTTACAGCTCTAAAAATTAAAAACTATTTTAAAAATCAAGAAGTTCTTATTCCTGAAAAATTTATTTTTTTTAATGAAATTTATAATGACAGAATCCCAAAAACAACCTTTCAAAACTTAAAAAATCCATATTTAAAACAGAGTAAAATTGAAAAATTTTTGAAAAATTTTCTAAGAACTTTACAAATAAATTCTTTAACAGATTTTTTTAATTTTAGTAAAATCTCAAGATCAATTTTATATACAAATTTTTTGAAAAAAAATCTAAGAAAAAATGGAGAATTAAATATTTATAATGATTTATCCTACTATTTCATGCAGACAAAAGGTGATGAATTTTCATTTTTCGATGAACAAAATAATTCTCTATCTCCAAAAAATTATGCTCAATATATTGAAATTAAAGAAAAAATTATAAAACTATTTGATCGTTTAGAATTGAAACTATCAAATAATAATATTCAATTTATTAGAAATTTAATTTATCATAGTTTTTTATTTCTCAAATATAATTGGATAGAAAAAAAAATACCTAAAATATTACATGTGGGTACAGCTGGAAGTTTGCCTTGGGGAAAACTTTTATGTGCCCTAGTAATATTAAAAGGCGGAAGAGTGATAAACTATGAGCATGGTAGAGGGTCGATCCTTCATTTTTTTATACAAAAATTCTTTACTGATATTAACTTTTCTAGTGAATTTGTTAATATTAATTACATGCACAAAGAAATGAATAAAAAAAGATATGACTCTTTTAAAAAATTTTATTTACTTCATAATTTTGATGTAAAAATTAGTTTTCCACAAAAAAAAATTAGCAATCCTTTTGAAATGAAAAAAAAAACTTTTGAAAGGATCAAAAAAAAAGAACTAAAGGCTTTATATGTAATGGGTCCATATTTAGGTTATTCATCTGCATTTAGACCTTTTTTACCAGATATTCATTATCTAAAATTTCAAACCAAAATTTTTGATTTGTTAAATACAAATAAAATTGATTTTTTTTTAAAACCTCATCCAGGAACTAAATCCATGATATCCAAAGGTATGATTAATGAATACAAATTGAATATATTGACAGAAAATTATGAAAAAGTTGTTCAAGATTTGGATTTTGATTTTTTCATTTTAGATCACATTGCCTCTACTACAGCACCTCATATTATAAATTTTTCAAAACCAACAGTTTATTTTGATTTTAACTTTACGGAAATTAATGACTTATTGAGAAAAGAACTTGAAGAATCAATAAAAATTATTCCAGTAGAACAAAAAAAAAATGGAGAATTTAATTTTGACTCAATATTGTTTAAAAATTTTATAGATAATATAAAAAGCAATAATCATATAAATTGGCATAGGAATATATTGAAATATTATGAATAAACTAAAAATTAGAATACCCAAATATAAAACAGATATAGAAGCTAATAATTTTTTTAAAAAAATTGGTATTAAGGAGTTAGATAATTTTTTTTTATCAGATAAACCTAAAATTAAAAAAAAAATAGAAAAAAAAACTTACAAACCCAATTTGATAGATCTCTCAAGTCTATATGAAATCATAATATCGCATAAAAGAACTACTGTTTTGGAGTTTGGCTCTGGATGGAGTTCTTTAGTAATTGCTCATGCATTAAAATTTTTAAAAAAAAAATATTCAATAAAAGTTAAAAAGATAAGAAGGTCAAATCCATTTGAATTATTTATTTTAGAAAATGAGAGAAAATATTTAAGTATAACAAAAAAAAGATTAAAAAATTTTAAAGGTGCAAAAATTAATTATTTTTTATCCGATGTGGTTATGACTAATTATAATGGCAAGTTAGCCACAAAATACTCCAATTTACCAATGTGTAATCCAGACTTTATTTATTTAGATGGTCCAGATCAATTTAAAGTAAAAAAATCAAAAAATAACTTTTCTACCTCTCATCCTGATTTAATGCCTATGGCATCAGACATATTAAAAATTGAATATTTTTTGATTCCAGGAACAATAATATTAGTTGATGGAAGAGGAGCTAATGTGAATTTTTTAAAAAATAATTTTCAAAGAAATTGGAAATATGTGAGATTAGATAAGACTGACCAACACATGTTTGTTTTAATTGATAAGCCATTAGGAAACATAAATAAAAATCAAATAAAATTTTATAATAGTAAGTAAATCATGATTTGTTTAGCAGTGGCCCCAACAAGAATTGGAAGTTTCGACTTTTTGATACCTTTTTTATTAGAATTTAAAGAAAAAAAAAAAAACTTAAAACCAGTTATTCTTTTTTTCGATAATAAGATATTCTTAGAACTTAAAAAAAATATAGTTCTTTTTGAAATAATTAAAACGAACTTTATTTACTTTAATTTTTCTTTTATAAGTCATTTACCCTTTAAAAAGATATTAAAATTTATTTTTTTATTACCATTTGGTGCCTATTTATTTTTAAAAAAAAAGAATATTCTTATGATCCGCCTCTCAATTGTCTCTTTTACTGAAAAATTTTTATCATACTGCAATTCATTTAATGGCAAAACTTACACATATATTTCAAACAACACTTATAATGATTTATTTAATAGATATTTTGATAAAAAAGGAAAAGCATTAAAAAAAAACAAAGACAATGTAACATTATTAGAAAATCATAATTCTGGTGATGGGTTTCTTATAAATAGCAAAAAAGGGATAAAATTTTTAACAGCCAAAGGATATAAAAACTTTAAAATTGTAGGATTTCCACATTTATATAACTCTTTTCAAAAATTCATCAAAAAAAATACAGAAAGGCTGATTAATACAGAATTAAAAATTAACCTGAAAGATTATCAAAAAATTGAAACAATTCTTGTTAACAAGTTTTGGGGGAGATGGTCATCAAAAAATTCTCAATGGTTTTATAAAAGATTAGAAATATTACTTAATAGTCTTTCTAAAGAAAAAAAAAAATTAATTTTAATTAGAACTTATCCAATTTTTCATGAAAATTTGAATAATTTTATTAAAAAAAAAAATTTAAAGAATATTCATATTACTTATGCTCATCCGTCTTCACTATCTTTTATTTCCAAAAAAGTATATGCAATTGCACAGTCTAGTGTTTTTATAAGTTGTCTTAGTTTTCAAGCTCCTTATATTGAAATCAGTAATATTAATAAGAAACAAAGAAAAATGTATCCAAAAGGATCGTTATATTCTAATTATAAAATTTATATTGTTGATAACTTAGTTAAATTAAAAAAATTAATTTTGAAAAAAAACTTATTATATATCTCTAAAAGAGAATTTATTAATAGGATTGGTCATCAAAATTTAAAATTAAAAAAGGATAATATTTCTTGAATTTTTTAAAAAAAACTTTTTTTCTTACTGGGCCAGAATTAAATAAAAAAGTATTTTTATTATTTATTGTTATAGCTCTTACTACTATTATTGAATTACTCAGTTTAGGTTCAATAATTCCACTAATAAAGGGTCTAGTAGAGAACAATCAAAAAAATTTAATTTATGATATTCTATTCAACTTTGATTTTGTAAATGAGGATAATATTCTTAATTATTTATTTCTATTAATACTAATTTTATTTACTTTTAAATATATTACTAATTTATACTTTATTTATCTTAAAGCAAAAATTAATATTTTGATTAGAGAAGTTTTAAGTTTAAAATTTTTTAAAACATACTTAAGTAAAGATTTATCTTTTTTTGGAGA
>CACPDA010000016.1 GCA_902632515.1 uncultured Pelagibacteraceae bacterium
TTTTTTTTACGATTTTTTTTAAATAATTTGAGTAACTACAATTTCCATAAAATTTAATTTGTTGTTCTATTTCACTTTTTTTAATCCATTTATTAAGTAAAGCTATTTCTTCCAAACAAGCAATTTTTAATCCCTGTCTATTCTCAACTGCTTGAACAAAAGCTGAGGTTTTGTAATAATCTTCAATAGAACCTGTATCAAGCCAAGCAGCCCCCCTTCCAATATACTCTGCTGATAACTTATTTTTTTTTTTATAAATATTTAGAAGATCAATAATTTCTAATTCACCCCTTTTTGATGGTTTTAAAGATTTGGCATATTGAACGACTTTGTTATCAAAAAAGTAAAGTCCTGTAACTGCTAAATTAGAAATATATTTTTTTGGTTTTTCAATTATTTTTATAATCTTATTTCTTTTACTTACTTTAGCTATACCAAATAATTCTGGGTTTGTGACTTTATGTAGAAGAACTTTTGCACCTGATACTAAGTTATTACATTTGTTTAATTTTTCCGATAAACTTTGCCCATAAAAAAAATTATCTCCAAGAATCATTGTAACATTGTTTTTTCCAATAAATTTTTCTCCTAATATAAAAGCATCTGGCAAGCCTTTTGGTCTATCTTGTTCTTTATATGAAATATTAACTCCAATTTTTTTTCCATCGGGTATTAGTTTTTTATATTGATTTACTTGACCTTTGTTTACAATGATCAAAATATCTCTAATTTTTGACAACATTAAAATAGATAGCGGATAAAAAATTAAAGGTTTATCATAGATAGGTAATAATTGTTTATTTACAGCTTTTGTAAGTGGACTCATTCTTGTTCCAGCTCCACCCGCAAGAATTATTCCTTTTTTAATCATTTTTTTCCAAGCCTGTTAACGATATCTTTTTTTGATAAAGATTTGTAGTAGGTTTTATTATTTTTATACCACTCAAATGTTAATTTAATACCTTTTTTAAAATTTGTTTTAGGCTTAAATTTTAATTTTTTTCTTACTTTACTACTATCTAATGCGTATCTCATGTCATGACCCGGTCTATCTTTTACAAAAGATATTTTTACTTTATCTCCAATATTTATTAATTTTTTTGAAACATTTAAAAGATTATTACAAACTTCAAGATTGGTGAGATTTTTATTTGATCCTATATTATAAAATTCTCCAATTTTTCCATTTTTAAAAATTTTAAATAAAGCTTCACAGTGATCTTTTACATATATCCACTCTCTTGAATTTTTTCCTTTTCCATAAATTGGTAAAGCTCTGTTATTTAGAATATTGTAAATAAGTTTAGGTATAAATTTTTCAGGGTGTTGATTTGGACCATAGTTGTTTGAACAATTTGTTACTATTGCTGGTATATTATAAGTTCTTATGTAAGAGGATACTAAATGATCTGATGCTGCTTTGCTTGCAGCATATGGTGAGCTTGGTCTATATTGGTATTTTTCTGATGATCTACCTTTTAAAATATCACCAAAAACTTCGTCTGTCGAAATATGAATAAGTTTTGACTTATATTTTTTTACAAATATTTTAAAATTTTCTAAAAGATTATAGACACTTATAATATTACTTTGAATAAAATTTTGCGGATTATCTATAGATCTATCTACATGTGTTTCTGCTGCAAGATTAAATATACATTTTGGCTTATAGCTAAATAATATCTTTTTGATCTTTTTATCGCCGATATCACATTTTAAAAATTTATAATTTTTTGAAAATTTAAAATTATTTGTATTATAAAAGTTCGAGGAATAAGTAACTTTATCAATATTTAAAACAGAATAATTTTTTTTTATAAGAAGATCTATTAGATTGCTTCCTATAAAACCTAGGCCCCCAGTAACAACTACATTTTTATACATCAGTTTAATTAATCTATAAGAATAGCAATTGATTTACAAACTTTTGGTGGGCCGTGTTGGTTACGCTCCAACTACCCCTGCAATGTCAATGCAGTACTCTACTATTGAGCTAACGGCCCCATTATTAAATTAACTTTCCAAGAAACTTTTTAACTGTTTTGATCTACTTGGATGTTTAAGCTTTCTAAGCGCTTTAGCCTCAATTTGTCTTATCCTTTCTCTAGTGACAGAAAATTGTAATCCAACTTCTTCTAAAGTATGATCAGTATTCATACCGACTCCAAATCTCATTCTAAGAACTCTTTCTTCTCTTGGTGTTAGTGTAGATAAAATTTTAGTAGTTGCTTCTCCAAGATTTGATTTGATTGCCTGCTCTAATGGAGCAAGAGCCTTTGTATCCTCAATAAAATCTCCTAAACTACTATCTTCCTCATCCCCAACTGGTTTTTCCAAAGACACTGGTTCTTTTGAAATTTTTAATACCTTTCTTACCTTGTCTAGCGGCATTCTTAATTTCTTAGCTAATTCCTCCGGAGTTGCTTCTCTACCAAATTCACTCAAAATTAGTCTTTGCGTTCTTACAATTTTATTTATTGTTTCAATCATATGAACAGGAATTCTAATCGTTCTAGCTTGATCTGCAATCGATCTTGTTATTGCTTGTCTTATCCACCAAGTGGCATAAGTAGAAAATTTGTAACCTCGTCTATATTCAAATTTATCTACAGCTTTCATTAAACCTATATTTCCTTCTTGAATTAAATCTAAAAACTGTAAACCTCGATTAGTGTATTTTTTTGCAATTGAAATAACTAATCTTAAATTTGCTTCAACCATTTCTTTTTTTGCAATTCTTGACTCTTTTTCCCCCTTTTGAATTCTGCTAACTAATCTTTTAAAGTCAGTAACCGATATTCCTAATTTATGACTAATTTCAACTAATCTATCTCTTATATTCTTAAATTGTTCTTTGTTTTTTGAAAAAAACTGTTTCCATAAAGAATTTGTGTCTAAAAATTTTTTTAAATTAGGATTTATTTCGTTACCTATATAAAATTTTATGAATTCATTTCTAGATATTTTTTGATCTAATGCCAATCTTAATAAATTACCCTCAAGTGAAACAATTTTTTTATTTTCTACGTAGTGTTTTTGAACCAAATCTTCTAAAACTGAGGGAGATAATTGTAGTGATTTAATATTTTCTAAAATATCTTTTACTATTTTCTCATACCCTTTTTCTTTTGCAGGTGAAAAAGTGTGAGCATTCAAAACACAATCTAATTTTTCTTTTTGATATTTTATAAGTTTATTGTACTCTTTAGTCAAAACGTTAACAGTTTTTAAAACCTTTGGCTTTATCTCACTTTCCATTGCTGCAAGTGTTGGATTAAAATCATCTTCTTCCTCATTAACATTTTCTTCTTTTTCTGTCTCACCTGAATTTTTTTGTTTTGCACTTGGGCCTGTTGTTTCATCTTCCATATAGTTCGTATCAATATCAATAATTTCTCTTACTAAAATTTCATCTTTCTGTAACTTTTCATTCCACTCAAAAAACTGCTGAGCAGTTATAGGACTTTGTGAAAGTGCAATTAACATTACGTCTTTACCGGCTTCGATTCTTTTTGCTATTGCAATTTCACCTTCTCTTGAGAGTAATTCAACTCCACCCATTTCTCTTAAATACATTCTGATGGGATCATCGCTTTTTTCAATTGTTTTACCTTCTTCTTTTGATGAATTTTCTTTTTTTCTTAAAACTTTATAATCAGATTTTTTTTCTACTAACGAAATTTTTTCATCGAGAATATGAATAAATGCTTGAGCTAAATTATTGTCTGAAAGATTTCTTTTTCCAAGAGATTTACTTAGCTCCTCATAAGTTATAAAGCCTCTATGGGTTCCTCTACCCATTAATCTAGCAAATGATTTTGTAATTATTCTTTCCACAACAATTTGATTTGAAGAGTCTTATATAATGTCAAATTTACAAAAATCCATTAATAATTTAGAGTGATTAATTGATATTTTGCTTTTTTTTAAGCTCTTTTAGCTCATTAAAAGTAGTTTCACTCATATCTTTAGAAAATCTAGATTCTAGCTCCTGAATCCTGAACTCTAAATCGTAGTTATTTAAATCTCTACTAACATCTTCTAATAATGCAAAAATTTCATTATCAATTTGAGTTTTGTTTTTAAGAATATATTTAATTGGAGCAAATTTATTTATTTTTTCAATTAATTGATCATCAATTTCTAAATTATCAATATCAATCTCTTTATTTGATTTTATTTTAGAAATTATCTTATTGAATATTTGTTTATTAACCTCTGTAAAAAGTTTAACATTTTCAATTAAATGAATATTTTCACACATTAATTTAAGGTTATTCATTATTAGATATAACAGCGAAAATTCCTTTAGTTCCACTGCAGATAAAGATTGGCTTTCCTGGAAATGTTTTTTTGTTGTTTCTAAAGATTTCACATTTTTTTTAAATTTATAATTCTTTTTATTATTAACATGGGGTGTTAATTCTGCAATTTTTTCTAAAAAGTACTCTAAAATATATTTTTTAATAAAGTCATCCCTAATTGTATTTGCTAAAGTTCTAAGTTTTTTTTCAAAGACCGCCATTGAAGAAGGATTATTTTTTGTTTGTTGCTTATAGTGACTAAAAATGAATTGATGGATTGATATCTTACTCTTTTTTGCAAAATCTAAGAAATAATTCTTTCCATTTTTAGTAACAAAACTATCAGGATCCTCTTTGTCAGGTAAAAATAAAAAAGAAATTTGTTTTTCTGGCTTTAAATTCTTTATTGAATTTTCCGCCGCTCTCAAAGCCGCTTTATAACCACTTTCATCACCATCAAAACAAATGATGATATCATCAAAAAATTGATTTAGGGTTAATATTTGTTTGTCTGTAAGTGATGTACCTAAATTAGCGACAGCATTTTCTATTCCATTTTTACTTAAACCAACTACATCCATGTAGCCTTCAACAAGAAAAATATGATCTATCTTATTGGATAAGCTTCTAGCCAAATCTAAATTATATAAATTTGATCCTTTTTTAAAAAATATTGTTTCGGGTGAATTTATATATTTTGCAAGATAATCGCTGCTTTCAATTATTCTTCCACCAAGTGCAATTGGTTGTCCCGAAATATTATTAATTGGAAATATTAAACGGCCTCTAAATCTTTCAACATAAGAATTTTTTTTTTCATCTAAATAAAATAATCCAGTTTCTATTAATGACTCAGTACTTATTTCTTTATTTAATTTTTTAAAAAAATTTGGATTTTTTTCAATATAGCCTATCTTAAACTTTTTGACTTCCTCTTTGCTTATTGATCTGTTTTTCAAATAATCTCTGGCATTTGAATATGATTGATTCTTAATCAATTCATCGTGATAAAACTCAACATATCGGTTAAAAATTAAACTGTATTCTTTCCATTTTTTTTCTCTTTCAACATCCTGTTTTGTAAACATATATGGTTGCATTCCAGCAAGATTAGCTAAATATTTAACAGATTCTCCAAATCTCAAATTTTGAGTTTTCATTACAAAATCAAAAATATTTCCATGTTCAGATGTTGCAAAACAATGATAAAATTCTTTTTCATCATTTACGGTGAATGATGGTGTTTTTTCATTTTTAAAAGGTGAAAGTCCAACATATTCTTTGCCTCTTTTTTTTAGACTTACAACTTTAGAAACAACAGTCGAAACTTTTAATCTTGTCTTTATTTCATCTAGATATTCTTTAGGATATTTCATTACTTATTTAATAATTGCTTTAAAAGGATACTTGCTTTTGCAAAATCTATCTCATCAGAATGTTTTTTTTTCAATTCTCCCATAACCTTTCCCATATCCTTGATTGATGATGCGCCAAGTTTTGATATTAAATCTTCACATATTTTTTTAGTATCATCTTCACTCAACTGTTTTGGTAAAAAACCTGTTAAAATATTATATTCATATTGCTCTACCTCTAAAAGATCTGAACGATTATTCTTTTTATAAATATCTATTGATTCGGCTCTTTGTTTAACCATTTTTTTAAAAAGTTTTTTTATATCCTCATCATCAGTCTTTTTTTTATTTGGCCCAGATCTATTAGCAATATCTAAATCTTTTATTGAGGATAAAATTAACCTATAAGTTGATATTTTTGTCTTATCCTTCGATTTTAAAGCATTTTTATATTCAGTTTCAATTGTTTCTTTTAATGGCATAATTTTTTTAATTTACTTTAAAGAAAAAATTCTTCAAAAGAAAAATTGTTTTTTTACAATTTTATATTACATCTCTGTTGCGATAATAAACCAATTATTGTATTAACCTTTAACTTATGAGTTGTAATTGATCAAAAAAGTAAAAAAAACTCACTTTAAAAATTCTCAAATTAACACAGGTATTTTAGTTCTTGAAAACAAGAAGGTATTTATGGGCGTTGGAATTGGTTATCAAGGAGAAGCAACCGGCGAAGTTTGTTTTAATACTTCATTAACAGGCTATCAAGAAATTATATCGGATCCATCTTATGCGGGACAGATTATAAATTTTACTTTTCCACATATAGGAAATGTTGGAACTAATAAAGAAGATCATGAATCCGATAAAATTTGGGCCAGGGGCGTAATCATTAATACAGAGATAACCTCACCATCAAATTATAGATCTTTTTTACATTTAGATGCTTGGCTTAAAAAAAATAAAATTGTTGGAATTACTGGATTAGATACTAGAAATCTCACAAATTATATAAGAGACAAAGGTGCCCCAAAAGGGACTATTAGTTTTTTAAAAAACGGTAAATTTAATATAAAAAAATTGGCTAATACCACAATTAAATGGAGTGGATTAAAAAACTTAGATCTTGCAGAAACAGTAACAACTCAAAAGAATTATATTTGGAATGGTTTTAGAACTTGGAAAAAAAATATTGGATATAAAAAAAATAACAAAAATTTTTTTCATGTAGTTGCCATTGATTATGGTATTAAAAAAAATATTCTTAGATATTTTTCTGACTTTAATTGCAAGGTAACCGTTGTATCTTGCAAAACAACTGCTGAAAAAATACTAAGTTTAAAACCTAATGGAATATTTTTGTCTAATGGACCTGGCGATCCTGCTGCAACTGGAAAATATGCATTAGGAATACTTAAAAAACTAATCAAAAAAAATATACCAATATTTGGTATTTGTTTAGGTCATCAAATTTTAGCATTAGCATCAGGTGGTAAAACAAAAAAAATGAAATTAGGACATAGGGGTGCCAACCATCCTGTTAAGAATTTAATTCATGACAAAGTTGAAATCACTAGCCAAAATCATGGTTTTGTAGTTGTTGAAGAAACTCTACCAAGAAGTATTGAAATTACTCATAAATCTCTTTTTGATGATACGATTGAAGGAATAAGAATAAAAAACAAACCAATATTCTCAGTTCAATATCATCCTGAGTCAAATCCTGGACCACAAGATAGTGTTTATTTATTTCAAGAATTTATTAACAACATGAAAAAAAATGCCAAAAAGAAAAGATCTTAAAAAAATATTAGTTGTTGGTGCAGGACCGATTGTTATTGGCCAAGCATGTGAATTTGATTATTCAGGTACTCAAGCATGTAAAGCATTAAGAGATGAAGGATATAAAGTTATTTTAATTAATTCAAATCCAGCAACAATTATGACTGATCCTGATGTTGCTGATAAAACTTACATTGAACCAATTACTTTAGAGGTTTTAGAAAAAATTGTTAAAAAAGAAAAACCAGACGCAATTCTTCCTACAATGGGTGGTCAAACAGCACTTAATCTTGCAATGGAGGCTGAAAAAAAAGGAATTCTAAAAAAATATAAAATCGAATTAATTGGAGCAAATTCCAAAGCTATTGCTAATGCTGAAGACAGAAAAAAATTTAGAAAAAACATGATTGATATTGGCCTTGATTTACCAAAATCTGAAATTGTCAATAAATATAATCAAGCATTTGAAGTTTTAAATAAAATCGGATTACCTGCAATAATTAGACCGGCATTTACTCTTGGTGGGCTTGGAGGTGGGATTGCAAAAAATAAGAAAGATTATCTAAAAATAATTAAAAGTGGTTTACACGAGTCACCTGTTAGCCAGGTATTAGTTGAAGAATGTTTAGAAGGCTGGAAAGAATTTGAAATGGAAGTTGTTAGAGATAAAAAAGATAACTGCATAATTATTTGTTCTATTGAAAATATTGATCCAATGGGAATACACACTGGAGATTCTGTAACTGTTGCTCCTGCTCTTACACTTACTGACAAAGAATACCAAGTGATGAGAAATGCCTCAATAGCATGCTTAAGAAAAATTGGAGTTGAAACGGGAGGATCAAATGTTCAGTTTGCAATCAATCCAAAAAATGGTCGAATGGTTGTAATTGAAATGAACCCAAGAGTTTCAAGATCCTCTGCACTTGCATCTAAAGCCACCGGTTTCCCGATTGCAAAGGTAGCAGCAAAATTAGCAGTTGGTTATACTTTAGATGAACTAAAAAATGAAATAACTAAAGTTACCCCTGCTTCATTCGAACCAAGTATCGATTATGTTGTAACTAAAATTCCAAGATTCACTTTTGAAAAATTTTCTACTTCTCCAGCAACTCTTGGAACTTCCATGAAGTCAGTTGGTGAAGCAATGGCTATCGGGAGAAATTTTAAAGAGTCGCTCCAAAAAGCATTAGTTTCTCTTGAAACTGGATTTTCAGGTTTAGATAGGATTATTAATTTAAACAAAAAAGAAATAGAAAAAAAACTTAAAGAAAATATTCCCAACAAAATATTGCTAGTTGCTGAAGCAATAAGAAAAAAAATTGACTTAAAAAAAATACAAAGTTTATGCAAAATAGATTCATGGTTTTTAGAACAAATAAAAGAAATTGTTGATGATGAAGCATTCATAAAAAAAAGGGGGCTGCCTCAAAACTTTGCTGAATTTAATAGAATTAAATCAATTGGATTTTCTGATAAAAAACTTGCAGAATTATCAAATACTTCTGAAGATATTGTCAGAAGAAAAAGAACAGCACTTAAGATTTTACCAGTATACAAAAAAGTTGATACGTGTGCTGCCGAATTTAAATCATTCACTCCATATATGTATTCAACATATCAGCGAAACTTTTCTATCAATTCTGAATGTGAAGCTGAGCCTTCAGATAAAAAAAAAATAATTATTCTTGGTGGAGGGCCAAATAGAATTGGTCAAGGTATAGAGTTTGATTATTGTTGTTGTCAGGCTAGTTTTTCATTAAAAAAGGCAGGTTATGAAACTATAATGGTGAATTGTAATCCCGAAACAGTTTCAACTGACTACGATACAAGCGATCGATTATATTTTGAACCATTAAAAGAGGAATATGTATTTAATATTATCAAAAAAGAACAAGAAAAGGGAAACTTAATTGGAGTAATTGCACAATTTGGTGGTCAAACTCCAATTAAATTAGCAAAATTTTTACATGAAAATAAATTACCTATATTAGGCACACAATATAGTTCTATCGACTTAGCCGAGGATAGAGATCGTTTTAGAAAACTATTAAAAAAATTAAAATTAAAACAAGCAGAAAGTGGTATAGCTAGAAATTACAATCAAGCTATTAAAATAGCTGATAAAATTGGCTTACCATTAATTGTAAGACCATCTTATGTTTTAGGCGGAAGAGCAATGGAAATTGTTCATGAAAAAAATAAATTGAAAAAATTTATAGTTGAAGCCTTCAAAGTAGCTGAAGAAAATCCAATTCTTATAGATAAATTTATAGATCAAGCAATGGAAGTTGATGTAGATGCATTATCAGATGGTAAAGATGTATTTGTTTCAGGAATTATGCAACATATTGAAGAGGCAGGCATACATTCAGGTGACTCTGCGTGCAGCTTACCTCCTGTTTCAATTAAACCATTTCTGATCAAAGAAATTGAAAATCAAACAAAAAAATTAGCTTTGTCATTAAAAGTGAAAGGATTCATGAATATTCAATTTGCTATTAAGAAGGATAAAATTTTTGTAATAGAGGTTAATCCAAGAGCAAGTAGAACTGTGCCTTTTGTATCTAAGGCTAAAGGTTTGCCTCTTGCAAAAATTGCATCAAGGGTAATGGCAGGAGAGAAATTATCAAAATTTGATTTAAAAGATAAATCAAAGGGTATGTTTGCTGTGAAAGAGGCCGTATTCCCTTTCAATAAATTTCCTAATAGTGATTTACTTTTAGGTCCAGAAATGAAGTCAACAGGTGAAGTAATGGGATTTGATAAAGATTTTGGAATGGCTTTTGCAAAAAGTCAAATAGCCGCCTCAAATTCATTACCAAAAAAAGGTCTTGCCTTTATATCACTTAAGAATGCTCATAAAGATGAAGGTATTATTTTGGCAAAAGAGTTAATAAAATTAAAATTTTCTTTATGTGCAACTAAAGGAACTGCAGAATACATAAGAAAATTTAACATGAAATGTAAAATAATTAATAAAGTCAGCACTGGTTCTCCTCATATTGTGGATATACTAGATGCAAAAAAAATTGCCTTAGTAATTAATACTGGTGGGGGAAATAAAGCTCATCGAGTAAGTGACGCTATTGCTCTCAGAAGAGCAACCTTGAAAAATAAGGTTCCTTATTGCACAAACATGTCAACTGCCTATGCATGTTTAAACGCTATTAAGTCACTTAAAACAAAAAAATTAGAGGTATCTTCGCTTCAAGATATAAATTAATTATCAAAATTACAATTCTAAGTTGAGCCCAATTTAAACTATTTAATTAATTCATTTTATTGACTTAAAATTAAAAAAAATATCTATTCTCAGTTAGAATGAGTTCTGAAATTTCTAATTACATAGAGTCTATTCTAAAAAAAAAAGATAAAGATAACAGCTATAAATTCTGGAAATTAGATGATGATGACCAATTAAAAGCTGTAACAGGTATTTGTTTTACTTTTGGTGCCTTATTTATTATTGGATTATTGGCAAACTTAGTATCTATGTGATTAATTTACCTAACTTTCCAATCTGTTGGAAATGTAACGTAATTTACTTGAATACAACGTCTCTCTTTTACAATTTTTTTTTTTTCCATTCCATGCCAAGTATTTGGACCACTTGAAAATAAATAACCATAGTTATGTTTGTATGGAACAGTTTTAACTTTTTTTAATTTTTCATTATAAAAATCAGTACCTAAATCCTCAGATTCATTTACATGATTTATAAAAATTAAACCTGACATTAGTTTTTCTTTAATATCACAATGAGGTTTCAACCAAAACCCCTCACGATCACAAATTACCTCAACTCTAACATATGAATTTGATAAATCTTTATTAATCATTTTTGAAATTGCTTCTTGTGTTTCTTTTGATTGTAATTCATCAATAAATTTTACCAAATTTGGAAATTGAGCTGCATTTTCTTTAGTCACAAAACATCTAAATTTTAAAGCTTTACCCCCGGATGCAATCCCTTTTCTAAATTCAGCAGCGCCATCGTCTATTGCTCTAGTACCATCATAAGTTAAGTTATGTTTAGTCACGTCTGGTATATCGGCATTAATTATCTCCTTGATCGCTTCCTCTGTAAGTGGATTATTATATTCCCAGTGATCGAATGGATAATCACTTTTTTTTGATTGATTTAAAATTGAATTAAGAAAAGTCATAATTTTTTATTTGATCTTTGATATAACTTGAAATTCTATCTGTTTCATTAAGTTTTTTATAATTCCACTTTTCTACAGAATTTTCTAAATTTTTGATAATATTTAGTGACTTAAAAAGTTCGAAAAACTTTTGAAACCTATCATTTTTTTTTATATTTGGCATTTGTGCAACATAAATAGGTTTGCCAGTTATAGCTGCTTCTGAGATCATGGAAGTAGAGTCACATGTAACTACAATATGATCTGCTAATTCTAAAGATGAAAGATAAGCTTTTTTATCGATATTTTGAACAATTATTTGATTATCATCAAAATATTCCTTAGCTTTATAAATAATTTTGTTAGGTGTTCTCATTGATGGAATAAAAATTAATTGATATCCATTATCGATAAAGTTTTTTTTGACTTTTAAAAAGATTGTATCAATTGTATTATCTTCATAATTATAATATTTATTTGGTCCGCCAACAATAAAACTAACTATTTTCTCTTTACTGATTTGAGATTTCAAATATGACTTATTTTCATCTAATTCATTATCTCTTAAATAGTGGATAGCGCCTTTACTTTGTAAAACATTTGATCCAATTAAACCATCATGCTCAGGAGCTACAATATAATCAAAATTGCTCAACAAAACTTTTGGATCTTGTATATGAATACTCATAATTTTTCTTTTTAACTTTTTTTTTAAGTAAATTGATGGAATTACACTTTTTCTACCACAGGAAATTACAATATTAAAATCATTCGCAATTTTATTTTTGAAAACAAAATCTTGCACTGGAGTAAACTTAGGCGGAATCATCTTCCAAAAATTATTGAGTTCAATTTTTTCGTGTATAAAATCAAGATCTAATGCTTTAGCTAATCCTTCAACTTGACTAATCATGCCATGCATTCCCTCAGTTAATAATAAACCTTTTAATTTTGACATTAATTACTATATAGCTCTCATATGAGTGAAAATCCAACTAAACACACAAAAGTGTTAATAATTGGATCCGGCCCTGCCGGATATACAGCAGCAGTTTATGCTGCTCGAGCAATGTTAAATCCAATTTTAGTTTATGGGTCAGCTCCAGGTGGACAATTAACCACTACTACTGATGTTGAAAATTATCCTGGCTTTGCTGATGTAATTCAAGGTCCATGGTTAATGGATCAAATGAAAGATCAGGCTAAAGCAGTTGGAACTGAAATGATTGAAGATCACATTGCCTCTGTAAATTTAAAATCAAAACCTTTTGAAGCTATAGGTGATAGTGGTCAAAAATATACTGCTGATAGTATTATCATTTCAACAGGTGCTCAAGCAAGATGGTTAAATTTGAAATCAGAACAAGAATTTAGAGGTTTTGGAGTTTCAGCTTGTGCAACGTGCGATGGTTTTTTTTTTAAAGATAAGGAGGTAGCTGTAGTTGGCGGAGGTAACGCTGCAGTCGAAGAGGCAATTTTTTTAACTAAGTTTGCATCAAAAGTTAAGCTAATTCATAGAAGAGATAGTTTAAGAGCTGAGAAAATGCTTCAAAAAAAACTAATGGAAAATAAAAAAATAGAAATTATTTGGGACTCTGTTGTTGAAGATGTAATTGGAGACCAAAAACCAAAAAATGTTAATGGAATTAAAATTAAAAATGTCAAAACTAATATAATTACAGAAATAAAATTAGATGGTTTATTTATTGCGATTGGACACGACCCTGCAACCAAATTATTTAAAGATCAGCTGAAGATGGACGCTGAAGGATATTTAGTTACAAAGCCAGATTCTACAGAAACAAATGTACCAGGGGTTTATGCAGCAGGCGATGTTAAAGATAAAACATTTAGACAAGCAGTAACAGCGGCTGGAATGGGCTGCATGGCTGCTCTTGAGGCAGAAAAATTTTTGTCCCATTAAAGTGAAAAATAATTTACATGTATTTTTGGGTGCAACTGTCGCTGATGCAGCAGCGAGACCTCTTCATTGGGTATATAATCAAAAAAAATTACAAACTTACATAAAAGGAAAAAAAGATTTTACTTTTTTAGGAAAAAATAAAAGTCCATTTTATAATATTAAAACTGGAAAAGTTTCAGGATATAATGAAATTGGGCAAGTAATGTTTAGAACATTACTTGAAGGAAATGATAATATAAAAAAAAGATTCATGAAAAATATTATAATTAACTTTGGTCCAGGTAGTTCTTATTGGAAAAACCTTAGATTGAGAGCAAAATATAGAAAAGTTAAAGATTGGCGAGGCATCATTAAAGGACCTTGGATACATCAAAATGTTATTGAGATTATTAAAAATATAAAAGCAAAAAAAGAAATCACAGGAGGAGAGAAAGTAAACGAGTCCGATGGTTTCTGTGCTGCTCTACCCTATTTTTTATTTGGCTATGATTATAATAATTTAAAAAAGATTATTTCAACAGTTACAATTTCTAAACTAAGTATGAAATATGCTTTGGCAAAATTTCATATAATTGATTTTGCTCTTAAAGGATCTAAAAATCCTATAAATGAATTCATAAAAAAATATAAAAAAAAAACCTATTTTAGAGAAGTTATCGAAGGCATAGAAAAAGTAAAACGTTTAAAGACATTGCCTCATTCAAAGGCAGTTAGGAAACTTGGAATGGCTTGTAGTTATCCTGGAACCTTTAATAGCTCAATTCACTCTATAATAAATTCAAAAAATTACAGAAATGCAATATTAAAAACTATAAAA
>CACPDA010000017.1 GCA_902632515.1 uncultured Pelagibacteraceae bacterium
ATGTTTATTTGTAATCATTGTCCTTATGTTAAAGCTGTTACAAAAGATATTGTTGAGGATTGTAAAAAATTAAAAGATTTAGGTATTAATTCAGTTGCTATATGTGCAAATGATACTGAAAATTATCCAGAAGACTCATTTGATAACATGATTGTGTTTGCTAAAAAAAATCAATTTGATTTTCCTTATTTAATTGATGAGACGCAAGAGATTGCTAAAACTTATGATGCAGTATGTACTCCAGATTTTTTTGGTTATAATAAAGAATTAGAGCTTCAATACAGAGGTAGATTAAGAGAGCTTAAAAATTTAGTACCAGTAAGAGAAGGTGAAAGTGATTTGTTTAAAGCAATGAAACAAATTTCAGAGACCAGTAAAGGGCCAGAGCAACAAATTCCAAGTGCTGGATGTAGTATTAAGTGGAAAAATAATTAATGTATTTAATTGCAACAAGATCTTTTCCACCTGAATTGGGCGGTATGCAAAGTTTAATGTGGGGTTTAGCTAAAGAAATGTCTAAAAACTTTATGATCAAAGTTTTTGCAGATTATTATGAAAGTCACAAAGAATTCGATAAGGAAGTGAATTTTTCAATTGAAAGAGTTGGAGGAATAAAGTTTTTACGAAAAATAAGAAAAGCACAATTAATAAACGAGTTTTTAAAAGAAAATAAAGTTCAAGGAATAATAGCTGATCATTGGAAAAGTTTAGAGTTAATTAAAACTACAAAAAAGAGATATTGTTTAATTCATGGAAAAGAAATTAACCATCCTAAAGGAAGCTTTCAAAATAAAAAGATAGTAAAAATTTTAAATAGTGCTGAAAAAGTAATTGCTAACTCAGAGTATACAAAAAACTTAGCAATCGATATCGGAGTCAATCAAGCAAATATAATAGTGATAAATCCTGGAATAGATCCAGCAAAAGAACTTAATAAAAAATCATTAGAAAAAGTTGAAAGTTTATTATATTTGCTTGATTGACTCCGATATCGATTGCTAAGTTTTTTGAAAATAAAAACACCTCGATTAATAACTGTTTCCAGATTTGATAAAAGAAAAAATCATGAAAAAGTTTTAATGGCATTAAGAAATTTAAAACAAAAATATCCAGATATTATTTATATTTGTATTGGCTATGGGGAAGAGGAGAATAACATAAAAGAATTAGTTAATGAGCTAGATTTAGGAACTCAAGTTATGTTTTTCAAAGATATTGGTGATGACTTAAAAAATGCTTTAGTTGCTAAATCTAATATTTTTGTCATGCCATCTATCATACATAAAAAATCTGTTGAAGGTTTTGGAATTGCTTATATTGAAGCTGCTCAATATGGTATTGCATCTCTTGGAGGCAAAGATGGTGGTGCATCAGATGCTATCGAACATAATAAGACAGGACTAATTTGCGATGGAAATAATCTTGAAGATATTTATTCATCACTCAATTTAATGATTGAAGATAAAAAATACTTATCACTTGGAAAAAATGCAAAAGAACTGTCTTCAAAATTTAATTGGTCTAATGTAATTGAAAAATATAAAAAATTACTTCAATAAATTAATCAATCTCTCAAAAACTTTTTCAGCACTTAAGTTATTTAGATCGCTTACTTCAATTGCTTTAAAATTTTCTCGCTCGATACTTACTTTATAAGCCGTTGTATGTTTACCAAATAATGTAAGGCCTTTGGTTCCAGTATGAGCAGTTATATGAGCAGGGCCAGTATCATTAGCAATTACACAAGAACTACCTTTTATCAAAGAAGTCAGTTGAGATATATCTAGTGCTCGCCCATTGTCTAATAATGCAACTGCATTTATCTCTTTTGCATCTTTAATTTCTGCAGAGCCAGGTGCAGTTACAATTTTATAACCATCACCATATTTGTTAGAAATTTTCTGAATAAGGTCATTGTAATAAGGCCACTTTTTAATTGTTAAATGAGGGGAGCAAAAAGGAAATAATAAAATATATTTATCAAGCTTATAAAAATTTTTAATTTCACTGATGTCAGTAGAAGCCCAACTAAAGTCAGGTTTTAAAGTATTTGATGTATTCAAACCAGATTCTTTTAATTGATAATCAAATCTTTCAAGAACTGATGTTTTATCAAATTCTTCTTTATTTGTATCTGATGGTAAAGTTGTAATTGAACTTGACCAAACTATTTTGTCAGCTTTTGGAAAAAGGATGTTTTTATAAAAATTAGTTCTAGATGAATTTTGAAGATCAAAAACTTTTGAGAAGTTATGTTTTTTTAATTCTCGCATTAGAAAATACAAATAAATTAAATTATATCTGGGCAATCTCTTATCCAAAATTACATCATTAATAAAAGGATTTTTCTTAAATAAATCTAAGTAAGGTTTAGTTGTAAGCAGAAATATTTGATCATTTTTATGGTTTTCAGATATATCTTGAATTGCACCGCTTGCTTGAGCTATATCTCCTAATGAACCGTGTTTAATAATTAAAATATTAGACATATTTATAACAAGATAACACAGTATTTAATTTTATGAATAAAATTATAGTGGAAGTTTCAATTGGAGAGCTTTTAGACAAAATTTCAATTTTGGAGATTAAACAAGAAAAAATAAAAGACTCAGAAAAGTTAAAATTCATCAACAATGAACACTCAATTCTCAAAGATCAATTAGAAAAGAATATTAAATCGGATGATAAACTTAATAATCTTTTTCAATCCCTAAAAGAAATAAATGCTAAGCTTTGGGTTATCGAAGATGATAAAAGACAATGTGAAAAAGATAAAGATTTTGGAGAAAAATTTATTAAACTTTCACGAGACGTTCATTTTTTAAATGATGATCGTGCAAAAATTAAATTGAAGATTAATAATCACACAGGATCAATAATTAAAGAAATTAAAGAATACACCAGTTATTAAATGGGACTTCATTTTTCAGAGGAAGAATTTAAATCGAGAAAATCTAAGGTTTTAGATTCAATGAAAGAGCAAAATATAGATGCTCTTTTAATGTTTAGACAAGAATCTATGTATTGGTTAACAGGGTACGACACCTTTGGATATGTTTTTTTTCAAACATTGATCTTAGATAAAAATGGAAACATAATTCTCCTTACTAGAGCTCCTGATTTAAGGCAGGCCCAAAATACATCTAATATAGAAGATATCAGAATTTGGGTCGATAAAGATAGATCAAACCCAACTGATGATCTTAAAATTATTTTAGATGAGTTAAATCTCAAAGGGAAAAAATTAGGAGTTGAATATGAAGCTTACGGATTAACTGGGCGTAATGCACTACGACTTAACAAATCTTTAGAAGATTATTGTAGTGTAGAAGATAAATCAGACTTAATAACAAGGTTAAGAGTAATTAAATCTAAAGAGGAAATTGTTTATGTAAAAAAAGCTGCTGAGCTTGCTGATAAAGCTTTAGATGAAGTGTGGAAACATGCAAAAGCAGGTGTAAGTGAGTCTAAGATATTAGCTGAAATGAATAGAGTTATATTTGAAGGAGGTGGAGATTATCCTGCAAATGAATTTATTATTGGTTCCGGTAAAAATGCTTTACTCTGTCGTTATCAAGCAGAAAAACAAACTTTAAAAAATCAAGATCAATTAACTTTAGAATGGGCTGGAACTTATAGGCATTATCATTCAGCAATGTTTAGAACTATTCCTGTCGGTAAAGCAGATCCTAAACATCATAAAATGCATGAAGCTTGTGTTAATGCATTAATGAATTGTGAAAACAAACTTAAACCTGGAAATAAAATTGGAGAAGTTTTTGACGCTCACGCAAAGACCCTTGATGATCTTGGTTTTAATAAAGCTAGAATGAATGCATGCGGTTATTCTTTAGGTACAACTTTTTCTCCTAATTGGATGGATTGGCCTATGTTATACACGGGAAATCCATACATTATTGAACCTGGTAATGTTTTCTTTATGCACATGATTTTAATGGATTCAGATAACGGGTTAGCAATGAATTTAGGTGAGACTTACTTAGTTACTGACAAAGGTAATGAAAGATTAGGTAAGCAAAAGTTGGATCTAGTTATTCTTTAATTAAAACTATATTTTTTTTCTAAAAATTTAATCACATTATGGATTATAAAAGTCATAAATAAGTAAATACCACCAGCTACAATAAATACTTCGATAGGTTTAAAAGTTGTAGAAATTATATATTTTGCAACACCAGTTAAATCCATCAGTGTAACTGTACTTGCTAAAGAAGTTCCTTTCATCATTAAAATAATTTCATTACCGTACGCTGGTAATGATTGTCTAATTGCTATTGGAATTTGTATTTTGTAAAAGATAATCTTGCTAGATATACCCAAACTCTGTCCAGCTTCAATTATACCAGGTTTAATTGTTTGAAAGGCTGATCTTAAAATTTCAGAAGTGTAAGCACCAGTATTTAAAGCAAAAGCTATAATTGCACACCAATAAGGTTCTTTTAAAATCACCCACAAGAAAGAAGATCTTAAAGACTCAATTTGACCTAAACCAAAATAAATAATGAATATTTGTACCAATAATGGAGTTCCTCTAAAAACGTATGAATATCCATATGCAAATTTATTAATAAAAACATTTTTATTTAATCTTAAAATTGCAAATAATAATCCAATAAATAATCCTACGATTAATGACACAGATAAAAGTTTTAAAGTTACAACAGCAGCATTTAATAACTTTGGAAAACTATTAATCATCAACTCAAAATCCATTAATACCCCCTGCTATACTTAACTTCTAATTTATTTATTAACTTCATACTTAAGAAAGTCAGCAACAGATATAAAACTGCTGCAAAAGAATAAAAGAATAAAGGGTCTCTTGTAGATCCAGCTGCAATATAAGATTGCCTCATGATTTCCACTAAACCTGTAACTGAAATTAGTGAGGTATCTTTAAGTGTTATTTGCCAAACATTACTCAAATTAGGAATTGCAAGTCTCAACATTTGGGGAAGAATAATCTTATAAAACTGTTTAAATTTACTTAAACCTAAAACTTTTGCTGCCTCGAATTGTCCTTTATCGATAGACTGAATAGCTCCTCTAAAAACTTCAGTTGAATAAGCACCTGAAATAATTCCAATAGCAAATGAACCGGTTACAAATGCATTTATTTCTATGTACTCATTGTAACCAAACATTGAAGCTACAAACATAATCGCTCCACTTCCTCCAAAAAAGAAAAGATAAATTACAAGTAATTCAGGTACTCCTCTTATTATTGTTGTATATGTGTTGGCGATTAGATTTAAAGATTTTAATTTTGATAATTTTAATGGAGTAAAAATTGCAGCAAAACTAAAACCAATTATCATTGCTGTAATTGATACAGCTATTGTCATTAGGGTAGCACGAAATAATTCATCTCCCCAACCAGTATCTCCAAATGCTAGAAGTTCCATACAGATTGGCGACTATACATTATAGTCGCCAAATCTAAAATTGAATTACATAGAAGCGTCGAAACCGAACCACTTAGTAGCTATTCTACTAATATCTCCGTTTTTTCTCGCTTTATTAATAGCGGCGTTAAACTTTTTTAAAAGTTCAGTATCATCTTTTCTAATACCAACTCCAACACCGTTTCCAAATGCACCACCTGAAAAAGTTGGTCCAGTTAAAACAACTGGCTTACCAGATTTTTCTGCATAATCACTGAATGCTACCGCTGCAGCTAATGCAGCATCACATCTTCCTGATGCTAAATCTAAGTTTACTTCATCTTGTGTTTTATAAGTTCTAACATTTACTTTTCCTACATCACCTGAATCTAAAAAGTTTTGGTGAATTGTAGCTGTTTGAACACAAACTGTTTTACCTGCTAAAGCAGCAGTAAGAGTTTTTAAAGCTTTTTTTGCTGCAGCATTTGGTTTTGTTAAGTTAATTCCAGCTGGTGTATCTAAGCCCTCAAGGCTTGAACCTTTCATTACAGCTAAAGAAGCAACTTCATCTGCATAACCTTGAGAAAAGTTGATTGCTTTTTGTCTTTCTGCTGTAATAGACATTCCTGCCATTATAGCATCAAACTTTCTCATAATTAACGCTGGTATCATTCCATCCCAGTCTTGCTCTACAATTGTACATTGTTGTCCAATATATCTGCAAAGTGTATAAGCTAACTCCACTTCAAATCCAATTAACTTTCCAGACTCGTCTTTTGAGTTCCATGGAGGATAAGCACCTTCAGTTCCAATTCTTATTTTATCAGCATTAGCACTTCCAATTACTAATAAAGAAAGAAAAACTGAAAAAATAGTTTTTTTGAATATATTCATTATTCTCTCCTTTAATTATAAAAATAGTATTTCACAAATTTGAGATTTAAAAAAGAAAAAATTAATGATTTATTGATGATGAAAAGTTCCAAGAACAATCAAAACTTGGTATATAAACTCTTGATAATTTAGTATTACCAAAATGATGGTGAAAAACATTTAGCCAATTTTCAACCTGTTGTGGTTTTTTATCTTGACTACCAACTTGTGCAGTAATTGCACCTTTTGGTTTTAAAATTCTAACAAGAGAGTCCATATTCTTTGATGCTAAATCAATACAGAATTGATCGTCATTTAAGTCAACAAAAATATGATCATAAGTATCATCTTTAACTGTCTTTATACTTTCAAATGCATCTCCCCAAACACACTTAACTGAATTTTTTTCTGTAGCTTTTTTTCCTATATCTCCCAAGTGTTTATTACAAACCTCTACAACCTCAGGATCAAGTTCAAACCAATCTATAAAATTAAATTTTTTTGAAATACATTCTCTAGCAACACCACCGTCTCCACCACCAATTATAGCAGCTCTTTCATTATTTTTATTTAAACTTAAACCCGATCCAACAAAAGTTGAACTATACAAATGTTCATCTGATGCAGCAACTTGTATCTCTCCATCAATAAATAAAGATTTACCAAATTGTTCAAGATCTAAGATTTCAATGTGTTGACCTACTTTAGATTTAAAATCTTCCAATACATCGTTAACTACATAAGCTTTTTGAAGACCAGATGAACTATAAATATCATGATATAAAGCTCTAGTATCTCTATTAAATTCTTTTTTTACAATTCTTTTATGCTTAAATTCTTTTTTAATAATATCGATTGCAATTGAAGGACTTATTTTTCCACAAGTAAAAAAATCAAAACTGATAATACCTCTCTCAGGAAAAGTATGGAAGCTTATATGACTTTCGGCCAATAAAGCTAGGATTGTAAAACCTTGAGGCTCGAATTTATACTTAGAAATATTAAGAATCGTAACTTTTGCTGCTTTAGCAATCTCATTAATAACTCTTTCGTAGACTGATGGGTCATATTCTTTATCTGTCCCAATAATATCTAGAGTAATGTGCTCCCCTACTTTAATCATCTTACCCTTTTTTGTAATTCTTAGCTTTGTCCAAAACTTTTTTCATTTCTTCAAATGAAAGAATCTTTGGTTCTCCCAACTTTAGTGCAATAGTGTATTGATGACAAATATTTTCTATCTCTTGTGCAAGTTCAAATGCTTGGTCTAAATTTTTTCCAAAAGCAACCTGACCGTGATTTGACATTAGACAAGCACTTCTATTTTTTAAAGCTTTAATTACATTATTCGAAAGCTCCTCTGTCCCAAAAGTTGCGTAATCAGCACATTTAATGTCTTCACCTCCAGCAAGTGCAATCATATAATGAAACGGAGGTATAGATTTTCCATGTGAAGATACAGCTGTTGCGTGTGGAGAATGAGCATGAACAATAGCTTGAGCATCATTTTTATTAACATAAATGTCTCGGTGAAATCGCCACTCAGATGAAGGATTGTTACCTGAGTCGTTTTTTTCTTCCTCGTTTAAACCCATAAAAACAATATCTTCAGGTTTCAAAGTTTCATATTTTTTTCCTGAAGGTGTAATTAAATATCCATCCTTATCATTTTCCTTAGATCTTACAGATATATTGCCTGATCTAAGAGGGGAAAGATTTGTTGAATTTAATTTTAAAGAATATTCAATAATTTGGTTTCTTTGATCTAAATTTTTCATTTAAATAACTTTTTTAATCCTTCTGATGATGCTTCACATATTCCTTTTTCAGTAATTAATCCTGTTACATATTTTGCAGGCGTTACATCAAAAGCTAAATTCATTGCTTTACTTTTTTTTGGATAAATTTGTATTTTCTTAATATTTCCTTTTTCATCGAAACCTTCAATATGCGATAATTCTTCTGAATTTCTTTCTTCAATAGGAATGTCTTTATGATTTTTTATATCCCAG
>CACPDA010000018.1 GCA_902632515.1 uncultured Pelagibacteraceae bacterium
AGGAAATAAATATTTGAATAAAAAAAATTTTCCCTATGGAAAAAAAATAAATTTTAATTCTATCAGAAAAGGTGGAGTTATAGGAAAACATGAGGTTAAATTTTCAAGCGGGAAAGAAATAATTACTCTTGAACATGTAGCTTTTGATAGAGCTTTATATTCTGAGGGAGCACTATCTGCTGCTAAATGGTTAATGAAAAAAAAACCTGGTCTTTATTCTATGAGAGATCTTATGAATTTCAAATAATGAATGAAATTCAAAGAGCAAAAATAATAAATAAAACCCTCAATAAAATTTATCCAAATATAGTTGTTCCATTAAATAGTAGAAACGTATTTACTCTATTGATATCTGTACTACTATCTGCTCAATGTACAGATGTAAATGTCAATAATGTTACTAAAAATATTTATCCCAAATATTATAAACCAGAACATTTTGTTAAATTAGGAAAAAAAAAAATAGAAAAATTGATTAAAAGAATTGGTATATTTAGAATAAAAGCCAAAAGTATTTTTAATTTATCTAAAATAATAATTGAAAAACATAATGGGAGAGTGCCAAAAACTTTCGAAGAATTAGAACGATTGCCTGGCGTAGGTCATAAAACTGCAAGTGTGGTTATGTCCCAAGGTTTTGGTTTTCCTGCTTTTCCTATCGATACTCATATTCATAGACTAGCCCAAAGATGGGGCCTTACTAGTGGAAAAAATGTGACACAAACTGAAAAAGATCTTAAAAGACTTTTTCCAAAAAAAAACTGGAATAAACTTCATCTTCAAATTATTTATTATGGAAGAGAATACTGTAAAGCTAGAGATTGCTATGGAATAACTTGTAAAATTTGTACCACTTGTTATCCTAAAAGAAAAAAACCTATAAAGACTCAGAAAGCATAATGAAAATTCTTGGAATTGGAAATGCAATTGTAGATGTAATTTGTAAAGTCGATGAAAATTTTATATCTCAAAACAATCTTACAAAAGGTCTAATGAAATTAATATTTGACGAAAACGATTTTAAAAAATTATTATTAAATCTCAAAATTGAAAAAACTGTTTCAGGAGGATCTGTTGCTAACTCAATAGTAGGTTTATCTCAATTAGGTAATAATGTTGGTTTTATTGGAAAAATTGCTGATGATGATTTTGGAACAAAATATGAGGAAGGATTAGAAAATGAAAACGTAAATTTCTGTTATTCAAGAAAAAAAGAAACTTTACCTACTGGAACTTGCCTAATTTTAATTACTCCAGACTCAGAAAGAACCATGTGTACCTACTTAGGAACAGCAGGAAAAATTAATGAAGACGATTTAGATATAAATATAATCAAAAAAAGTGAAATAATTTTTTTAGAGGGTTATTTATGGGATAAGGGTGAGCCCAAAAAAGCTTTTGAAAAAGCAATTAAGAATGCAAACAAAGTTGCTATGACTCTTTCAGATAAATTTTGTGTTGATAGACATAAAGCTCATTTTCTAGAATTAGTTAAAAATAATCTTGATATTATCTTTGCTAACGAGGATGAAATTTCATCTTTAATTGATGCTAAAAATTTTAGCCAAGTAATTTCATTTGGTAAAAAAATTGATAAACACATAATAATAACAAGAGGGGAAAAAGGAGCTGTGTCTATTTTTAATAATAATGTAGTTGAAATTGGTGCTAAAAAAAATCTCAAAATTTTAGATCTCACTGGTGCTGGAGATTTATTTGCAGCTGGGTATCTTCACGGACATGTAAATAAATTATCACAAGAAGAATGTTTACAAAAAGGCACTGAGATGTCCTCTAAAATTATTCAAAAATTTGGGGCTAGAATTTAAACTTTTTTAATTCTTTTAAAACTTCCTTTACCTTTTTTTGGTTTTACTATTCTTGGTTTATATTTTTTTGAGAAAAGTTCTTTTATAAACTTATTTTTTTTTAATCTGATAGCCATTTTTTGTACTTACAATTAAATTCTTGTCTTTAAATTTTTCTCTTATTTTTTTTCTTAATCTGTGTATATGAGTTTCTACGGTATGTGTTTCTAAATCAATTTGGTATCGCCAAACCCTTTCCTGTAATTCGTCGATAGTTACTTCATCATTTTTTGATAAATAAAGAATAGTATTAACTTCCTTCTCTGTTAATTTTAAGCTCAAATTATTCAATGATATTTGTCTTGAATTAATATCAATAATATAATTTGCAACTTTTATGTTAGATTGTTTATTGAATTTTTTTTTTAAAAACTCAGTATTTATTTTTTCTAAAAGTTTTGTAAATTTTATGGGATATTCATTTACAATTAATTGATTAGAAATTTTTAAATTTGTTTTAGTTAGAATCAAGTAATTTTCAGACTCATTAAATGATAAATCTAAAAAATCTTCTTTCTTCATATTTATTAAATTAAAATTTAAAAAATCTTTTAATTCATCAAAAATATCAAATAGCACTTCTGAATTATAAATAAGTAACTTTGGATTATTCATAAATAATTATATAAATAACATATGTTAATTTTCTTAAAAAATAAACATACTCTAGTTGTAAATGAATTTATTTTTAAATGTTGCGTTGGAAAAAAAGGACTTACTAAAAAAAAAATTGAAGGTGACAAAAAAACACCTATAGGAAAATTTAATTTAGGATCCTTATATTATAGAAAAGATAGAATTAGAGAAATTAAAACAAATATAAAAACCATAGCAATTAAAAAAAATATGGGTTGGTGTGATGACGTTAGATATCCAAAATATTATAATAGATTAATTAAAAGAAATAAAAATATAAAACATGAGAGGCTTTATAGAAATGATAAAAAATATGATCTTTTAATACCAATTAAATATAACCATAATAAAATAATTACAGGAAAGGGAAGTTGTATTTTTCTACATTTAACAAAAAATTATAAACCTACAGCAGGATGTATAGCTATTAAAAAAAGGGACTTCCTAATATTACTCAAATTAATTAACAAAAAAAGTGAAATAAAAATAAGCTAATCTCTTTTACCAAAAATATTAGAACCTATTCTTAAAAAAGTTGAAGAATTTTTTATAGCATCAATAAAATCTGATGACATACCCATACTTAATTCTTTTAATTTTAAGTTAGTTTTAATTTTATACATTTCTTCAAAAAATGGATTTGGATCTAGATCTGCAGGTGGTAAACACATAAGACCAATAATATCTAATTTTAAATTTTGACAATAATCAAATAACTCACGTAATTCATTTTTATTTATTCCTGCCTTTTGATTTTCTTGCCCAATATTGACCTGAATAAATATTTTGACTTTTTTGCCTTGTTTTAATTGCTCATCTGAAATTTTTTTTGCAAGTTTTTTACTATCTAGAGAGTGAATATAATCAAAGATTCGGATGGCTAATTTAACTTTATTTGTCTGTAATTTTCCAATTAAATGTAATTTAATTTCAGGTCTTTTATCTTTTATAATCGTCCATTTTTCTAAAGCCTCTTGAACTTTATTTTCTCCAAAATCTTTATGACCATAATCTATTAAAGATTGAAAAATATCTTTCTTAAAAGTTTTTGTTACTGCAATAATCTTTGGTAATTCTTTGATATTGAACTCATTTCTTTTAGATTTTACAATTTTTTCGATTTGTAATAGTTTTTTAACAGTTTCATGCATAAAAATAATTTTAAAAAATATTACTTCATAAGTGATTATGATACAAATCTAATTAAAGAATTAGATACTTCTGTAAATATCATATATCGAAATTATAATAAACAGGTTGATATTAATAAAATTTTAAAATTCAAACATTATTGTAAAAAAAAAGGTTTTAAATTTTTTTTATCTAATAATGTTAAACTTGCAATAAATTTGCAATTAGATGGTGTTTATTTACCATCTTTTAATAAAAGTTTTAACCATCTCTCGTATAGAATAAAAAAAAATTTTCAATTTTTAGGCTCTGCACATTCGTTAAAAGAAATTAGAATAAAAGAGAAACAAGGAATAAAATTCATTTTTTTATCTTCATTATTTAAAAAAAATAAAAATTATCTTGGAATTAATAAATTTAAATTAATTACAAAATTATCTAAAATTAACTTTATTGCTTTAGGGGGCATTGATGATTTTAATATAAAATTTTTAAAATTGATAAATGTAGTTGGATATGCTGGTATTTCGGTATTCAAAAAAAAAGGCCCCTAAAATAGGGGCCCTTTTTATAAATTATATTTAATTCTAAATTAATTAGAATGCAAATGATAATCCAATTTCGTATGATTCTTTATCTGCAGTAGCAGCTGTTGAACCAGCAATATTTTCTGATTCATTGAATCCACCAGAAATAGTCATACCACCCATAGTGTAAGAAGCTGAAATCGCTTCATCTTCTTGGTCAGTAGTACTGTCACCAGAGTTATATGTTCTTGATCCATAAGAGATCGAGAAGTCATCATTGATTGCATATGATACTGCGTAAGACTCAGATTCGTCAGTCTTCGTAGCAGTTGGACCATCAGCTTCATGCTCTTGGTAACCAACAGTCACTGAACCAATTGCATATTTTACAAAGATAGTTGAGTGATCAATTGTTGTAGTAGCAGTATCTGCCATTTCACCAGTTGCATAACCAATTGTTAATCCTTCTACCATCTCCGGAGAAATTTCGATACCGAAGTCAGTGTAAGAGTCAACTGTTACGTTGTTAGCAGTACCAGCTGTACCTTGATGGTCAGTTTGGTGTGCTAAATGGAAAGTTGCACCTCCCATTGATGGAGATTTATATTTCCATATGTTGTTTCCGCTAACACCATTAATTCTTGCTGCAGAAGCACCAGAAGTAATATCCCATGGCTCTTCATAAGCAGTTGGCATTACGTCATCCCACATACCCATTACAGAAGTTCCACCGTGACCTGCAAATGTGAAAGTACCGATAGAGTCATTACCAAATGATAATGTTCTGTTGTCGTAAGATGAATTAGTTGGGTTATCAGAGTCTAATTCCCAAGAAGCTGATACAGTCATACCACCGTCAGTTTCACCAGAAACTGTAGCAGTTAAACTGTCACCTTGGAAATAAGAAGCACTACCCGCTGGACCACCTTCGTCCACGTTAGTAATGTAAACAGCAACACCACCAGAAAGACTTACTTCTGCAGCGTGAGCAGCTGTTAACGCAAGTGAACCAGCTAATGCTGATACACCGATTTTAGTTAGTTTGTTCATAATTAACTCCTTATTTTTTATTATTAATAATAAACGCTAGCTTTTTAGCAATTTTTGAGCTTCAAATTATTAATTTTTATGATTTTTTATAATCTTTTTATAAAGTGTTGTATTTTTACAACACAAAAAGATCACTAAAATGCTATATTTTATTGCCTTTCTGAAATATGTTAAGAATCTTACAACTTTCGATAATTCTTATGCTTAAAAAAAAATTTATAAACATTTTTAGTCTTTTTTTACTTTGTTTCTTTTTAAATTCATGTGGAGGAAAGGGATTTTTTAAAGGTGGAGATGCAAGAAAAAATCCTCCTGAACCAGAAAAAAGAGTACAGAAGAATTTAGAAGAGGGAAAAGGTTTTAGATTAAATGATGCTGTGAAAAACAGAGGCAGAGGTACTAATTTTGAATTTGCTAGCTCAAATGAATTATGGCGAGCCTCATTAGACGCAATAGACTTTATGCCTTTGTCTTCAGCAAATTATAGTGGTGGTGTAATTATCACTGATTGGTATGCTTCAGGTGGAAATCAAAATGAAAGTGTTAAAATTACAATCAGATTTTTAAGTAATGAAATTAGGTCAGACTCTTTAGATATAAGTGTATTTATTAAAAAATGTAAGGACCTTATGAATTGTAAAATTGTTGAATCTGATGGACAAATTTCAAGTGAGCTTAGAAAAAAAATTTTAAAACAAGCTGTGTTATATTCTAAAATCACAAAAGATAAAAATAAGAAAAAAAATAAACGTGTCGCTTTTCCTGTAAAAAATGAAGATTAAATAAATATTTTTAGTGGACAGATATAATTTTAGAAAAGTAGAGGATAAATGGAGAAATTTTTGGGAGTTAAACAAAACTTTCAAAACAGTCCTACAAAAAAATAAAAAAAAATTTTATTGCTTAGAAATGTTTCCTTATCCATCTGGGAAAATTCATATGGGTCATGTTCGAAACTATACGATTGGTGATGTCTTAGCTAGATATAAGTTACTTCAAGGATACAATGTATTACATCCGATGGGTTGGGACTCCTTTGGAATGCCAGCTGAAAATGCAGCTAGACAAAATAATTTAGATCCAGAAAGTTGGACTATCAAAAATATTGAGGTCATGAAATCTCAACTAAAAAAATTAGGTTTATCTATTGATTGGGATCGGGAAATATCTACTTGTTCCAAAGATTATTATAGGCATCAACAAGAATTTTTTTTAGAAATGTTTGAAAAGGGACTCGTTTATAGAAAGGAAAACTATGTTAATTGGGATCCAGTCGATCAAACTGTATTAGCAAATGAACAAGTAATTGATGGAAAAGGATGGCGCTCTGGTGCTCCGGTTGAAAGAAAAAAACTAAATCAATGGTTTTTTAAAATTACTAAATTTTCAGATAACCTACTTAAAAGCTTAGATTCATTAGATAAATGGCCCAATAAAGTAAAAGTAATGCAGAGAAATTGGATTGGAAAATCATTTGGTAGTGAAGTTAAATTTGAAATTATTGGGTCAAAAGATATTAAAATTGTTGAATGCTACACTACAAGACCAGACACTCTTTTTGGAATGTCTTTTCTTGCACTATCTATAGATCATCCAATAGCTAAATTTTATAAAGATGATAAAGATTTTTTAAAATTTAAAGATGAATGTTCAAAAACCGGAACAACAGAAGAATCAATAGCCGTTGCAGAAAAACTTGGCTTTAAAACTGATTTATTAGCGATAAACCCTTTGGATAAAAATATAAAAGTTCCTGTTTATTTTGCTAATTTTGTTTTAATGGATTATGGATTAGGTGCTGTATTTGGTTGTCCTGCTCATGATCAAAGGGATCTTGATTTCGCTAGAAAATATAATTTAAAAGTTACACCAGTTGTTAAACCAAATAATACATCTGGCCATGATTATGATGGTAAA
>CACPDA010000019.1 GCA_902632515.1 uncultured Pelagibacteraceae bacterium
TCTAAAAATTCTGGTGCAGAACCTATGCCCATAAATCCCTTAATCTGTTTTTTAAATTTAAAAATTTGATTAAGAGCAATCCAAGCACCCATACTAGAGCCAACAAGTATTATATCATTTTTTTTTACAATTTTCTTAATCAAGTATGAAGTCTCTTTAGACCATTTAGAAATATTTCCATCAGTAAATTTACCCGAAGATTTACCATGTCCAGAATATTCAAGTGCTAAAAAACCCAATCCTTTTTTTTTTGAAAAATTAATAAAAAATTTAGGTTTCTTACCTTCAAGATCAGACATAAATCCGTGCAAGAAAACAATATAAGTGCCTTTTCTTTTAAAAATCTTTAAATATCTAATTTTTTTACTTTTTGTTATTTTTAAGTAACTAAAATTATTCATAAAAGTTTATAAGTTATATTGATTAATATATAATCATATCAAATGTCTTTTAATTTTAAAGTTTTACAAGTTATTCCCAAATTAGGTTATGGAGGGGCGGAAACAGGTTGTTACGATATAGCTCATTATTTATCAGAGAATAATTGTGAGTCATTTATCGTAACTAGTGGGGGAGAATTAACAAAATTTATAGATAAAAAAAAAGTAAAATTAATTCGGCTCCCAGTCCATAGTAAAAACCCAATATTAATTTTATTTAATACAATTATCTTAATTGGAATAATATTATTTTATAATATTTCAATTGTTCATGCACGAAGCCGTGCTCCAGCTTGGTCATGTTTATTTGCATCTAAATTTACAAGAAGAAAATTTGTGACAACTTTCCATGGCACGTATAATTTTAGTGGAAAGTTAAAAAAATTTTATAATTCAGTTATGGTCAGATCAGACTTAATAATAGCAGGCTCTAATTTTATCTTTTCACATATTAAAGAAAATTATTCATCGTTAATTGATATTAAAAAAAAATTTTTGGTAATTTTTAGAGGTATAAACGTTGATTATTTTGATCCAAGCGCAACAATTGAAACTGAGGAAAAAAATCTTTTAAAAAAATGGGAGATTTTAGATAATAAAAAAATAATTTTAATGCCAGGTAGACTTACTTCTTGGAAAGGACAAGAATTATTTATTGAAGCTGTTAATTTAGTTAATATTGAACTCGGTTACGAGGCTTTTTATGCAGTAATTTTAGGCAGTGATCAAGGAAGAGATTTATATAGAAAAAAATTAAAAAGATTATGTGAACAGTATCGTATTTCTAAACAAATTAAGTTTATAGATCATTGTAAAGATATGGCTTTAGCGTATAAAATTTCTGATATTGTTATTTCGGCGTCAATAGAACCAGAGGCGTTTGGGAGAGTTTCTGTTGAGGCTCAATCAATGCAAAAACTAATAATTGCAAGTAATATTGGAGGTTCTAACGAGACAATTATTAATGAAAAAACTGGACTGTTGTTCGAAGCTGGAGATCCGAAAGCACTTTGCAAAAAGATTATAAGAGCTTTAACAATGGATGAAACTACGTTGAAAAGTATAGGGATAGAAGGTAGAAAAAACATAATTAAAAAATTTAATGTTGAAAAAATGTGTTTTTCTACTTATTCAGAATATAAAAGATTACTAAATTAAATGCCAATAATAACATTACCAGATGGAAACAAATTAAATTTTTCAAAAAAAATTACAGGGTTAGAATTAGCCGAAAAAATTAGTAAATCATTAGCGAAACAAGCATTAATAATGAGTGTCAATGGAGAATTAAAAGATTTGTATTCTCCGATTGATAAGGATAGTTCCGTAAGAATTTTTACAGCTAAAGACAAAGAGGGGTTAGAAGTAATAAGACATGATGCGGCACATATTATGGCAATGGCTGTGCAGGAATTATATCCAGGTACACAAGTAACAATAGGACCAGTGATAGAAAATGGTTTTTATTATGATTTTGCACGAAAAGAGCCATTTACAGAAGATGATCTTAAAAAAATTGAGAAACGAATGTCAGAAATAATTGATAAAGACATCAAAACTAGAAGAGAAGTTTGGGAAAGAGAAAAAGCCATAAGTCATTTTTTAAAGATAGGAGAAAAATATAAAGTTGAAATAATTGAGAGCATTCCTGAAAATGAAAAGCTGACAATTTATCATCATGGTGATACTTGGTATGACTTATGTAGAGGTCCACATTTATTATCATCTGGTAAAATTGGTAAGGCTTTCAAATTGACAAAAGTAGCAGGTGCTTATTGGAGGGGTGATTCAAGAAATGAGATGCTACAAAGAATTTATGGAACAGGTTGGGCCTCTCAAAAAGATTTAGATGATTATATGAAAAGAATTGAGGAGGCAGAAAAAAGAGATCACAGAAAGCTTGGTAAAGAAATGGACTTATTTCATTTCAGAGAAGAGAGTCCAGGCTCTGTTTTTTGGCATGAAAAGGGATGGGCTTTATTCCAAAAATTAATCAACTACATGAGAGCACGTCAGGACTCAGCTGGTTATCGAGAGGTAAATACTCCAGAAGTCCTTGATAGATTATTATGGGAAAAATCAGGACATTGGGAAAAATATGGAGAGAATATGTATACCTCAGAAACACCTGATGAAAAAGTTTTTGCTATAAAACCAATGAATTGTCCAGGTCATATTCAAGTTTTTAATCAAGGTTTAAAAAGTTATAGAGATTTGCCATTAAGAATAACTGAATTTGGAAAGGTTCATCGTTATGAGCCTTCTGGGGCACTTCATGGACTTTTAAGAGTAAGAGCATTTACTCAAGATGATGCACACATATTTTGCTCAGAGGAACAAATTACTTCTGAATGTTTGAATGTTACAAATTTAATTTTAGATATTTACAAAGATTTAGGTTTTGAAAAAGTACTTTTAAAATATGCTGATAGACCAGAGGTGCGTGTTGGTGATGATAAAGTGTGGGATAAAGCCGAAACTGCTTTATTGGAAGCAGTAAAAGCAACTAAACTAGAATATAGTATTAACAAAGGTGAAGGAGCATTTTATGGACCAAAAATTGAATTCGTTTTAAGAGACGCGATTGGGAGAGATTGGCAATGTGGAACTTTACAGGTTGATTTTAATTTACCTGGGAGGCTTGATGCTTCTTATGTTGACAAAGATGGAACAAAAAAAGTTCCAGTAATGTTACATAGAGCATTGTTCGGTTCACTTGAAAGATTTATTGGAATATTGATTGAGAATTATGCAGGAAAATTTCCATTTTGGATTTCTCCATTACAAACAGCCGTAATACCAATTTCAGAGGACTTTGAGGATTATGCAATAGAAGTATCAAAAAAGATAAAAGATGCAGGTATGAGTTCTATAGTTGATTTAAAAAATCATAATTTGAATTATAAAATCAGAGAACATTCTTTAGCAAAAATACCACTTTTATTAATTTGTGGTAAAAAAGAAGTTGACAGCAACAGCGTAACTATTAGAAGATTGGATTCTAACAAACAAGAAAATATGAAATTAGATTTATTTTTAAAAACCTTTTCTGCTTTAAATAAAGCTTCATCTTAATTTAGTGGCAGATTTTAAGCAAAACTACTTCCAAAAAAGAACAAAAGATCGAGGTCCGAGATCTAACAATAGAATATCTTCTCCAGAAGTACAGGTAATAGGAAGTGACGGAAATAATTTAGGTGTTTTAAATACAAATGAAGCAATTAGAATTGCTAAAAATGAAGGTCTTGATTTAATCGAAATTGCTCCAAGTGCTAATCCTCCAGTTTGTAAAATAATGGATATGGGAAAATATAAATATGATGCTCAAAAAAAAGCTAATCTAGCGAAAAAAAAGCAAAAAATTATTGTTCTTAAAGAAATTAAAATGAGACCCGTTACGGAAACTCATGACTATGAATTCAAAGTAAAAAATGCGAAAAAGTTTATAGCAAAAGGAGATAAGGTAAAATTTACAATAAGATTTAAAGGACGTGAGCTTCAACACTCCCATTTAGGAAATGAACTTATGGCTAAAATTAAAGAGGATATGAAGGACATTGGTAAGATTGAATTGCAACCAAAGTTCGATGGAAAGCAAATGATTATGGTAATCCAGCCTTTATAGGCTTTAATATAGGTTGTAAATTAATTTCATTCTATGTATAACCTCGCTCAATTATGCCAAAATTAAAAACAAAAAGCTCTGCAAAAAAAAGATTTAAAATTTCAGCTAGAGGAAAAATAATTTCAGCTCAAGCAGGTAAAAGACACGGCATGATTAAGAGAACAAATTCACAAATCAGAAAATTGAGAGGTACGACAACTTTGTCAAAACAAGATTCAAAAATTGTTAAATCATACATGCCGTACAGTTTGAGAGGTTAAAATGGCGAGAACTAAAAGAGGAGTCATCAGTCGTGCTAAACATAAGAAAGTTCTAAAGGCTGTTAAAGGGCAATGGGGTAGAAGAAAAAATACTATAAGAGTTGCAAAACAAGCTATGGAAAAAGCTATGCAATATGCTTATAGAGATCGTAGAAATAAAAAAAGGGACTTTAAATCACTTTGGATACAGAGAATCAATGCCGGTGTTAGAGCTGAGGGCATGACATATTCAAAATTTATTAATGGATTAAACAAGTGTGGGATTAAAATAGATAGAAAAATTCTAGCAGAGATAGCTTATGATAGTCCAGAAGCCTTTAAAACCATTGTTCAAAAAGCACAATCAGCTTTAAATTAATCTTCACTATTGTTTTATTTTTCTGAAGAAATAATCTGTAAATATGTCTTATCTAAAAAAAATAAAAGATGAATTTATATCTAAATTAAAAGATAAATTAAATATTTCAGAGATTAATCAGATCAAATCAGATTTATTTGGTAAAAATGGAATAGTTTCCTCGCAATTTAAAAAAATTGGATCTATTGCCGAGTCTGATAGAAAACAATTTGCTTCTGAACTAAATTTGATCAAGGATGAATTGCAAGATTTAATTAATTTGAAAATAAAAGAAATTGAAAATGCAGAAATTAATGAAAAATTAAAAAAAGAAAAAGTTGATATAACTTTACCCGAGAGATCATTTGTAAAAGGTAAGATTCATCCTGTATCCCAAACAATTGATGAGATATCATCTATCTTTTCTGAAATAGGATTTAGCGTTGAGGAAGGTCCAGATGTTGAAAATGAGTATAACAATTTTACTGCGTTAAATACACCTGATAATCATCCTGCAAGAGATATGCACGATACATTTTATCTTGATGAAAAAAAAGAAAGATTATTGCGTACCCACACTTCACCCGTTCAAATAAGAACAATGCTGAAAGATAAACCACCTTTCAAGATTATTGCACCTGGAAGAACTTATAGGTCTGATAGTGACCAAACACACTCTCCAATGTTTCATCAAGTTGAGGGTCTGCATATTGATAAAGACATTAACATGGGTCATCTTAAAGGTTGTTTGAATTATTTTATAAAAGAATTTTTTGAATTAGATAAAATAAAAATGAGATTCAGACCTAGCCATTTTCCTTTTACTGAACCATCTGCTGAAGTTGACATAGGATATAAAATAAAAGATGGAAAAATAATAATAGGTGAAGGTGATCAATGGCTTGAGATTTTAGGATGTGGAATGGTTCATCCTAATGTGTTAAAAAATGTGAAAGTCGATCCATTAAAATTTCAGGGTTATGCATTTGGTATTGGAATTGATAGATTAGCCATGTTGAAATATGGAATTAACGACCTAAGATCTTTCTTTGATTGTGATTATAGATGGTTAAATCATTTTGGATTTGACCCTTTAGATGTACCAACAAATTATAGAGGCTTAAGTAGATGAAGATCACATTTGATTGGATAAAGGATCATTTAAAGACAAATTTGAGTGAGAAAAATCTTTTGGAAAAACTTACCAATATTGGATTAGAGGTAGAAAGTGTAGAAAATATATTTGCTGATAATCAAGTATTTAAAGTAGCAAAAATTATAAAAACAGAAAAACACCCAAATGCTGATCGATTAAAAGTTTGTGATGTTGATATTGGAGAAAAAGATTTAAAAAAAGTTGTTTGTGGCGCTGCAAATGCAAAAGAAGGGTTAATTACAATATATGCACCTCCGGGTGCAATAATTCCTAAAACTAAAACAAAATTAGTAGTGGCAAAAATTAGAGATATTACCTCCTTTGGAATGCTTTGCTCTGAGTCAGAATTGAATTTATCAAATGAAAGTGATGGAATTACAGAATTATCAAAATCTAAATATGAAAAAAATATTGGTAAAAGTTATTTTTCAAAATCAAAATCAAATCTTATTGATTTATCAATCACTCCAAATAGATCAGATTGTCTTGGTGTAAGAGGAATCGCAAGAGACCTCGCTGCTGCTGGTTTTGGAAAATTGAAAAATACAAAAAAAAAAAGAATTCAATCTAGAATAAAACAATCATTGAATGTTAAAATTAATAAAGAAAAATCGCAAGGATGCATTGCTTTTGGAAGCTGTTTAATTACAAATGTTAAAAATACTGAAAGTCCAAAGTGGTTAAAAGATAAATTAATTTCAGTTGGTCAAAAAACAATTTCGGCAATAGTTGATATTACCAATTATGTTATGATCGATATGAATCGTCCTTTACACGCTTATGATGCTGATAAGATTGAAAAAGGCATAGTAGTCCGTAACTCTAAGTCCGGGGAGGAGTTTATCGCTCTAGATAACAGAAACTATAAATTAGAAAATGATATGTGTGTAATCAGTGATAACAAAGGTGTTTTAGGATTAGGAGGAATTATAGGTGGAATACGATCGGGAACAGAATTAAATTCGAAAAACATATTATTAGAGTCGGCTTATTTCGACCCAAGATCAATAAGAAAAACTTCAAAAAAATTAAATATTGATACAGATGCAAAGTTTAGATTTGAAAGAGGTATTGATCCATTATCTATT
>CACPDA010000020.1 GCA_902632515.1 uncultured Pelagibacteraceae bacterium
AGTTGTTTTGCCAGGTGGTTTTTCATATGGTGACTATCTTCGTTGTGGAAGTATGGCCTCAAAATCAAAAATAATGAGGTCAGTAATTGATTTTGCTAACTCCGGAGGTTTGGTAATGGGTATTTGTAATGGTTTTCAAATTTTGGTTGAAACTGGATTAGTGCCAGGAGTTTTGCTAAGAAACAAATATCTTGAATTCATCTGCAAGAATGTTTTTATAAAAATAAAAAATAAAGATAATCCTTTCTTTAAAAATTTAGATAAGAATGTTTTAGAACTTCATATTGCTCATAATGAAGGTAATTATTTCTGCACCACAGAACAATTAAAAGAAATTGAAGATCACGACCAAGTAGCAATATACTATTCAAATCAAGATGGAAAGATTGAGGAAAAATTCAATCCTAACGGATCTTTAAATAATATAGCTGGAATTTTTAATAAGAAAAAAAACGTTTTAGGTATGATGCCTCACCCTGAAAGAATGATTGATAAAAGTTTATCAGGGGAAGATGGGTCTATATTCTTCAAAAATTTTTTTAATAATATCAAATAATGGAAGTTAACGAAAAAATTGCACTAGATCACGGATTAAAAAAAGATGAGTACAAAAAAATTTGTGATTTATTAAAAAGAACACCAAATATTACTGAGCTTGGAATATTTTCAGCTATGTGGAATGAACACTGTTCTTATAAGTCTTCGAGACTTCATCTTAAAAAATTACCTACAAAAGGAAAAAATGTTATTCAGGGACCTGGGGAAAATGCTGGTGTAATTGATATTGAAGATGGAGATGCAATTGTTTTTAAAATTGAAAGTCATAATCACCCATCTTTTATTGAACCTTACCAGGGTGCTGCTACCGGCGTAGGTGGAATTATGAGAGATGTATTTACCATGGGTGCAAGACCTATAGCTAATTTAAATTCAATTCATTTTGGCTCACCTCAGCACAAAAAGACAAAAAATTTACTAAGAGGTGTTGTTCATGGAATTGGTGGATATGGAAATTGTATGGGTGTACCAACTATTGCAGGACAAACTTCCTTCGATAGCTCTTACAATGGAAACATTTTAGTTAATGCTATGACATTAGGTCTGGTAAAAAAAAATAAGATCTTTTACTCTAAAGCCGCTGGTTTAGATAAACCAGTAATTTATGTAGGATCTAAAACTGGAAGGGATGGAATACATGGAGCCAGCATGGCGTCTGCCAGTTTTGATGAAAAAATTGAGGAAAAAAAACCAACAGTTCAAGTTGGAGATCCTTTTACAGAAAAACTTCTTCTTGAAGCTTGTTTAGAATTAATGTCAGGTGACTCAATAATAGCTATACAAGATATGGGTGCAGCTGGTCTTACATCTTCAAGTATCGAAATGGCATCAAAAGGCAATCTTGGAATTGAAATAAATCTAAATAAAGTACCGTGTAGAGAAAGTAAAATGACACCTTATGAAATTATGCTTTCAGAAAGTCAAGAAAGAATGCTTATAGTTTTAGAAAATGGAAAAGAAGATCAAGCTAAAAAAATATTTGATAAGTGGAATTTAGATTTTGCCGTAATAGGTAAAACAACAAATTCAAAAAATATCGAATTATATTTCGATAATAAAAAAGTGGCTAATATTCCTGTAAATACTTTAGTTGAAAATTCACCAATGTATGATCGAAAATGGAAAAAAGCAAAATTACCAAAAAAAAATATAATTAAAAAAGAAATATTAAATAAATTAAATATTAAAGATGTTTTGTTAAAAATTTTATCGAACCCTAATATTTGTAACAAAGAATGGATTTGGCAACAATATGATCATACTGTTATGGGTGATACAATTCAAAAACCTGGTGGTGATTCTGGTGTTGTAAGAGTCCATGGTACTAATAAAGCTATTGCAGCAACAGTTGACTCATCAGCAGTTTATTGCTGGGCTCATCCTCTCACTGGAGGAAAACAGGTAGTTTGTGAAAGTTGGAGAAATTTAATTTCTGTTGGTGCAACTCCAATTGCAATTACAAATTGTTTAAATTTTGGTAGTCCTGAAAATGAGGAGAATATGGGTGAGTTCGTGGAGTGTGTCCAAGGAATTGGTGATGCATCTGAATATCTAAAATTTCCTGTAGTTTCAGGAAATGTATCTTTTTATAATCAAACTAAAGAAATTGGTATCAAACCAACGCCTTCGATAGGAGGTGTGGGTCTAATCAAAAATCTTGATCAAATGATTACAATGGAATTTAAAAAAATTTCTAATTTAGTTTTAATTATTGGAAAAACTGAGGGGCATTTAAATCAAAGTCTTTTTGCAAGAAGTATACTAAATGAAAAAAACGGCCCACCACCTGAAATAAATTTATTTAATGAAAAAAATAATGGTGAAACTTTGCTACAATTAATAAAAGATAATTATATTAAAAGTGCTCATGATATTTCACTTGGGGGAATACTTACTGCTGTAAGCAAAATGTGTATTAAAGGAAACAAGGGTATTGCGTTTAATAAACCGAAGTATTCGATGCATGAAATTGAATATCTATTTTCAGAAGATCAAGGAAGATATGTAATAGAAATTGATTCATCTGATTTAAAGAAAGTTACAAAAATATTAGAAAAAAATTCAGTCCATTTTGAAGAATTAGGTATAATTACTGATAAACACATGATTATTAATCAAAAGACAAAAGTTACAATTGACGAATTAAAATCATATAATACAAATTGGTTAAAAAACTATATGAGTTCATAATGGCAATGGATCTGAAAGAAATTGAAAAACATATAAAAGAGGCAATACCAGATGCCCTAATTGAAATACAAGATTTAGCAGGAGACGGTAATCATTATTCAGCAACAATTACATCATCACAATTTTCAGGTAAAAGTAAAATTGAGCAACATAAAATGGTATACAATTCTTTAAAAGGCAAAATGGGTAATGAACTTCATGCTTTAGCAATTAAAACGAAGGAACAATAATGGATGATAAAACAAAGAATTTAATTCAAAATCATATTGACAACAATGAAGTTTGTTTATTTATGAAAGGTACACCAGACGCACCCCAATGTGGATTTTCTATGGCAGTATCTAATATGCTTAAAATTTTAGAAGTTAACTTCAAAGGTATCAATGTTTTGGAAGATCAGTCTTTAAGAGAAGGAATAAAAGTTTTTAGTGACTGGCCTACGATTCCACAACTATATATTAAAAAAGAATTTGTCGGAGGATGCGATATAGTTAAAGAAATGTATGAAAATGGGGAATTAAAAAAAGCTTTTGATAATCAGGGTATTAATTATAAAAAATAATTTTATCTAGAGTAGTATTCAATAACTAAGTTTGGTTCCATTACAATTGGATAAGGTACTTCCTCAAACTTTGGTACTCTTACAAATTTAAATTTTTTATTTTTTGCATCCATCTGAATATATTCTGGAGTTTCTCTTTCTTTATTAGCTAGAGCAATATCAATTATTGCTAACTGTTTGGATTTATCTTTGATTTCAATAGTGTCTTCCTCTCTGACAGAGTAACTAGCAATGTTAACTTTTTTTCCGTTAACTTTTACATGACCATGGTTAATTAATTGTCTAGCTGAAAATATAGTTGTCGCAAATTTTGCTCTATAAATTACTGCATCGAGTCTTCTTTCAAGCAAACCTATTAAATTTTCACTTGTATCACCTTTAAGCATACTTGCTTTTTTGTAAATATTTCTAAATTGTCTTTCATTAATGTTTCCATAATAAGCTTTCAGCTTTTGTTTAGCTTGTAACTGAATTCCATAATCTGATGGTTTAGATGTTTTGGTTTGACCATGTTGACCTGGACCATATGCCCTAGTATTAAAAGGACTTTTTGGTCTACCCCAAAGATTTACTTTTAATCTTCTGTCTACTTTATGTTTAGAGTTTAATCTTTTTGTCATCTAATAGAGGGCTTTATAAACTTACTCCTTATTTTGTCAATCTACGTTTTTTACCTAAACTTGCAAATACACCTGATAATATACGAGTTTCTTTATCAGATAACTCCATTTTGTAAAAAATATTTCTTAAGTTTTCAAGCATCTTTGGTCTCTTTTCTTTAGGTCGAAAAAAATCTATTTCATCTAAATGTTTTATACAAAGACTAAGCATTGATTGTATTTCTTTTTTACTTGCGGATTTGACCTTTTTTGATTTTTTAAACGGTGTGTTTCTTAGTTTTATGATGCTAGCTACAAATTGAGCGACTATAATTAAACTATGAGACAAATTAAGTGATCTAAAATCAGGATTAGTAGGTATTTGTAAAGTGTAATTAGCATAACTAACCTCATTATTTGATAAACCTGATGACTCTGATCCAAATAAAAAACCAATTTTTTTTTTGAAATTGATCTTTTTTAGATCTTCTAGATTAATATGTTTGATATTTTTATTTCTAAATCTTGCAGAAGTGGCAATTAATATATCAATTTTGCTGATAGCCTTTTCTAAAGAATTATAATTTTTACTTTGTTTAATTATATCTTTAGCTCCAACAGATGTAGCTAAAATTTTGTCATTTGGAAAAATCGGTTTGGGATTAACTAAAATTAAATTCTTAAAATTAAAATTCTTAATTGCCCTAGCACATGCACCAATATTTTCTGATAATTGAGGCTGATGAAGAATAAAAGAGATATTGTTTTTACTCATTTATTTACTAGCAGGGGCATTATCTTTAAATAGTTTATAATCTAAACTATCTATTAGTGCTTTAAATGAAGCATCGATAATGTTTGTAGATACACCAATAGTAAACCAATTTTTTCCTTGAGAGTCTGTACTTTCAATTGATACTCTTGTTACAGCTTCAGTACCTGTATTTAAAATTCTAACTTTATAATCAACTAATTTTAAATCTTTCAAATACTTAGAATATTTTGCTAGTCGATCTACGTTCTGTCTTATAGCATTGTCTAAAGCGTTTACTGGACCATTACCCTCTCCCTCACACATAATTTTTTCGCCATCAACTTCTAATTGAGCTTTTGCTGAAGAAACTATTTCACCAGATTTATTTTTTTTTACTGAAACATCGTATTCATTAATTGATATATACCTTGGTATTTCTCCAATAATTCTTCTAGCTAACAATTCAAATGATGCGTCAGCACCATCGTAACTATAACCAATAAATTCTCTATCTTTGACCTCATCTAATAATTTTTTAATTTTTGGATCATTTTCTTCAATATCAATTTTAATACTTTTTAATCTTGAGATTATATTTGATTTTCCAGACTGATCTGAGACAACGATATTTCTTACATTCCCAACTTCTTCTGGATTAATATGTTCATAGGTTTTTGGATCTTTTTGCACAGCAGATACGTGTAATCCTCCTTTATGTGAAAAAGCTGCAGCACCAACATAAGGTAAATGTTTATTAGGTTTTCTATTTAAAATTTCATCTAATAGTCTCGAACAATCTGTAAGTTTTTTTATATTTTCTGTCTTTATGCCAATTTCAAATTGAGATGAAAAATCTTTCTTCAAAAAAAATGTTGGAATTAATGACATTAAATTTGCATTACCACATCTTTCACCTAATCCATTTATTGTACCTTGAATTTGTCTTACACCAGATAATACTGCTGCTAATGAATTAGCAACCGCGTTCCCAGTGTCATTATGTGCGTGAATTCCTAGGTTTTTTCCTGGTACTACTTTTATAACTTCGCTGATTATTTTTGTAATTTCATGTGGAAGTGTTCCTCCATTTGTATCACATAGTACAATCCATCTAGCACCTTGATCATAAGCAGCTTTAATACAAGAAAGTGCATATTTTGAATTTGCTTTATAGCCATCAAAAAAATGTTCTGCATCAAACATAAACTCTTTTTTTGCTTTGACAAAATGTTTGGCGCTTTCGGAAATATTTTCTAAGTTCTGCTCATTTGAAATTCCTAAAGCAACATCGACATGAAAATCCCAAGACTTTCCTACCAAACAAACTGCGGATGTATTAGAATTCATAATCGCTGATAACCCAGTATCATTTTCTGCACTTCGACC
>CACPDA010000021.1 GCA_902632515.1 uncultured Pelagibacteraceae bacterium
AAATGAATGTTTTGCTGATTTTAGGACAGAAAAGGACAAATTTTATTATGCCTTAGGTGGTATTAAAGCTGTTGGTTATGAAGCTGTTTCTAATATTGTTAAAGAAAGATTAAATAACGGTAAATTTAAATCGCTTTCAGATTTTATAAATCGAGTGAACCCAAAAGATATTAATAAGTTACAATTGGAAGGATTAGTAAAAGCTGGAGCTTTTGATAATTTAAATATGAATAGACATTCTTTATTCAATTCTATACCTAATTTAATTACAAAGTCTAAGAATATTTTTGAAAATAAATTAGCCAATCAAATTGATTTATTTGGTGATAATATAAATGAGGAAAAAGAACTATTTACAGATGTTAAAGATTGGAAATTTGAAGAAAGGCTTTCTAAAGAATTTGAGTCTGTAGGTTTTTTTATTTCAGATCATCCCTTAAATCAATTTAAAGAAATTTTTGATGATTATAATATTTATGATTATTTAACCTTTAAAGATAATGACTCTCAAAAAGAAACTAACATAGCTGCAACATTACTAAAAATTCAGGAAAGAAAAACTGCAAAAGGAAATGCTTATGCAGTTTTGAAACTTACTGACTTAACAAGTGTATTTGAGTTATTCATATTTTCAGATATATTAGAGCTAAACAGAGAAATCTTAAAAGAAGGGAGCTCTCTAATTCTTACATTAGTAAAATCAATTACAGATACAGAGAACAGATTTAAAAGAATTAATGTTCAAAAAATAGTTTCATTAAAAGATTTACTTAATAAACCCATACAAGAAGTCACATTTAATTTAAGATCATCTAAAGAATTAGAAGATTTGTCTAAATTTTTACCTGAAAATGGTAATACTATTATTAAGATTAATATTAGTGATAAAAATAATGATTACAGTTTTCAGTTAAAAAATAAGCGAAATATTGATAGAAAAACCATTAATCTCCTTAGAAATAAGGAAATATCTGCAATTATAGCTTAATTTCCACTTGTTAATTAGAAAAAATCTTTGTAAATATTCATCAAATTAAAATTAACACGCACACAGTTATTGGTTTAATACCTCCGGTCCTTTAGTGGCAATTACTGTGGTGGCTTAACCGGGAAAAAATATGAAAATACCAAACGTTACAATTCAACAATTATTAGAAGCAGGAGTCCACTTAGGTCACAAGACATTAAGATGGAATCCAAAAATGAAGAAATATATTTTTGGAAAAAGAGATTCTATTCACATTATCGACCTAACTCAAACTTTAGAGTTAACAAAAATTGCTCTTGAAAAAGTTTACAGTACAATAGAAAATAATGGAAAAATATTATTTGTATCAACAAAAAAACAAGCTTCAGAGGCTATTGCTGAACTAGCAAAAGAAACAAATCAATATTTTGTTAATTATAGGTGGTTAGGAGGTATGCTTACTAACTGGGGAACTATTTCAAACTCAATAAAGAAACTAAAAAAAATAGAAATAGATTTAACTTCAGAAAATAGAGGTTTTACAAAAAAAGAACTTCTTAAAATGAGTGTTAAAAAAGACAAACTTCAAAGATCGTTAGGTGGAATAGCTGAAATGAAAAAAATTCCAGATCTAGTATTTATTATAGATACAAATTATGAATCTTTAGCTATACAAGAGTCAGTCAAGTTAGGTATCCCTATTATTGCTATTTTAGATAGTAATTCAAATCCAGATGGAATTGAATATCCTATTCCTGGAAATGACGATGCTCGGAGAGCTATAGACCTTTATTGTAATTTAATAAAAGAAACTATAATTTCTGCCTCAAAAAATTTAACTAAAATAGAAACGAAAAAAGTAAATGATGATAAAAATAAAACTATTGAGGAAATTGATAGAGAAAAATTAGAAAAAAAGTTTTCTAAAAAAAAGAATAATAAATTAAACTAATTATGAGTGATATTGAAAGTATAAAAAAATTAAGACAAGCAACTGGAGCTGGTTTTAAAGACTGTAATTTAGCAATTAAGGAGTCTAATGGGGATTTGAATAAAGCAGTTGAGATACTAAGAGTAAAAGGTATTTCAAAAGCATCAAAAAAAATGTCAAGAGATGCCAGAGAAGGAGTTGTAGCTATTAGCGGAGATAGTAAAAAAACATCTATAATTGAAGTTAATTGTGAAACAGATTTTGTTGCAAAGAATGAAAATTTTGTAGAATTTGTTAAAGAGCTTAGTGATCTTAATAATGAAAAAAATTCAAATATTGAAGAATTAAAAAAAACAAAAATGAAAAATGGAACTACTGTCGAAGAAACTTTAGTAGCGTTAATAGCTAAAATTGGTGAAAAAATTACAATAGGTAAAGTTAAAACTATTTCAAATTCTTCATCAACGAATTATCAATATTTGCATACAGTTGTTAAAGATAATTTAGCCAAATTAGCAGTAGTTGTTTCATTAGAAACAAAGAATAATTCTGATACTGTAAAAAATTTTGGAAAACAATTATCTATGCACATAGCAGCTTCTAATCCATTGGCGTTAGAGTCAAATCTTATTGACAAGTCAATTATTGATAAAGAGCAGGAATTAGTTACAGAAGAACTTAAAAATTCAGGTAAACCAGAAGATATTGCAAAAAAAATCAGTCAAGGTAAGATGAATAAGTTTAAAGAGGAAAATGCACTTTTAACTCAGGATTGGGTCATGGAACCTAAAAAGAAAGTTAAAGATGTTTTAAAAGAACTCGCAATTAACGATTTAAAGATAAAGGAATTTAGCAGAATTAAAATAGGCGAATAAATGTTTGATGAGAAATCACATAGCCTTAAAATGGATAAAACAATTGAAGTTTTTTCTAAAGAACTATCTTCACTAAGAACTGGTAGAGCTAACGCTGCAATGTTAGATATCGTGAAGGTGGATGTATATGGACAACAAATGCCAATTAATCAGGTTGGAAGTATTACTACACCAGAACCAAGAATGATTAATATTCAAGTTTGGGATCAAAATAATGTTTCATTAATTGATGCTGCTATTAAAAAGTCAGAATTAGGTCTAAATCCACAAATTGATGGTCAATTAATTAGATTGCCTATACCTGAATTAAATGAAGAAAGAAGATCAGAAATAAAAAAGATCATTAAATCAATGGGAGAGAAATGTAAAATTTCTATAAGAAATATTCGAAGAGATGCGAATGAAGAATTAAAAAAATTATTAAAATCAAAAGAAATTAGTGAGGATGATGGAAAGTCATTTGAAAAAAATGTTCAAAATATAACAGATAAGCATATTCAAATTGTTGATGATAAAGTATCATCTAAAGAAAAAGAAATAATGACTATATGAACCCATTGAGACATGTAGCCATCATTATGGATGGCAATGGAAGATGGGGTCAAAAATTTAAAAATTCACGCAACGCAGGACACAAAGCAGGATTAAATACTGTTGAAAAAATTATTAAACAAACAATAAAAAACAAGATAAGTTTTTTAACTTTATTTGCTTTTTCTACAGAAAATTGGAAAAGACCAAAAAAAGAGATAAATTTTTTATTTAGTTTATTAGAAAATTTTTTGAAAAATCGAATAAATGAGCTTCATAATCAAAATATAAAACTTAAAATTTTAGGATCAAAAAAGTTTTCACCAAAATTGAATAAACTTTTAAATGAGTCTGAAAAAAAAACATCAAAAAATAACAAATTACAAATTAATCTTGCATTAAATTATGGTTCTAAATCAGAATTGATAGAAGCTTTTAAAAGAATTAAAAAAAATAAAAGTACAATTAGTGAAAAAAATTTGAGTAGAAATTTACAAACTAAAAATATACCAGATCCTGACTTATTAATAAGAACTGGCGATACTAAAAGATTGAGTAACTTTTTGTTATGGCAGCTTGCTTATTCAGAAATCTTCTTTGAAAAAAAGTTATGGCCTGCTTTCAGTGAAAAAGATTTTAATAGAATAATTAAGGAATATAGAAGTATTAAAAGAAATTTTGGAAATATTTAATGATAAGAGAATTTGAAAAAAGATTATTAACTTCACTAATATTGATACCTATATCGATATTCTTTATTATAAAAGGTTCAATTCTTTTAATACTTTTTTTAAGTATTTTGTTTTTAGTTACAAGTTATGAGTGGGTTCAAATGAGTAAAAAAAACAACTTATTTAGATTTTTAGGAATAATTTTCCTTTTTTTTTCATTTTATTCAGCATTTTTTTTGAGAGATACATTAGGACTAGATTTTTTTCTGTTTATAATTTGTATTTGTATTTTTACTGATATTGGTGGATATGTTTTTGGTAAGTTTTTAAAGGGACCTAAATTAACTAAAATAAGTCCCAACAAGACATATGCTGGAGTTGCTGGTGGTTTTATTCTTTCTTTAACTGCAGGTTTAATTTTTTTAAAAATTTCAGATGATGAACTTTTTAACAATTATACAATAGATTTTTTAATCTTTATATTTATCATTTCCCTAATTAGTCAAATAGGTGATTTAATAATTTCTTATTTTAAAAGAAAAGCTAAAATTAAAGATACTGGAAAATTTTTACCAGGTCATGGCGGTTTTTTAGATAGGATTGACGGTTTAATTTTTGTGATACCAATAATTTATTTTTATACAATTATTTGATATGAAAAAAAAAATTGCAATATTAGGTTCTACAGGCTCTATAGGAAAAACTTTAATTAATATAATTAAAAAAGATAAAAAAAATTTTGAAATTGTTTTATTATCTGCTGATGGAAATTATAAAGAACTATTAAAACAAGCTAAATTTTTTAAAGTTAAAAATTTAATTATCACAAATGAAAGTAGTTTTAATAAAGTAAAAAAAGATAGATTTTCAAAAAAAATAAATATTTATAACAACTTCAATAATTATGGAAAAATTTTTAAGAAAAAAGTTGATTATACCATGAGTTCTATATCAGGCATACAAGGACTTAAACCTACGATTGAAATCATAAAGTACACAAATAAAATAGCTATTGCTAACAAAGAAGCAATCATATGTGGTTGGGACTTAATTCAAAAAGAGTTAAAAATAAACAAGACAAAATTTGTCCCCGTAGACTCCGAACATTTTTCAATTTGGTATGCCTTAAGAGATATCAAAAAAGAATTAATTGAAAAAATTTACTTAACAGCTTCAGGAGGTCCTTTTTTGAGTAAACCTTTAGATAAATTAAAAAATGTAAATTACAAACAAGCTATCAAACATCCTAATTGGAAAATGGGAAAAAAAATATCAATAGATTCTGCCACAATGATGAATAAAGTTTTTGAGATTATCGAAGCTAAAAAAATTTTCAATATTTCTTATAAAAAATTGTCAATTTTAGTTCATCCAAAATCATATGTTCATGCAATTATTAAATTTAAAAATGGTTTAACAAAAATAGTAGTACATGACACAAATATGAGAATACCAATATCTAATTCTCTACATTCATCCTCAAAAATAATTTACTCAAAAAAAATTGATTTTAAGATTTTAAATAATTTAGATTTTAGAAAGGTAGAATATAAAAGATTTCCCATTGTAAAGATTTTAAATAAATTACCTGAAAAATCCTCTTTGTATGAAACCATTTTGGTCTCTATAAACGATAAATTAGTCGATTTATTTTTAAAAAATAAGATTAAATTTACTGATAT
>CACPDA010000022.1 GCA_902632515.1 uncultured Pelagibacteraceae bacterium
TGATTATTTTTGATGTTTTATCTTTTGATGCTTTAAGAAAACATTCATCAAAAGTTTTACAAGGGATTATTTCTGCTATTGGATCTATAGAAAGAGCAGCTAAATGAGAATATGCACCAAAGGTTCCTTGAAAATAAATTTTACTCATCACGATTTATATTCCATAATTTTTTTAATAGCTACAAAATCATCTGGTGTATCAACACCTACTGGAGATGATTTAGCTAAGGCAACATTAATTTTGATATTATTGTCTAGTGCTCTTAATTGTTCAAGGTTATTATTTATTTCATTTAATGATTGTTTGAAAGAGATAAATCTTTCAAGTATTTCTTTTCGATAACAATATATACCTAAATGATGATAGGTATTTTCATTTCTTCTTATTACTTTTCTTATAAAATTTAATGCTTCAGGAAAATTAGAGTTATCTAGTTTTTGTTTTGTTATTACTTTAACAATATTTTCATTTACTAAAAATTCTTTATCTAAAATTTTTGAAGCGAGTGTACCTAATTGATAATCATTATCTTTCATTTGATTATTCAAATTTTTAATATCATCTACATTCATTAGTGGCTCATCTCCTTGAAGATTCAAAATTAAATCAACATTGGAAATATTCAATTTTTGGAATGCCTCATAAATTCTATCTGTGCCAGTTTTGTGATTTTTTTTTGTTAAAATTGCTTGGCCTCCATTTTGTCTGACATCATCGATTATTTCTTGATCTTCAGTTGCAACAACTACTTCTCCAATATTTGCCTTTTCAGCTTTCTTAAAAACATGAGAAATCATCGATAAACCATTAATTTTCAATAAAGGTTTACGCGGTAATCTTGTAGCAGATAACCTGGACGGAATTATAACTAATGTTTTCATTGGTTTTTTTATTTTCTTATACAATATAAACAGAGGCAAAATTGTACATTAAAATATATAAGCAATTTATTATTTATAGTGTTATACGTTCAAAATAATTTTTAATAAAATGGATTCTTTTGAAATTAATAAAATTATTGCAGCTGTATTGTTGGTAGCACTACTTGTTATAGGAATAGGAAAATTATCTAATATAATTTTTTTTGTTGAGAAGCCAAAAACACCTGGTTATGCAGTAGATATAGAACAAGCAGTTGCCACAAGTACTGAATTGAACTCTGAAACAGTTGAAGAAAAAATTGATATTGCTGCTTTAATGGCGATGGGTGATCTAGCTACAGGTGAAAAAGTTTTTAAAAAATGTGCTGCTTGTCATTCAATAGTTAAAGATGGAAAAAATAATATTGGCCCTGCGCTCTATAATGTTGTTGGAAGAAAAATTGGAGTTGTAAATGATTATAAATATTCCAAAGCTCTTACTGAATACGGAAAGGAATGGACTTTCGAAGAATTAAATGGTTACTTAATTAAACCAGCAAAGTGGATAAAAGGAACTAAAATGGCTTTTGCTGGGTTAAGAAAAGAGAAAGATAGAGCTTCCGTAATTTTATATCTAAATCAAAATTCAGATAATCCCTTACCGCTACCTTAATTTTCCAAAAGAATATAATAAGATACTCTTTTGAACATGGACTCTATTAAGAGCTTGTTGCCATACTTTTGATTGTTTGCTTGAAAAAACTTCTTCATCTACTTCCTTTCCTCTAGGCAAACAATGAAGAAAAATACAATCTTTTTTGGCAAAACTCATTAGTTTTTTATCAATCTTAAATTTTTTAAAATGATTTAATTTTTTAATTTTATTTACCTTGTCATTCATAGATATTACCTTATCAGAAAAAATAATGTCAGCTCCATTTACTGCTTTTTTTGCATCATTATATAAAAAAATTTTGTTCTTATTATTTTTAATATAATCTAGAATATCTTTACTAGGTTGATATTTCTTTGGACAGCCAATATTCAATTTGAATGAGAATTTAATCGAAGCCGCGATTAAACTATTTAAAACATTGTTAGAGTCCCCTATCCAACAAATATTTAATTTTGAAATTGATTTTTTTTTAATTTCTTCGACAGTAAAAACATCAGATAGAACTTGCGTAGCATGTGAGCTTGGGCTCAATCCATTTATAATTGGTATAGATAAATGTTTTTTAAATTCATTTAATTTTTTATCACTATCTGTTCTTAACATAAACGCATTACCAAAATTAGATAATATTTTAGCAGTATCCTCAATGCTCTCCGCCCCTTTTGATAAATGTAATTCATCTGGTCTGAGTGTTAAAGTGCTGCCACCAAGCTGTTTAATTGCTAAATAAAAACTCAATCTAGTTCTCAGACTAGATTTTTCAAACATTTGTATTAATAATTTACCTTTTAAGGGCGCGCCTTTATCAGGTTCAAGATTATTAAGTTTTTTTCTTGCGCTCTTTCTTTTTTTTGCATCAATTAAAATTTTTCTAAGATCTTTAGCAGGAATGTCTTTTAGATTAATAAAATGTTCCATCTTATTTAAGTTCAGTGCAAACTTTATTTATTATCTTGAGGGCTTGATCTAATTCATTTTTTTTTACATTTAATGGAGGCAAAATACGAACAACATTTTCAGCAGCTCTTATTGTTAATAATTTATTATTCATCAATTTCTGAATAAACTTGGATTGATCTTTATAAAGTTGAATTCCAATTAATAAACCTCTTCCTCTAATTTCTTTAATAACTCTAGGATATTTTATTTTAAGTAAATTTAAATTTGAGATAAAATATTTAGACAATTTTTTGACATTTTTTAAAAACTTCTTACTAGAAACTATATCCATAACAGTGTTCCCAACTGCCATAGCCAGAGGGTTGCCTCCAAAGGTTGAACCATGCGTTCCTGGGGTCATTCCAGAAGCAGCTTTCTTATTCATAAGAACTGCACCTAATGGAAAACCTCCTCCGATTCCTTTAGCAATTGGCACAATATCACCAATGATTTTTGACCGCTCAAATGCAAAAAAATCACCACTTCTTCCTATTCCACATTGAACTTCATCTAAAATTAATAATATTTTTTTTTGATTACAAATCTTCCTCAAATATTTGAGGCATTCATCTGGTATAGGCTTAATACCGCCCTCACCCATTATAGTTTCTACCATGATTGCAGCTGTATTTTTTTTGATTTTTTTTCTTAAATTTGGAAATCTAGGCTTTGAATCCCTAAAATTTATATGATCAAATCCAGGAACCTTAGGTCCGAAACCTTCTGTCATTTTTTTTGAACCACTTGCATAAATAGCAGCTAGTGTTCTTCCATGAAAAGAATTTTTTATACATAAAACTCTATTTTTGTTGGGTTTTCCGATCGAATAAAAATATCTTCGAGCCACTTTTATCGCAGCTTCAGTAGCTTCAGCACCACTGTTTTGAAATATCACATAATCTGCAAAAGTTTTTTGACATATTTTTTTAGCTAATTTTTCTCCCTCTGGAATTTGAAAAGCATTAGACACATGCCATAGTTTTTTTGACTGGTTTTTGATTGCCTTAACTAATTTTGGATTTGCATGACCTAAAGAATTTACTGCTATGCCTTGTACAAAATCTAAATATTTAGTTCCATTTGCAGTATATAGGAAGCTTCCCTTACCTCTGACAAATGAAATTTTTTTTCTATTATAATTTTTTGCTAAAAAACTCATGTTAAATTATTTTAAATATACTTATAAATTTTAATTCTTAGATACAAGTAATGATTGAAATTTATCCATGGTAGGTAATAACTATTATTGTTGATAACTCTTAAATTTTGATTGTTTAAATTTATTTAATATCAGTATATTGTTATCATATTAAGTTGTTATACAATATATAGATATATGAGTTGGACTGAAGAAAAAGTTGAAAAATTAAAAGAACTTTGGGGCAAAGGGAATACTGCAAGCCAAATTGCAGAAATAATTGGCGGAATTAGTAGAAATGCTGTCATTGGAAAAGCACATAGATTAAATCTCTCAGCGAAAATTAAGACTCGAGCAGCAAGACCTAATGAAAATTTTCAAAATTTAGGTGAAAGTAATAATATTAAAAAAAGGAGAACAAAAACTAGTAGATTTAAATCATTAATAATTGAAAAGGATTTTGAACCTGAACGACCTAAACAACTTGAAGAATTAGATGAAAATACATGTAAATGGCCAATTGGTCATCCTGATGAAAAATCTTTTTATTTTTGTGGAAGATCGTCTCTAAAAGATTTCTCTTATTGTAAACTTCATTTATTATATGCTTACCAGCCTAAAGGTAAGAAAGAAGATGTAACAGAAAAAGATGAAGTTCCTGAATTTATAGAAAAAAAAATCAAATCAGCATAGTTTTTTTTAAACTTTCACTACTTTGAAAATTGCCCGCCATCTTTCCACATATAGGAATACTTTTTAATTTCTTCACTAAAAATTTTCGTACTTGGCATACCTAGGTCAGAGTTCGATTTATATTTTTTTGATAAAATATTATCATATTTTAAAAGTTTTAATTGATCTAATGTTAATAACGGTTTAGGAAATATCTGTAAAAAAATTGCAGACAAACTTGCCACGGCTATTGGCAAAGGAATCAATAATCTTTTTTTATCTATTGATATAAGCAATTCTTTTAAAATATCTTTAAATGTAAGTACCTCAGGTCCAACACACTCTATTATATTAGAATTTATCTTTTTAGTAATTACATCAAAAATGATGTCTGTTAGGTCTGAACAATGTATAGGTGTAAATTTTGTATTACCCGAATAGTAAATTGGAAAAATTGGTAATCTATTCAAAAGAG
>CACPDA010000023.1 GCA_902632515.1 uncultured Pelagibacteraceae bacterium
ATTAGGTGTATTAAGAAATTCTATATTTTCAAATTTAATTATGTATATGAGAAGAAATTTAGATAGAGGATTTAAAGATTTATCAATTTTTGAAATTGGTCCTATTTTTACAGGTTCTAACCCAGGAGATCAAAATACAGTAGTTTGTGGTATTTCATCTGGTAAGAAATCTAGATTATCTTGGATTGAAAAAGAGAGAAACGTTGATGTATTTGATGTTAAAAGAGATGTAATTCAAACTTTAATTGAGGCAGGTTATAACTCTGATGAGTTTTTTGTAGACAGTAATACTCCCGATTATTATCATCCTGGTAAATCTGGTAGATTATTTTTAAATAAAGAAAAAGGACGAGTAGCGGCTTTTTTTGGTGAAATTCATCCTAATATTATAAAAAAAATTGATATAAAAACAGAGTCTTTAGTAGGTTTTGAAATTTTTATAGATAATTTAAAGCTATCAAAAAAATCATTAAATAATAAAAAAGCAAAATTTATTACATCTGAGTATCAAAAATCAGAGCGAGATTTTGCTTTTATAGTAAATAAAGAAGTGGATGCGCAAGATTTAATAAGTGCTGTTATAAGCGTAAATCAAAGCTTAGTAAGTAATGTCAAAGTTTTTGATGTTTACGAAGGAAATAATATTCCTGAAAATCAAAAATCAATAGCAATTAGTGTAACAATTCAGTCGTTAGAAAAAACTTTGAACGATAGTGATTTAGAAAATATTAATAATTTAATAATAAAGACAGTTGAAAAAAAAACTGGTGCTAAAATTCGATCCTAATATTTAAATGAGTATTATTGATAATATAAGAAATTTTGCAATTATTGCACATATTGATCACGGCAAGTCAACAATAGCAGATAGAATAATTCATAAATGTGGTGGTTTAACTGAGAGGGAAATGAAAGCTCAAGTTTTAGATTCTATGGATATAGAAAGAGAGAGAGGAATTACTATTAAAGCTCAAACTGTCAAATTAAATTACAAATCAAAAAATGGGAAAGAATATATTTTGAATATAATAGATACTCCTGGGCATGTAGATTTTAGTTATGAAGTTAGTAGATCACTTTATGCATGTGAAGGATCTATTCTTATTGTTGATAGCACACAAGGAGTAGAAGCCCAAACATTAGCAAATGTTTATCAGGCTTTAGATATAAATCATGAGATAATTCCTGTCTTAAATAAAATTGATTTACCAGCTTCAGATTTAGAAAAAACTAGTAAACAAATCGAAGATGTCATTGGAATAGATACAGTTAATGCTATTCCATGTTCTGGAAAAACTGGAGAAGGCATTGAAGAAATATTAGAAAAAATTGTAAATCAATTACCTGGACCAAAAGGAAAGATAGATCGGGATTTAAAATGTTTATTAGTAGATAGTTGGTACGATACATATTTTGGAGTAGTAATATTAGTAAGAGTTATTAATGGCAAGATTAGTAAAAATATGAAAATAAAAATGATATCAACCAATCAAGATTATATTGTAGAAAAAGTTGGTGTTTTTACACCTAAACCAAAAAATATTAATGAATTAAGTGCTGGTGAGATTGGTTTCATTACTACAGGAATCAAAGTTTTATCAGAAACAAAAGTTGGAGATACAATTTGTGATGCTTCAAAACCTGTTGTTGATGCTTTACCTGGATTCAAACCAAGTAAACCAGTAGTTTTTTGTGGATTGTTTCCTGTCGATAGTTCTGAGTATCAAAAACTTAAAGACGGTTTAGCTAAATTACAATTAAATGATGCAAGTTTTTCATTCGAAGCAGAGTCATCTTCAGCCTTGGGTTTAGGTTTCAGATGTGGGTTTTTAGGATTGCTTCATCTTGAAATAATCACTGAGAGACTCGAAAGAGAATTTGATGTTAATTTATTAACGACGACCCCTGGGGTTGTTTACAAGGTAAATTTAAATAATGGAGACGTTCTTGATTTACAAAATCCTTCAAGCCTTCCCGATCCAACTTTTATTAAATTTATTGAAGAGCCTTGGATAAAAGCAACAATTATAACTCCTGATGAATATTTAGGATCAATCATTAAACTATGTCAGGATAAAAGAGGTATACAGATAAATCTTAGTTATTCAGGAAATAGAGCCGTTCTAACTTATGAATTACCATTGAATGAAGTAGTTTTTGATTTTAATGATCGAATCAAATCAATGACAAGTGGATACGCAAGTTTTGATTACGAAATTATCGGTCATAGAGAAGGTGATTTAGTAAAACTTGGAATATTAGTAAATGGTGAGCCAGTTGATGCTTTAGCAATGATGATACATAAAGATTTTGCACAGCGTACTGGAAGGGAAGTATGTGAAAAATTAAAAGATTTGATACCAAGACATAATTTTATGATTCCTGTGCAAGCTGCGATAGGTGGAAAAATTATTGCTAGAGAAACAATAAAAGGTTTTAAAAAAGATGTTTTAACAAAAATTCATGGCGGAGGAGCTACTGATAGAAAAAGAAAATTATTAGAAAAACAAAAAAAAGGAAAAGCTAGATCAAAACAATTTGGTAGAGTAGAAATACCCCAAGAGGCATTTATTGGTGTTCTTAAAATTTCAAAAGAAAAATAGCTGGAGAGGTGGCCGAGTGGTTGAAGGCGCACGCTTGGAAAGCGTGTAAAGGGGAAACTCTTTCATGGGTTCGAATCCCATCCTCTCCGCCATCAAAAAGGTCAATATTTTCAAGCTAAATTATAGCGTTTTAACTCAATAAACTTATTATAAGTGAACAAATATTTTAAAAAAATGTTATAATAAATTTTTCCAAATTTATAAAAAATGACAAATAAAAACAATTACCAGGCAGACTCCATCAAAGTTCTTAAGGGCTTAGAGGCAGTAAGAAAAAGACCAGGGATGTATATTGGTGATACGGATGATGGTACTGGTTTACACCATATGGTTTATGAAGTAGTAGATAATTCAATTGATGAAGCATTAGCAGGTTTTTGTAAAAATATTAATGTTAAGATTAATTCTAATGGTACAGTTACAGTCCGTGATGATGGTAGAGGTATACCAGTAGATATTCATAAGGGTGAAAAAAAATCTGCTGCAGAGGTAATAATGACCCAATTACATGCTGGAGGAAAGTTTGATCACGATTCATATAAAGTTTCTGGGGGATTACATGGTGTGGGTGTTTCAGTAGTAAATGCATTATCAGAAAACCTTAAACTTGAAATATACAGAGATGGTAAAAAATATTTTATTGAATTTCAAAATGGAGAAGCAATATCACCACTAAAAGTCAATGGTAAATGCAAAGAAACTGGAACTCAAATAACTTTTAAACCTTCAAAAGAAATATTTTCCTCAATTAAATTTAGTGAAAAAATTCTAACCAAGCGAATGAGAGAACTTGCTTTTCTTAACAAAGGAATAAAAATAACTTTTGTCGATGATACTCAAAAAAAAGAGAAAATTAGTGAGTTTAAGTTTGACGGAGGAATTATTGAATTTGTAGAGTTTTTAGATCAAAAGAGAGAAAAACTGCAGAACAAAAATGGAAATGACTTATTTAAAAAGCCTATTTATATTGAGGGTCATAAAACAAATATTGAAATTGAGTGTTCATTAAAATGGAACTCCTCTTATACAGAGGATGTTTTTCCATATACAAATAATATTTTCCAAAAGGATGGTGGTACACATTTATTGGGTTTTAGAAGCGCATTAACAAGAGTTGTTAACAAATATGCTAATGAGCATAATCTTTTAAAAAAAAATAAATTAACTATTTCAGGTGACGACATCAAAGAAGGCTTAACTTGTGTATTATCTATCAAAATTCCAGATCCTAAATTTTCGTCTCAAACTAAAGATAAGCTTGTTTCTTCAGAAGTTAGAATGATTGTAGAAACAATTATAAATGAAAAATTATCTATTTGGTTTGATCAAAATCCATCTATTGCCAAAATAATTTTAGCAAAGATAATTCAAGCAGCATTAGCAAGAGATGTTGCAAGAAAAGCAAGAGAAAATGTAAGAAGAAAAGGTGCTTTAGAATTAAGTGGTTTGCCAGGTAAGTTAGCTGACTGTCAAATTGGAAAACAGGAAGGTACAGAGTTATTTATTGTAGAGGGTGACTCTGCGGGTGGATCAGCAAAACAAGGAAGAGATAGAGCTAATCAGGCAGTATTACCTTTAAGAGGAAAAATTTTAAATACTTATGTTGAAGATTTAAAATTAAAAAAAAATGGAAATGGCAATGGATCTGAACACAGAACTAAGGCTTTATCTAAAATGATTTCCTCAAATGAAATAGTAACTTTGATTAATGCATTAGGATTAGATCCTAAATCTCAAGAAATTGATCTTAAGGATTTAAGATATGGAAAAATAATTATTATGACCGATGCAGATGTTGATGGATCTCATATTAGAGCTTTACTTTTAACATTTTTTAATAATAA
>CACPDA010000024.1 GCA_902632515.1 uncultured Pelagibacteraceae bacterium
AATTCCCAGAAATAATTGTGGTGCTTCGTTTACAACAGCACCCATTAACAAACCTCCCGCAGATCCTCCCATACCAATTATTTTTCCTTTTGAAGTATAATTTTTTTCTATTAAATACTTTGCAGCGTATAAATAATCCTTAAAAGTATTTTTTTTATTTAGAAGTTTTCCTTCTTTCCACCACTTCATACCTCTTTCCATTCCACCTCTAATATGTGCTGTTACCCAAATAATATCTCTATCAATTAAACTAAATTTAGTTGATGAAAAATCTGGTGTCATTGAACTTCCATAAGATCCATAACCATATAGAAGTAAATTAGCTGATCCATCAATTTTTGTTTTTTTATGTCTAGTGATTGTTATCGGAACTAATCTTCCATCATGAGATGGGCATTCTAATCTTTCAACTATATAGTCACTAGAATTATGACCAGAGGGAATTTTTTGTTCTTTAACTAATGTTTTTTCTTTTGTTTTTAAATTGTATAAGTAAGTTTTACTTGGTGTTTTTGGTGATGAATAAGACAAATAAACTAAATCAGTATTTTTATCTCTTTGAATTAATGATATGCCAGGCACAATAACTTCCTCTTCAGTAAATTTCAATTCTTCTTCAAAACCAGTTTGTTTATTTTTTACAAAAAGTTTCCCTAAAGCATTTGATTTTTCTCCTCTAATGATCCAATCATTTAAAAATATCAGTCCTCCAATTAGAACTTCATTTTTGGGAGGAATATAATTTTCCCAATTTTGATCAGTAAGATTGTCACATTTTTCAATTTTGAAATCTTCTGCATCTTCATTTGTATGGCAATAAAAATGATTATCCCATGAATTTATAGAATAAATTATGCCTCTTTTTCTTTTTTTTATTAATTTTGGATTTGGTCTTTTCTCATTTACACCAAAGTAATATTGTTCTGACGTATTATGGTCTGAAGTGGTAATAAAAAAGTATTTTTCATCTGAACTTAAGTTTATCCCAACTGTAAATGCATCACTTTTTTCCTCGAAAATTAGTTCATCTTCTTTAGAAGATGACCCAATTTTATGTCTGAAAATTTTTCTTGGTCTATGAAATTCATCAAGTTTTGAGTAAAAAAAATATTTATCATCTAAACTAAAAGTAATACTTCCACTGGTATCTTCAATTTTTTCGGTAATTAATTTTTTTGAGGAAATTTCTCTTAGATATATTGTAAAATATTCTGAACCTTTTAAATCCAGAGAATAACCCAAATATTTATCGTTGTAACTTACCTCTAAATCACCCACACCAAAATATTCAGTTTTTAATATTTCTTTCTCTTTATCCCCATTCCAGAATTCTTCAATTGTATTAGAGCCTATTTTCTTTCTCAGTTTTATAGAATAGTTTCCTTCAGTGGTTGTTTTTGTCCAATACTCATATTGGGTATCAATGAATTTTAAAGATTCGTCATCTAATTTTATTCTACTTTTGATTTCATTGAATATTTTTTTTTGATATTCTTCAGTATCCTTTAAATGATGTTTTGTGTAATTATTTTCTTGGTTTAGATATTCTCTTACCTCGGGAAGTAATTTTGAGCCATCTTTCAAAACCTCAAGTATATCTTTTTGATGTACCCAACTATAATCATCTTCCCAAGTAATGTTGTGACAAGATTTAAGCTCTGGTTTTTTTTTAAGATGTGGTACTTTCATTAAAACACAAATATATGAATATAATTATTTATACAGTAGTAATTTTGACTATTTTTTATTTTCTATTGAGAATTGTTAGTAATATTTCATCAAAAAAAATATCAAAAACATTAAGAATATTATTAATTATTGGTTTATTTGTTTTGGCAGTTTTATTTGCCATTGGTGGAAGATTCCTATTAACTTTACCTCTTACGCTCGCAAGTTTAGCTTTATTAAAACTTAAAGGTCTTTCCATATTTCAAATAATATCACTTTTTAGGTTAATACAAACACTGCGAAGATCAGGAAGATTTTCTTTCAATAAAGCAAATTCAAATAACCAATCATCTATATCTGTACCCGAAGCCTATAAAATTTTAAATTTAGATATGAATAATAAAATTACTAAAGAAGATGTGAACAAAGCTTATATTAAAATTCAAAAAAAAATTCACCCCGATGTTTCTCCCGAAACTTCAAGGCTTTCTTCAATTGTAAATGAAGCTAAAGATATTGTATTAAATGATATTTCCTAATTAATTATTTCAACTAACTTATCAAAAATTTTTTCTGAGCTTATCTTTTCTTTACCTAAAGTATTATGACTAACTGTTTCTTCACCATCAGGTAATATTGGAAACATATTTGAACTATAATTTCCATAAATTAATGGTGTATCAGCCATTAAAGTTATTGTTTTGATACCTAAAGCTGCTGATAAATGACTAAAACTTGAGTCATTGCATATTGATAAATTACAACTTTTTATAATTGGCAAAGTCTCTTTAATTGAAAATTTATCTAAAGGTACACAAAAATTTCCATATTCAGTATTCAATATTTCATTTAATATCTTCTGTTCTTCACTTTTTTTACCTGTAGCAAGAAAAAATTTACATTTTTTAATCTTTAAAGTTTTACCAATAACTTCTAAAAATACTCTTGAAGGTATTCTTTTTGTAGGCCCTGAGCCACCTATACCTAAAAGAATATTTAAGTAATCTTTATTTATTTGAAATTTTTTTATAGTTTTTGCTATAAGCTCATTGTTGATATGGATATTAGGATCTTCATTTACATGAATATTTAATTTTTCTTTTAAAAACCTTTTTGGAGTATTAGTAATGTGTTGTTTTTTTTTATTAAACAAAGGATATTGATAAATTTCTGGAATATTTGAAAATCTTGCAATCAAGTTAAACCTTAAAGAAGAATTAAAAATGAAAATTTTTTCAAAATTATATTTCTTTAAATCTTTGATTAAATTAAAACTTCCTAAAAATCCACTATGTCTACTATTGTTATTAGTATCTCTCTCTAAAATAAGAATTTTATCAATATAATTAGTATGGAATAAATATTGATCTGCTTTTGAGCTCTCTTTAACAAGTAAACTAATAGGTGAATTAAATTTTTTATATAAAGCCTTAATAAAAGGCAAAAAAATTACAGTATCACCAATACCCATTCTATTTTGAATTGCTAAAATTTTCATATGGTATTTATAAACTTTACTGAGTATATTTTTATATAAATTTTTATTATGACGAAAATAAGTGGAATTTTTGCGGCCTCAATGTCAGTTTTAAATTCTGATTTAAGCTTGAATATTGAAAAAACCATAATCCATGCTGAAAAATTAATTGATCAAGGTTGCCATGGAACAGCAATTTTTGGAAGCACTGGACAAGCACAATTAATACCCATTTCTGAGAAAATAAAGTTATTGAATAGTTTATCTGAGAACAAATACAAAGATAAACATTTAATTGGTACCGGTTTAAATTCATTGAATGAAACGATAAATTTTATGAAAATAGCAATGTCATTGAGTTTTAGAAATTTTCTGGTTATGCCTCCAGCTTATTATAAGTATGAGGATAAAGATGTTTTAAATTTTTACACTAAAGTTGTTGAAGCAGTTCCTGAATGTCAAATTATAATTTACAATTTTGAGAAATTATGTGGTTATAAATTTAGTTTAGAATGTGTAGAAGAGCTTGTAAAAAGATTTCCAAAACAAATAGTTGGGGTTAAAGATAG
>CACPDA010000025.1 GCA_902632515.1 uncultured Pelagibacteraceae bacterium
GAGAATTGATAAAGATTTAAAAATTCATACAATCAACAATGAGAATGATATAAAAGATTTAAATATATGAGTGATTTAAAAAATAAAAATATTATTGTGACAGGAGCATCTGGTGGGATTGGTAATTCAATAATTGATAAATTAAATGAAAATGGTGCTAATATTTTAGCTACTGGTACGCGAATTGAAAAGTTAAATGAATTAAAATCAAAATTTAGTAAGGTGAAGATTATGAAATTTGATATTTCTCAAAATGATAAGATTGAGGAATTTATTGAAAATGCGACAAATGAATTAGGTGGTAATCTTGATTGCTTAATTAATAACGCTGGTATAACACAAGATAATTTAGCGATAAGGATGAGTTTTGATGAATGGAAAAAAGTAATTGATATTAACTTAACCTCGACATTTTTATTAAGTAAGTTTGCTATAAAAAAGATGCTTAAAAATAAATTTGGAAAAATAATTAATATTACTTCAGTTGTGGGTCATACTGGAAATCTGGGTCAAGCAAATTACACTGCCTCAAAAGCAGGTATCATTGCAATGTCAAAAAGTTTGGCATTAGAATACGCCAAAAAAAATATCAATATTAATTGTATTTCTCCTGGATTTATCAAAACTGCTATGACGGACAAAATAGATGAAAAATTTAAAGAAATCATTATATCAAAAATTCCATCAGCAAGATTGGGTGACCCAAACGATATTGCAAATGCTGTAATTTTTTTAGCCTCTAATCAATCCGACTATATTAATGGAGAAACATTACATGTAAATGGAGGTATGTATATGGCTTGACAAAACATGTTTTTAAACTAATAAGATTAAAAACAACAAAGGAATTATATGTCAGAAGATGTTTCAAGTAAGGTAAAAAAAATAGTTGCAGATCACTTAGGTATAGATGAGTCTAAAGTAACAGAGGAATCGAGCTTTATTGACGATCTCGGAGCTGACAGTTTAGATACTGTTGAGTTGGTTATGGCTTTTGAAGAGGAATTTGGTTCAGAAATATCAGACAGTGAGGCTGAAAAAATTTTAACAGTTGGTGATGCTGTAAAATTTATTGAAGGTAAAGCCAATTAAATTCTTTGATGCCCATAAAAAATGATGGGGTAATGATCATATTATCTTCTCCTTCTGGAGCAGGTAAAACTACACTAGCAAAACTTCTATCAAAATTAGATAATTTTGAGGTTTCTATTTCACACACAACAAGACAGCCCAGACAAAATGAAATTCCAAATGAGGACTATTATTTTGTAAATGAAGAAGAATTTAAAAGATTAATAAAAAACGAGGAGTTTTTAGAATATGCTAAAGTGTTTGACAATCTATATGGTACAACAAGAACACCAGTAATCGATAATTTAAATAAAGGTAAAAACGTTCTATTTGATATTGATTGGCAGGGAGCAGATCAAATTAAAAATAAAAAACTTGATTATAAATTAATTAGTTTTTTTATATTACCACCAAGTAAAAATGTTTTATTTGAAAGACTCTCTAATAGAGATATGAAAGATAAATTGATTGCGGAAGAAAGAATGAAACAATTTAGTAGGGATGTACTTCATTGGATAAATTATGATTATGTTGTTATCAATGACAATCTTGATAATTGTTTTTCAAAAATATCTAATTTAATTCAAGCTGAATTACAAAATGGTTCGAAAGATTATGATTTAGAATATGTTAGAAATCATATTGAAAAATTAACCTCTTAACTTCTCATATTCTTTGACTATCAAATAATAAGTCTCAAAATCCAAGTTCTGAGGTCTCAAGTTCAAATCTAAATTTAATTTTTTTTCTAAATTTAAATTTTTATTAAATACTTGGTAAAATGGTTTTTTTAACATTTTTCTACGATGATTAAAAAAAATTCTGGTAATTGTTTCAAGATTTTTTGGATCTTCAATAGGAAAAAATTTTTTTTTAGGTTTAAACATTAATAAAGAGCTATCTACACTAGGTTTTGGTGAAAAACATTCAGGCTTTATGTCAAAAATTTTTTTAATTTCTAATTTCCAATTAGCTATGACACTCAACCTCCCATAGCTTGAGGTATTATATTTCGCAATTATTCTATCTGAGACCTCCTTTTGAAACATTAAAATTAAATTTTCAAACCAAAAACTTTCTTTATTTAGATTTGTAATCCATTTACATAATATCTCTGTTGAAATGTTATAAGGTAGATTTCCAAATACAATTAAGTTTTCATTTGATATCAATTTTTCATCAATTTTTAAGATATCTTCATTAATTATAGTTACTTTATTTTGAAATTTTTTACGCAATAAGGAAACAAGATTGTCATCTTTTTCAACCAAATATAATTTTCTTGGCTCATGTTTTAATATATATGAAGTCAAATTTCCTGTTCCTGGACCAACTTCAAGAACATTTCTATCTTTTATAGGAATAAGATTAGTAATTTTTTCTAAAGTATTGATGTCATTTAGAAAATTTTGTCCTAAGCTTTTTTTTGCTTTTATCACTTAATATTATCTAAAAAATTTATTGCCTTAATTAAACTTAGAGGATTAGATAAATTTTTCCCCAACATTTTTTCATTAGGACCATGATCTGGAGATATTCTTATAAAAGGCAAACCTAAAGTGATATTAATAGCATCATATTCATAAATCGTCTTTATTGGTGTTAAAACTTGATCATGATACATTCCAACTATAACATTATATTTTAATCTATTTTTTTCTAAAAAAATTGTATCTGCTGCATAAGGGCCCGAGATTTTAACTTTTGATTTAGAAAGATATTTTACGGCTGGTTTTAAAATTTTTTCATCTTCATTTGAATTTTGAATACTTTCACAATGAGGATTTAATCCCGTAAGTGCAATTTTAGGTCTTAATAGAAAATATTTTTTGTAAAAGTTATCTATGAGATTAATTTTATCAATTATTGTCTTTTTCTTGATATTTTTTGGAACAGATCTTAATGGTAAATGGGTTGTTATTGGGCTAACAGACAATTTTTTATTATAAATTAACATAGCAAATTTTTTTACTTTAAATTTTTTAGCTAAATATTCTGTCACACCTAAATATTTTTTTTTTAAAAAATTTTTCTTTGAAATCGGGCCATTTATAAACTTATGCGTATATCCTGATTTAATTAATTTAAATGCAATTTTAAAACAATTTGAGATATAAGGATTTGATTTACTTGATATATTTTCAAAAGTTTTTTTTGTATTGTATTTTACATCAATAATATTAATTGAATTATTATTTAATAAGTAAGAATTAATTTTATTTAGATCTAAAACTTTTATTTTTTTTTTAAAACCAAGTTTTTTCATTTGAAGGTAAAGTAATTTTTGTGAAACGATAAGTATTATAGGACTTTTGACTTTTTTATTTTTAAAGGATTTAAAAAAAATTTCCAAAAAAATACTGTTTGGTTCACCAGCAACTATTAAGATAGGTTTAGTTTTCATTTATAGTTATATTTTTTTTTATTTTGTTAAAGAAAATATTTGAAAATTGATTTAGTTGGTCATTAGTTTTTATTTGTATAATTTTTTTAACTTCTTCATCAATATTTATATCTTTTTTAACTTCTCTAATATCATTTATTTTTATTATCAGGAAACCACTTGGAATTTTTATTGCATTTGTATATTCGTTTAATTTTAAATTAACAATTTTAGATAAAATTT
>CACPDA010000026.1 GCA_902632515.1 uncultured Pelagibacteraceae bacterium
TTCTATTTTAAGAAATATTCCTGCAGCAATATCTTTGCTAATACCATTTTTTACAGCTCCAGCTATAAAACTTTGTTTTTGTTTTTCTAACTCTGTTCTTTTTTTTTTACCCATGGCTCTTCTCAAAATATCTGCTTGACCAGCAGTAAAACCAGATAATTTTTGAGCAATTTGCATTACTTGCTCTTGGTAAATGATAACCCCATAAGTTGGTTTTAAAATATCTTCCAATAAAGGATGAAGATAATCAGGTTTTTGTCTTCCATGTTTGCAATCATTGTAGGTTGGGATATTGTTCATTGGACCTGGTCTATATAAAGCTACTAAAGCAATGATATCTTCTATATGATTTGGCTTCATGTGCGTCAATGCTTCTCTCATTCCAGAGCTTTCAATCTGAAACAAGCCAACAGTTTTGCCTGAAGATAATAGATCAAAAACTTTTTTGTCCTGAAAATTTATATTTTCTATATTAAAATCTTTATCAATTTTTCTTATGATTTTTTGAGTATTATTTATCACAGTTAAAGTTTTCAAACCTAAAAAATCAAATTTAATTAATCCTGCATTTTCTGCTGAATACATATCAAATTGTGTAGAGGGTAATAACAAATCTGCAGAAGAGTCTTTATATAATGGAACTACTTCAGTTAGTTTTCTGTCAGCTATAACCACACCAGCTGCATGAGTAGCAACATTTCGATTCAAACCTTCTAATTTTAGAGAAAGATCTGTTAGTTTCTTAACTCTAGGATCTTCATTAATTAATTTTTGGAGTCTTGGTTCTCCAGCTATACACTCTAATAAACTTTGTGGTCTTGAAGGATCAAAAGGAATCATTTTAGAAATACTATCTACAAATCCGTATGATAATCCTAAAACTCTTCCCACATCTCTTAAAACCATCCTGGCCTTTAATTTTCCAAAAGTAATAATATGAGCAACACTATCTTTGTATTTTTTAGTTAAATATTCAAATACCAAATCTCTTTTTTCTTCACAAAAATCTATATCAAAATCAGGCATCGAAATTCGATCAGGATTTAAAAATCTTTCAAAGATTAAGTTAAACTTTATCGGATCAACATTAGTAATTGAAAGACACCAAGCTACTAAAGAACCAGCACCTGAACCTCTACCAGGTCCAACTGGGATATCGTTATTTTTAGCCCATTTAATATAATCTGATACAATTAAAAAATAACTAGCATATTTCATTTCAGTTATAATGCTAAGTTCATGTTCTAGTCTATCTTTATAATCTAAAAATTTTTTATCATTTAAAATTTTTTTATCATCTGAATTAGGATCTATATTAAATCTTTCTTTAAGACCATTGAATGAATTTCTTTTTAAAATTTCATCAGCATTACCATCTTTTTCTGAACTTATATTTGGTAAAATTGGCTTCGAAAAAAAAGGTCTAAAGTTACAACGAAATGAAAAATTATAATTATTTTCCAATGCTTCTGGTAAATCAGCAAATAATGTTGACATCTCGTCATCATTTTTTAAATAGTGTTGATTAGAAAATTTAATTCTATTTTTTTCATTAATATAAGTTTTGTTTTTTATACAAATTAAAGCATCATGTGCTTCATGCATATCTTTGTTTAAATAATAAACTTCATTAGTTGCTATTAATGGAATTTCTAATTTTGAGGATTGTGATAAGTTAAATTTTTCAAAATTATTTTCATTATAATCTCCATGTCTTTGAATTTCTAAATAAAACTTATCAGCAAAGTTTAATTTTAATTTAGAATACAGATCTTCAATTTCTTCAAATTTTCCTTTAGTAAATAATTGTCCAAATAATCCATATATAGATCCTGAAAAGATTGCAACCCCCTCAGTTTTATCCAATAATTCTTGAAAGTTTAAATATGGATCTGAAGACTCATCATTTTTTAAATATGATAATGAAGATAATTCAATAATTCTTTTATAACCATCTTCACTCAAGGCAAATAAAGGTAAAAGACCTATTGTATCATAAATCTTAAAATTTATTTGAGTTCCAATAATGGGTTGGGTTCCTATTTTAGATATTTTTTCAGCAAATTCTAAAGCTCCGCATAAATTTAAAGTATCACAAAGAGCCAAAGATCTGATTTTATTAATTTTAGAAAATTCTTTTAAATCATCAATTTTAATTGCACCTTCGCAAATTGAATATTGCGAATGAATTTTTAAATGATTAAAAACTTGAACATTAGACTCAGCCATTAATGGTTTTTATATTACCATTAACTATTTCCAATAAGCAATCTGACTTATCGGCAAAAAATCTATTATGAGTTGCAAATATGATTAATCTGTTGGGATTTATTTGTTTTTTCAATATTTCAAAAATATCTTTAGCAGTTTCTAAATCTAGACTACCAGTTGGTTCATCAGCTAAAATAATTTGTGGATCATTAATTAGTGCTCTAGCTATAGAAATTCTCTGTTTTTCACCTCCTGATAATTGTGAAGGATAATGATTTGACCTACTAGTGAGACCAACTTTTCGTAATAAGATATTAGATTTAGTTATAGAGGATTTTTTATCATTCCCAGCAGCAAGACTTGCTAAACAAATATTTTCTAAAGCAGTAAAATCTGAAAGCAGATTGTTTTGTTGATAAATTATCCCTATTTTTTTTGCTCTCAAAAGATCATTTTTTTTTGAATTATTAAAATTTATCAAGTTTTTTTCAATAGTAATTGAACCAGAGCTTGGGCGATCAATTAATGACAATAAATTTAATAGAGTTGATTTTCCTGATCCTGATGGTCCCATAAGAGAATAAATTTTACCTTTTTTAAATTTATAATTAATTTTTTTTAAAACATTAATTTTTTTTTCAGTTATAAAATTCTTATTTAAATTTGAAATTTGAATTAGATTATTCATATTTAAGTGATTGAACTGGATCTAATTTCGCAGCTTTTAATGCGGGAAAAATGGAAACAATTATAGTTATTAATATTGAACAAAAAGAAATTATAAAAATTGATGATGGATTAATTTCAGATGGCATAGTGCTTAAAAAATAAATT
>CACPDA010000027.1 GCA_902632515.1 uncultured Pelagibacteraceae bacterium
GAATTACGAGCAACTTGAAAAATCTTATTTTTGTCAAGACCATCTAAAGAATTGTTTATAGAGTTTAAATAATTTATTTCATCTAAAATATCAACTGATGTAATAATTTCATTATCAACTTTTAGAAGTATTTTATTTTCTATAGCTAGTATTGAACTTTGTAAAATTGAAATGTATAAAAAAAATATATAAAGAATTTTTTTCATTTTCAATTTATTGATCTACTTTTTGTTCCAAGCTTGTCAGCGGGCTTAAAGTTATTGTAAATAATAAATTTTCTGATGGTCGAACATCTCTATCTTCATAATATGTTTTGTTATATTTAAGACCTGCAACAAGACAATCATTTTTATATTCGTAAACTAGGTTGTAATATTCTGTCAAATCAATTTTTCTATTTCTTCGTGTGTTAAAAGAAAGATAATTTTTATCATTTATTTTTAAAGTTGTTTTATTTTCTATTGAATTTGAATTTCCAAAAGGATTATTTTCTTCAATATAATTAAATTCAGTACTAAAATTTTTATAATTAAAAGAAGTATCAATTTGATTATATTTTAAAGTTTGCAAATCATTATCTATTATAAAATCATAATTAATACTAAAAAATTCAGAAAAACTATTATTTATTGATCCAAAAATATTCGGATCTTTTTTATCAATTCCACTAGAGGCTGGAATAAAAGATTCTTCTTTATCTCTTAAAACTGTTGCAATTCTAGTTTCAAAAAATTTATTTATATTTTCAAGACTTGTTTTTTTATAATCTAAACCAATAGTTAAAGACTTTCCTTCCTCAAAAGAGTCATCTAATCCCAATCTATTTAAATCAAATATATTGTCAGTGTTTATACTTCTATCTAGATCATTACTATTTTTCATATCTCCTGGATTAAATCTCAATGACATCTTGGGAGTTAGGTAATTTATATTTTTATCTGTTTCCTTAATTAATGGTAAGCTTGATTGGTATTCAATTATACTCATTAATTCAACTTGTGGACTTGACTTATATTTTGAATCATTTTTTCCAATAGTGTTTAGGTTTTTAAAATTTAAACTAAAATTGTTATTAAAACCAATATCAGAAATAAAATTTAAGCTATCAAAGTTTAAATCATTAATAACTTTCGTTTTAAGATTATTAGTATCATTTAATTCATTACTTCCTTTTGAAGAAAAATTTATGAAACCATTTTTAAAATCATCAAAAATTCTTTTACTAAAATTATAATAAGGTAATATAAATTGATACCTATCAGAATTCGGTAGCTTTAAGTTTTCAAATGATTGAATTCCTGTAGAAAAATTAAAATCTTCATGATTTAATGTTAACTTAGCCTCAGATTCTAATATATCATAATTAGATGGAGTAACTTCATTTTTTAATAAATTCCCATCAAATATTTTTAAGTAAGTATCATTAGAAACTTTTTGTATTGAAACAAAAAGGTTACTTGTAATAAAATCTTCTAAGTCAAGATCTGCATTATAATTTGCAAATAAATGAGTACGGCTATTTTTTTTATTTGAAGTAGAGGGTTTGTAACCATCGATATATCCAAAATCCACGAATAAAGATGAATTTTTGTTAACTTGTCGATATTCATTTTGTAGCATTGTTACATCACTATCAAAAATTGTTGATCTTAGAGTATAATCCTTATTATCTGAGATGACATGGTAATAAGGTAAGGTTATTGATGTTCCAAGAATATTAGAGTTACTTAACCTGGGAATTAATAAACCAGACTGTCTTTTTACTGTTGGATCTGGATGAAAAAATTTGGGAAAATAAAAAACTGGTATATTATAAATCTTAAGAAGGGCATCTTCATAGATCATTTGTTTCTTATTTTTATCGTGAATAATTTTATTTGCACTTATAGCCCATGGAGGACAATTATCATTATATCCACAGCTTGTAAAAATACCTTTGTTAATTATTGTAATATCATTTTCACTTGTCGCTGAAAGTCCTTTTAATCTCGGATCATTATCTTCATTAAATATACCATCTTTTTTAAACTTGAATTCAAAATCTTTTGCAGCAAAAGTTTTATTTTTAAGATCAAACATTCCATTTTCAAAGAAAAGTTTGTCGTTTTGAGGTAAATTATAATCTAAACTGACTAAAATTTTTTCACCTTTCAAAACTTCTTCAACTAAGAGAAAATTAAATTTTTCTAAACTATATAAAATTTTATTAATTTCATCTTTAACAATTGTCTTTTTTTTGGATTCTAAAATTTTAAATTTTCTTGAAAAAATTAAATCACTAGACTCCAAATTGTATCTTGAATAAATATTTGCTGTAGTTTTACCTTTACTTAATATTGTCTCTTGATTTTTTATATAAGTAATATCTTCTGAAATAATTATGTAATTTTCTTTTTTATCCTCAACTTTAACACTCCCAAAAGCTTTCAAAATATTTTTTGTTTTGTCATAATTGAAGTTTTCAGCAGAAATGACAATTCCATTATCTGTAATAACGTTACCTCCTTTTGATCCAGTTATTTTATTTCCATCTTCTGAGATTTGAATTTCTGTAATATTAAAATTGAATTCTTCATTTGAGTATACTTTGACACATGCTAAAAAATAAATGATTAAACAAAATAAAAAATATAAAATTTTATTTAGCATTTATTTTTCTCATCATAAAAATATTAATTAAAAAAAGAATAAGTAATGGGCTGAGAACAGAAATTATAAGATTAATCTTTTCAGTTTTCCCTAAGACATTGAAAAAATTATTTAGATAGTAAATTACAACAGAAAAGAATAAGCCAATTGAAATCTTTAAAATAGAACTTTTAAATTTT
>CACPDA010000028.1 GCA_902632515.1 uncultured Pelagibacteraceae bacterium
AGTGCACCAATTACTGATAGAAAACAATTAAAGATTGTACCTGAAGCAAAATTAAATGCTCAAGCTGCTAAAATATTTGAAAAGGTAAAAAAGAAAGAAAAATTAAGCAAAGATACAAAAACTCTCAATTTAATTAAAGAAATTGGTAAAAAAATGGAGGATTCGATTGGTGAATATTTTTATCAAGCTAAATTAGATGATCCAACAAAGTATTTTGAATGGGAATATATTTTAATAGATAATAAGAAAGTAAGAAACGCATGGTGTATGCCTGGTGGTAAAATTGCTGTGTACACGGGTATACTAGATGTTACTAAAAATACTGATGGACTTGCTGCTGTCATGGGACATGAAATTGCACATGCTGTAGCAAAACACTCTGTTGAAAGAGCTAGTAGAGGAACTTTACTAAATGTTGGAACAAGAATTATTGATATAGCAAGTGGGGGCGTGTTATCAGATATTAATCAAGCAACTGGAATGGATACTGTAGGATTATTGTCACAATTAGGAATAATGAATCCATTTAATAGAAAACAAGAAAGCGAGGCAGACTATTTAGGTATGATTTTTTCTTCTTTATCAGGTTATGACATAAGAGAAACATCTAAAATTTGGGAGAGAATGAAAGAATTTAATAAAGGAAAACAACCTCCTGAATTCATGAGTACACATCCTTCTGCTGATAATAGAATAAAAAAAATAAATGAGTGGAAAAATAAGATTATTCTTGAATATCCACCAATTAAAATATCATAATTTAATGGTGAGCCGTGATGGACTCGAACCATCGACCCATTCCTTAAAAGGGAATTGCTCTACCAACTGAGCTAACGGCCCATAAATTTATCAAACGTAAACGTATATATATAATTATTCAAATAATTCAAATGGGAATTTGTGAGACAAATGGTAAATATAATTACAACTTATCAATGTATTTATCGTGAAATTCGTTGAATGTACCATTATCTATGTTTTCCCTAATTGACCTCATCAATTCCTGGTAAAAATTTATATTATGTAAAGTTAATAGCATAGACCCGAGTATTTCATTTGTATTAAACAAATGATTTAGATAATTTTTTGAATATTTGAACAAATCAAGGTTTTTTGTATTTAAATCAAGTGGTGTATCATCATTTTGGTATTTATTATTTTTAATATTTACTCTACCATTCCAAGTAAAAGCTAAACCGGTTCTTCCAGATCTCGTTGGTAAAACACAATCAAACATATCGATTCCTCTTTTAACAGCTCCTAAAATATCAGATGGTGTTCCAACACCCATTAAATAATGGGGTTTTTCCTTTGGTAAGATATATTTTAAATTATCTAAGACATTGAACATCTCATTTTGAGACTCACCTACAGCAAGACCACCCACAGCATATCCATCAAAATCTATTTTAATTAGTTCATCCAAAGATATTTTTCTTAAGTCGTCAAATAGTCCGCCTTGTATAATTCCAAATAATGCTTTATGAGGATTAAATCCAAACTGTTTTTTTGATCTTTCTGCCCAATATAAAGATAATTTCATTGATTCTTTTATTAGATTATAGTCACTAGTTTTTTTGGGACATTCGTCCATTATCATTAAAATATCTGAATTAAGTCCAAGTTGGATCTTAATACTTTCTTCAGGACTTAAAATAAATTTTTTACCATCAACATGAGAATTAAAAATAGCACCTTTTTCTCTATCAATCTTATTTAATTTAGATAATGACATAACTTGAAAACCACCAGAGTCTGTAAGTATTGGTAAATCACAATTCATAAATTGATGTAAACCACCTACTCTATTTATTCTTTCTACACCAGGCCTAATCATTAAATGATAAGTATTAGATAAAATTATCTCTGAACCAGTTTTTTTAATATCTTCAATCTTACAAGCTTTAACTGTTGCTTGAGTGCCTACTGGCATAAATGTTGGCGTATGAATATTTCCTCTATTCGTTTCAATTAAACCAGTTCGAGCAAAATTATCTGTATTATGAACTTTAAAGGCAAAATTTTTTAATGCCATTTATATTATAAGGATTTAAAACTTATAATTTTATCTGGGTCTGTAACTGAACCATTGTTATTTTCATCTCCTCGCTTAATCATGTCTACATATTCCATGCCTTCAATTACTTTTCCAAAAACAGTATATTGTTTATCTAAAAAAGGAGCTGGCTTAAAACAAATAAAAAATTGACTATTTGCACTATTAGGATCGGATGATCTAGCCATAGACAAAGTTCCCCTATCATGAGGAAGGTTACTAAATTCTTGTTTTAGATCAGGTAAATCTGATCCACCCATACCAGACATTTTTAAATTAAAATCTGGTTTACTTGAGTTACCAAATTTTACATCTCCTGTTTGAGCCATAAATCCGTCTATAACTCTATGAAAAACTACATTATCGTATTTACCTGCGTTTGCTAATTCCTTTATTCTTTTTACATGGTTTGGGGCTACATCTTCAAATAATTCAATTTTTACGTCACCATCTTTTAGTTTTAAAATCATAA
>CACPDA010000029.1 GCA_902632515.1 uncultured Pelagibacteraceae bacterium
AATAGCTGGAGAAAGTATCCTGTAAAACATATTCCGGAATATTCGGATAAGAAAGAATTGGATCAAGTTTTAAATAAAATAAAAACTTTTCCACCACTTGTTTTTGCTGGAGAAACTAGACATTTAAAACAACAGCTTGCTGAAGTTGTTGATGGAAAAGCTTTTTTATTGCAAGGCGGTGATTGTGCAGAAAGTTTTGCAGAATTTAATCCCGATAATATTAGAGATACTTTTAAGGTTATTCTTCAAATGTCTTTAGTATTAACTTACTCTGCTTCGTTACCGGTAATTAAGCTTGGAAGAATAGCAGGTCAATTTGCAAAACCAAGAAGCGCACCAACTGAAAAACAAGGTGATAAAGAGCTCCCTAGTTATTTAGGTGATAACGTAAACGGAATAGAATTTAGTGAGAAAGCAAGAAAACATGATCCTAAAAGACTCTTTAGAGCCTATTCTCAATCTGCTTCAACATTGAATCTCTTAAGAGCATTTTCACATGGTGGATTTGCAGATTTAAAAAAAGTTCACTTGTGGAATTTAGGATATATAAAAAAAAGTCCTCAAGCAAAAAAATTTAAAGACCTAGAAGATAAAATTGCTGATGCATTAGCATTTATGGATGCTTGTGGGATTAATTCAGATTTTAATAGAAGACTTAAAACTGTAAATTTCTGGACATCTCATGAAGCTTTACATTTGCCTTTTGAAGAAAGCATGACAAGAATTGACTCAACAACTGGAGAACATCATGCCACCTCAGCTCACTTTGTTTGGATTGGTGATAGAACAAGACAACTAAATGGGGGACATGTTGAATATTGTAGAGGAATAGAAAATCCTATCGGAATTAAATGTGGCCCCACAAGTAAACCCGATGAAATAGTTAAGATTTGTAGATTGATAAATCCAAAAAATGAAAAGGGTAAAATCACTTTAATATCCAGATTTGGTCATGATAGTGTTGAAAAATATTTACCAAAACTTATCAGAGGAATTAAGAAGGAAGGTGTTAATGTAATTTGGTCATGTGATCCTATGCATGGAAATACAATTAAATCAACTACAGGCTACAAAACAAGACGTTTTAATAATGTACTTAAAGAGGTAAAAGACGTTTTTGCAGTTCATCAAAGCGAGGGATCATATGCAGGTGGCTTACATATTGAGATGACAGGCCAAAACGTAACTGAATGCACTGGTGGAGCAAAAAATATACAAGATCAAGATTTATCAAGTAGGTATCATACACACTGTGACCCAAGACTAAACGCAGACCAAGCTTTGGAGTTGGCTTTTTTAATTTCAGATGAGATAAAAAAGAATAGCAGCTATTCCAAAAATGCTATTCAAGCGGCATCTTAAGCTATTGCATAAAAATTTTAGATAGTTAAATATTTAGCATGACACCTTCAGAAAAAGTAAAATTTATCACGAATTGGATAAAAGCATACGCTGATAAGATGCCAAATAAAGCACAATCATTAGTTATTGGAATATCTGGTGGTATTGACTCCTCTGTTTCAAGTACCTTAAGTGCAATGACTGGTATGAAAACTATTGTTTTAACAATGCCTATCAAACAAAAAGAAAATCAACATGATTTAAGTTTAAAGCATCAACAATGGCTATTAGAAAATTTCAAAAATGTTGAAGCTCATACTTTGAGTTTAGATAAACTTTTTGAGACCTTTTCTACAACATTAAATAAATTTGATAATGAACATGGTTTCGCTAATTCAAGAGCTAGACTTAGAATGACTACTCTTTATCAAGTTGCAGCTGCAAATAAAGGAATTGTAGTTGGAACAGGAAATAAGGTAGAGGATTTTGGTGTTGGTTTTTACACAAAATATGGTGATGGTGGTGTTGACATATCTCCTATTGCAGACTGTAATAAAACCGAGGTATGGGAATTAGGAAAAGAATTGGGCATATTAAAAGAAATTATTGACGCTCCTCCAACTGATGGTTTGTGGGATGATGGCAGAACAGACGAAGGTCAATTGGGATTTAAATATTCAGAGCTTGAAGATGCAATGAATAACCCAAATTCACCTCACAGAGAACAATACGAAAAAATTCGAAAGCAAAACTTGCATAAAATGGAGCCAATTCCAGTATGCAAAATCCCTAATTAATCAATTAGATTAACAAACTAGCAAATAAGGTATATTTCTTAATCATAATAATATGGATATTTATTTAACAAATAATTTGACTAATAAAAAAGAACTATTTGTTCCAAATGATAACAAG
>CACPDA010000030.1 GCA_902632515.1 uncultured Pelagibacteraceae bacterium
AATCAATAAAATTTAATGCAAATAGAAGATTTAATTCATTAATAGAAGGAACTAATTTTACAAAAGATTTAGTATCTGAACCTGGAAATATTTTACACCCAGATGAGTATGCCAGAAGAATTAAACAATTAAATAAATTTGGTCTCAAGGTCGTTGTATATGATGAATCAAAGTTAAAAAAATTAGGAATGAATGCTTTACTTGGAGTTGGACAAGGTAGTATTAGAGGCTCATACCTTGTTACAATTGAATGGAATGGAAATAAATCTAAAAATAAACCTATAGCATTTGTTGGTAAAGGAGTTTGTTTTGATACTGGAGGAATTTCATTAAAACCAGCAAAGTTTATGGAAGATATGACTTATGATATGGCAGGTTCAGCTGTTGTCGTTGGTTTAATGAAAAATTTAGCTTTAAGAAAAGCAAAAGTGAATGCAGTTGGTGTTGTTGGACTTGTTGAAAATATGCCAGGCGGAAATGCTCAAAGACCAGGAGATATCGTAAAATCTTTTAGTGGAAAAACTATAGAAATTTTAAATACTGACGCTGAAGGAAGATTAGTTCTAGCAGATGCTTTAACTTTTACAGAACAAAAATTTAAACCACAGTTTATTGTAGATTTAGCAACATTGACTGGAGCGATTATAGTTGCACTTGGCTCTGAGTATGCGGGAATGTTTTCTAATGATGATAAATTATCAAAACAGCTTTTCGATTCAGGTCAAAAAGTAGATGAAAAAGTTTGGAGAATGCCATTAAATAAAAATTATGATAAGTTAATGGACTCTAAAAATGCAGATATGCAAAATATTAATTATATTGGAGGAGCAGGATCTACTACAGCAGCGCAATTTTTACAAAGATTTATTTTAAACAAAACTCCTTGGGCGCATTTAGATATTGCTGGAATGGCATTTTCAAAATATGGAGGAGCTTTAAATTCGTGGGGTGCAACAGGATTTGGTGTGAGATTGTTAAATAAATTAGTGGAAGATCATTATGAGTAAAATAGAAAAAACTTTATCAATTATTAAACCAGATGCAGTCGAAAGAAATTTGGAAGAAGCTATTAAAACAATATTTATAAGTAATGGTTTCAAGATTATTAAAGAAAAAAAAATAAAGATAGAAAAATCTGAAGCAGAGCAATTTTATAAAGTTCATGAAACCAAACCATTCTATAACGAATTATGCGCCTATTTATCATCTGGTCCTATTGTAGTAATGATACTTGAAAAAGAAAATGCTGTTTTGGCTAATAGAGAAATAATGGGCTCAACAAATCCAAAAGATGCCAAAGATGGAACAATTAGAAAAAAGTATGGCATATCTATAGACAAAAATTCTGTCCACGGATCAGATAGTTTAGAAAATGCAAAAATAGAAATAGATTTTTTCTTTAAAGATTAGATATCAATTTTTTAATAGCCTTTGGATATAAAATATGTTCTTGCTTCAAAATTTTTTTTCTAAGAGTTTCAACTGTATCGGTCTTATTAATTTTTACTTTTTTTTGTAAAATAATTTTCCCAGAATCTAGTTTTGAATTAACAAGGTGAACAGTACATCCTGAAATCCTTTCTTTATTCGCTATTACTCTTGCGTGAGTGTTTAAACCTTTATATTTAGGCAATAATGATGGATGAATATTTAAAATTTTCCCTTTAAATTTTTTGATAAAATTTTTAGATAAAATTTTCATGAATCCTGCTAAGCAAATTAAATCAATTTGTTTTTTTTCTAATTTTATTAAAATTTGATTTTCAATTTTTTTACTATCAAAATGAAAGAAATTAGATTCTATATTCTTTCTTTTAGAAATATCTAATCCTTTTGCGTATTTGTTATTTGAAACAACATAGGTTATTTCTATAGGCAATTGATTTGATTTCGAATATTTTATAAGATTTTTTAAATTACTACCTGCTCCCGAGATGAATATTGCAGTTCTAATTTTTTTAGAACCAATCGATTTTATCATTTAATTTTACTTTATTTTTACCTTTCAGAATTTTCCCAATAATATAAGGCTTATATTTATCTGAGAAGAATTTTTTGACTTTGTCTAAATTTTTTGACTCTATGATTAAACAAAAACCAACCCCACAATTAAATGTTTTAAGCATTTCTTTGTCAGAGATATTATTTTTTTTTAACCATTTAAAGATTTTCAAAGGACGAATTTTATTTAAGTCAATAGATGCATAAAGTTTAT